>CAJMEC010000046.1 GCA_905212345.1 uncultured Sutterella sp. | reverse complement strand
GATATTTTCCATCTTTTCCGTGAATTCCCATGACATACTCACCGAAAACCTCCAGAGCATCTACCGGATTTGCCTTTCCGTACATGATCAGGTTTGCAGGATCAAGGTTAATTCCCACATTTCCTTTTCCGACAGCTTTCTCAATATCCTGGATCGCACGCTTTAAGGGACGAGCACCATAGAGCGGATCAAAACCAACCTTGGCGATTTCCGTTAAGGCTTCATCAGTCACAACCAACTTAATGTCCTGAGCCTCGACACGAGTGGCCAATTTCTTCAGTTGAATCTTGGCAATATCTTTAATCACCGATTCACCCAAAGCATTAAAGACCACAATCTCATCAATACGGTTGATGAATTCCGGGCGGAAGTGCTCGCGCACCTGCGCCATCACCGCGGTCCGGATTTCATCTTTGCCGGCTCCGACAAGCGACTGAATTTCATGAGAACCCAAGTTACTCGTCATGATGATGACCGTATTCTTAAAGTCCACTGTCCGGCCCTGACCGTCGGTCATACGACCGTCATCCAAGACCTGCAGCAAGACATTAAAGACATCCGGGTGCGCCTTTTCCACTTCATCGAGCAAAATGACGCTATAGGGTTTACGGCGAACGGCCTCCGTCAAATAGCCGCCCTCTTCATAACCCACGTATCCCGGAGGCGCGCCAATTAAACGAGCCACCGAGTGCTTTTCCATGAATTCGCTCATATCGATACGGATCATGGCATCTTCTGTGTCAAACAGAAACTCTGCCAAAGCCTTCGTCAGTTCTGTCTTACCGACACCGGTCGGTCCTAAGAAAAGGAACGAACCATAGGGGCGATTCGGATCAGACAGACCGGCCCTGGAGCGCAAAATCGTTTCAACAACGGCTTTAACGGCTTCAGGTTGTCCCACCACACGACGTTCAAGCGCTTCACCCATGTGAAGAAGCTTTTGACGTTCGCCTTCCATCATCTTGGAAACCGGAATACCCGTTGCACGGGAAACCACCTCGGCAATTTCCTCCGCTCCAACGCTCGTGCGCAAGAGCTTAGGCTTCATCTCGCCTTTCTTTGATTCTTCTTTTCTCAGCTTTTCCTCAAGCTTGGGCAACACACCGTATTGCAACTCGGCAAGCTTTTCGAATTGTCCCTGACGACGGTACTCTTCCATTTGGTGGCGAGTCTTATCGATATCGTCACGGGCTTTCTTAGCTTCGAGCGCCTCGATTTTTTCCTTCTTCCAGACCTCTTCCAAGTCACCGTACTGCTTGGTCAGATCCGTGATTTCGTCTTCAATCGCGGCCAGCCGTTTTTTACTGGCCTCATCGGTTTCTTTCCTCATCGCTTCACGTTCAATCTTCAATTGAATGATTCGGCGATCAAGCTTATCGAGCGGTTCCGGTTTGGAGTCGATTTCCATCTTCACGCGCGCGGCCGCTTCATCGATCAAGTCAATTGCCTTATCGGGCAAGAAACGATCGGTGATGTACCGGTGCGATAACTCCGCCGCTGTCACAATAGCCGGGTCAGTAATTTCTACGCCATGGTGAGCCTCGTACTTTTCCTGCAGTCCACGCAAAATAGCAATCGTATCCTCAACGCTTGGTTCATCGACCATCACTTTTTGGAAACGGCGTTCAAGCGCGGCGTCCTTTTCAACATACTTGCGGTACTCGTCAAGCGTGGTCGCCCCGATCACGTGAAGTTCACCGCGGGCAAGAGCCGGCTTTAACATATTGCCCGCATCCATCGAGCCCTCGGTCTTGCCGGCTCCAACCACAGTGTGCAATTCATCGATAAACAAAATGATCTGACCGTTAGCGCGTGTAACCTCTTTGAGCAACTTCTTTAAACGTTCCTCAAATTCCCCACGGTACTTGGCTCCGGCAATCAAGCCTGCCATATCCAAACTTAAAATCCGTTTGTTTTTCAGCGTATCGGGCACTTCACCATTGACAATACGCTGGGCCAAACCTTCCACCACGGCCGTCTTACCGACACCGGGTTCACCGATCAAAACAGGGTTATTTTTCGTTCTGCGCTGCAGAATCTGCATGGCGCGACGAATTTCATCATCACGCCCGATAACCGGGTCAAGCTTGCCTTCACGAGCTTTGGCGGTTAAATCAATGGTGTATTTTTTGAGAGCTTCGCGCTGATTTTCAGCGTCCGGATTATCAGCCGAGTCTCCTCCCCGCACTTCTGCAATAGAAGCCTCAAGCGCTTTACGGGTTAAACCGCAGCGTTTGGCAATACGGGAAGCTTCCCCTTGAGCTTGCGTCAAAGCTAAAAGCGCCATATCCACGGAAATGTATTCATCACCGTGAGCCATGGCTTCCTTTTCAGTGAGGTTCAACCAATTGATCAGGTTGCGCCCGGGCTGGATATCACCCCCGGTACCACTTACCTTCGGCAAACGGCGAACCGTGTCTTCAACCTCTTGGACAAGCCTTTGAACCGACACACCGGCTCTCTGAAGCAGCGACTTCGTAGATCCCTCTTCGTCACGCAAAAATGCCGCTAGAAGATGCACGTCTTCCATGATTTGGTTGTCGTTGCCAAGCGCAATTGTTTGTGCGTCAGCCAAAGCTTGTTGGAATTTTGTCGTTAATTTATCTTGTCTCATTGTTTTCTTTCCTTCTGCTTTGCCCGTTTCCAGAACCGGCAAAACAATCTTTCTAACTCCTATATGGGGTAGGGTTTAGAAATTTCAAGAGAAAAGAAAAAGATATTTTTTATTTATTTTTCAATAAGTTAATGACAACTTGAAATAGATTGTCACACAAAAGAAAAGAAACGGATCAAAGTCAGAGATGCCCGCGAATAGTCAGCACACCGAGGACTAATGCAATAAAAGAGCCGCCGATATGCATCAGGAAATGTTCAAGAGAAGCTAGCCACTGGCCGGTCAGCATAAAGTGCAGGTTTTCTCCCAAAACCGCTGTCAGCGTGGAAAAAGCCCCGAGAAAACCGGTGATCACAAAAAGTCTCACCGCAGGACTGATTTCCGGCCGCGTCGAAAGCCAGGCCAAAGCCATTCCCATCAGGTAGGCCGCGCAAAGATTAGACAAAAGCGTTCCCAGGGGAGAAGACAGGAACCAAGAGGTGCCGTTAAAGGCATAGGTAAGCCACCACCGGATCATCGCACCTAAGGTGGCACCGGTAGCAACACTAACAACCACTAACCAAAGAGGACCGTCTTTTGTCATAGCTAATTCACAAAAAATTGCGATGATTGTACGCCAAGAAGCAAAAGCTTTGTTAAGCTTTAAGCGTTTACATTAAAAGGATTTGCGATGAGCGTTACTTTAAATCAGCCGATTGCTCCATTCTCTGCCCAGGCTACCACTGGAGAAATCACTTCCGAAATGTTCAAAGGCCACTACACGGTCCTTTATTTTTATCCCAAAGACAATACCAGCGGCTGCACGATGGAAGGCCGCGACTTCGCCGCGCTTTACACGCAATTTAAAGAGGCCGGCTGTGAAGTGATTGGCGTTTCCAGAGATTCAATCAAAACTCACACCAACTTCTGCAACAAGCAGGGTTTCCCCTTCGCGTTAATTAGCGATAGCGAAGAAGCGCTTTGCAAAGCCTTTGACGTCATCAAACTGAAAAAACTATACGGTCGCGAATACATGGGCATTGAGCGAAGCACTTTCCTCATTGATCCTCAGGGCGTCGTTTGCGCCGAATGGAGAAAAGTGAAAGTGGCCGGACACGCTCAGGCTGTTCTTGAACATTTGCAATCGTTGCAATAAGGAAAAAAGTATGCCGTTGCCTCCCCTGCCCAAAGCAATGGGTTCTATTTTGAAAGAAAGTGAAATGACGGTTAAGGCCGCATCCAACCCGAAAAGTTTGAAAACAGAAGTCAAAGAAAAACCTGTCATTTCTGAAACAAACAGAACCGTCAAGCGTGTCAAAGCACCCAAAGCGGCTGACTTACTCGAGAAAAAAGAGAGCTTACCGAAAAAACAAAAGGGCTATCGAGCAAAGACACACGGCAAAAAGCTTTTTGTGCTCGATACAAACGTGCTCATGCATGATCCGATCTCGCTTTTTCAGTTTGAGGAACATGATGTATTTTTGCCAATGATTACGCTTGAAGAGCTCGACGGTCATAAAAAAGGGATGAGCGATGTTGCGCGTAATGCTCGACAGGTTTCCCGTTATCTTGACCAACTTTTAGGTCACAGCGACGGCAATATCACCGAAGGCATTGAATTAAGCGCCTTAGGGAACACCGAAGCCCAGGGAAAACTCTTTTTCCAAACGCAAACACTCGAAGCGCAGCTTCCTCAAGGGCTGCCTCAAGGCAAGGCTGACAACCAAATCCTGGGCGTCGTTCAAGCCCTGCAAAATAAGGAAAAAGAACGCTCCGTTGTCCTGGTTTCCAAAGACATCAACATGCGCATTAAGGCAACAGCCATGGGTCTTGCGGCCGAAGACTATTTCTCGGATAAGACGCTTGACGATACCGATATGCTCTACTCGGGCCGTGTGCAACTTCCTGAAGATTTTTGGGAAACGCACGGCAAAAAGATGCAAAGTTGGAAAGAAGACGGACGCACTTGGTACAAAATTACCGGTCCTTTGGTTAAAGATTGGTTTACAAACCTTTTTGTCTATTTACCCGACGATTCATTCCTCGCCCAAGTCAAAAAGATTGAAGGCAAAACCGCCACTCTTTGCGTCGTGCGTGACTATATGCAAAACAAGCACTCCGTCTGGGGGATCACCGCCAGAAACCGTGAGCAGTGTTTCGCGCTTGACTTATTGATGAATCCGGACATTGACTTTGTCACCCTGTTGGGTCAGGCGGGCACCGGCAAAACCCTCATTACCCTTGCCGCAGCATTGACACAAACGTTGGATATGCGGCGCTTTTCTGAAATTATTTTCACGCGGGCAACTGTCAGCGTTGGTGAAGAAATCGGCTTTCTGCCCGGTACGGAAGAAGAAAAGATGCTGCCGTGGATGGGAGCGCTTGAAGACAACTTGGAAGTACTCAATAACATTGATTCGGGAAGCGACTGGAGTCGGCATGCCGCCAACGACCTTATCCGCAGTCGGATCAAAGTAAAGAGTATGAGCTTTATGCGAGGTCGGACATTTTTAAATAAGTTCGTGATTATCGATGAAGCCCAGAACCTTTCGCCAAAACAGATGAAAACGCTCATCACCCGCGCGGGCCCCGGCTCCAAGATTGTTTGCCTGGGCAACATCGCTCAGATCGACACCCCCTACCTCACCGAGGGCTCTTCCGGTTTGACTTACGTAGTCGATCGCTTCAAAGGGTGGGAGCATTCCGGCCACATCACTTTACAACGCGGAGAAAGAAGTCGTTTGGCTGATTTTGCGAGCGAGTCTCTTTAACGGTTAGGCCTGCGCTCGAGGCCTATTGCGAGTTATGCATGACAAAAAAATTATCGCTGTCCGGGATTGACCACATCGTCCTTACTGTTAAGAATATTGAGGAATCGATACGTTTTTATGCGCAACAGCTAGGTTGCACCGTGATCCGTTTTGGAGGTGACCGGTTTGCCGTGCAAATCGGATCATCAAAAATTAACTTCCATCAATCCGATCAACCGCTCAAACCCCACGCGTCTTTCCCCACCAGTGGCAGCGCTGACTTTTGTCTGTTGACTCCTTTACAGGCGCCAGAAGTAGAAAGTTACTTAAAAGCACAAAATGTTAGAATTGAATTGGGACCTGTCCGTCGTACCGGAGCAACGGGACAGATCATTTCCTACTATTTGAGAGATCCGGACGGCAATTTAGTTGAAATAGCCACGACAGAGAATAGTTAGTCTTAAAAAGCCTATGAACACGATTTACGACAATACGGACTTTTTCAATGCTTATGCAACCATGGCAAGAAGCCAAAAAGGATTAGAAGCTGCGGGTGAATGGCATCAGCTCAAACTCCTTTTCCCCAATCTCAAAGGAAAAAGTGTTTTAGATCTCGGATGCGGTTACGGCTGGCACTGCCGATACTGTGTTCAAAAAGGCGCTTTCAAGGTTCTTGGGATTGACGCAAGCGCGAAGATGATTGAACAGGCAAGAAAAAGAAATTTTGACCAGGCCATTGAATACAAAGTCTGCAGCATTCAAAACTATGCCTTTCCCAAAAATTTCTGGGATTTTGTTATCTCCAACCTAGCTCTGCATTACGTGGAGGACCTTGAAGATATATTTGAAAAAATTCATAGAACATTAAAACCGGGCGGAACCTTTGTTTTAAATATTGAGCATCCGGTTTTTACTGCCGGCATTGATCAAGATTGGACCTATGGAGAGGACAAAAAGCCAAAATACTGGCCCATTGATAATTATTTTTTCTCGGGCCCAAGACAGACGCACTTTCTAGGATCTGCCGTAACAAAATACCACCATACTCTAACGCAGATTCTGATGGGACTGATTGACAATCACTTTAACCTTGATGCTGTCATTGAAGCGCGGCCGCCCGAAAGTATGCTCAATATCGCCTCCATGAAGGATGAGCTCAGACGGCCGATGATGCTATTGGTTCGAGCTACTAAAAAACATTAGTCGTTTAACCGAGCGCGCAGTCGAGCAACATCATTAAGACAAAGCCCGACATGACACTTAAGGTACCGATATTAGAGTGCTCACCTAAATGGGCCTCAGGAATTAATTCTTCAACCACCACATACATCATGGCTCCGGCACTAAACGCTAAAAGCCATGGCATAAAGGGTGTAATCCAAGAGGCGCAGAGCACAACCAAAACACCAAACACGGGTTCAGCCAACCCTGAAAGGGCTCCAAAAGCGAAAGCTTTCTTTGCGCTGTAACCTTCCTGTCTTAAGGGTAACGAGACGGCAGCGCCTTCCGGAATGTTTTGTATACCCATGCCCAATGCCAAGACAAATGCCGCCGAAAGCGCCAGAGGATCGCCTGTTTGACCGGCTACAACAAATAAAAGCCCCACGCTCATGCCTTCGGGAATGTTGTGAAGCGTAACGGCGAAAAATAACAGTGAAGCCCGTGATAAGTGTGATTGAGGACCTTCCGGTTTTTGCGAACCGGGGTGTAAATGAGGCAACAGTTCATCGAGCAAGAGTAAAAAAGCGACCCCTAAAATGAAGCCTCCGCATGCCGGCAACCAGCCGGCGCCTCCCGCTTCTTCCGCAGCCTCCATCGCCGGAATCAAAAGACTCCAGACAGAAGCGGCGATCATAATACCGGCGGCAAGCCCCAAAGCCATACGATGCACATTTTCAGAAATTTTTTTTCTGAAAAAGAAAACACTGGCGGCCCCGAGCGACGTCATCATAAAGGTAAAGCCAGTACCGCTGGCGGCCCACCCTATCATTGTTATCAGATTGGCAGTTTCCATCTCAAGCACTTAGAACTGTTTTAATGGTGAAATTGTCGCAAACTTAAAGTGGCATTTAAAGTTTAAATGGCTCAATCCAATTAGAAACAATCATTCAGATAGACAAAATCAATTAGAAAAAAGCATTATCGGCAAACTCGATCAGAGTATCCTACCAGGCGTAACAAAAAAAGGATTACCGTGAAAAAACACTTGATCGCCTTAAGTCTTGGAACATTGGCTTTAGGAATTGCCGAATTTTGCATGATGTCCATTCTTTCCAGTGTGGCGGCAGAACTCAACGTCAGCATTCCGCAAGCCGGTCACTTTGTCTCGGCTTACGCCGCCGGCGTGTGCATCGGCGCACTTTTGATGGTCATATTTGCAAGAAATCTTGGGCTTAAAACATTACTTTTGCTGATTGTCGGATTCATATTTTTTGGCAACACTTTGACTGTTTTTGCCTTTGATTATTGGAGCATGCTCGGCGCGCGTCTAATTGCAGGACTGCCGCACGGAGCTTATTTCGGTGTGGGAGCTATTGTAGCCACGCAATTGGCAAAGAAAGGCGAAGCTTCCAAAGATGTATGTTTGATGGTCGCCGGCATGACTGTCGCCAATCTAATTGGTGTGCCGCTGGGAAGCTTTCTTTCATGGGCGGTGACATGGCGACTTGCTTTCTTGATTGTTGCTGCGGTTGCAGCGTTAGTTTTTATCGGAATAAAACTTTGGATTCCTGCGTTACGGGCGTTGCCAGATCACGGTTTTTCTGCTCAGTTTAGGTTTCTGACTTATTTGGTTCCCTGGCTCGTGTTGGGAGCCATCGGCTTTGGCAATGGAGGATTTTTTGCCTATTACAGCTATGTGAATCCTATAATGGAAAATTTAGCCTCCGTACCAGCTTCCTTGATGAGCGTAGTGATAACACTGGCGGGCTTTGGCATGGTTTGCGGAAATCTTCTGGCCGCCAAATTATCAAGACGCGTCGGTAATGCGGCTTTAGCCTGTCTCGGTCAAGCGGTTCTTTGCTGCTCGCTTGCACTTTTATTTTTCAGCACACATTTAACTTGGATTGCAGTCGCACTAACTGTTATTGCAGCCGGTTGTGTTTTCTTTATTTCGGGACCGGAGCAAGTTCTCATTCTCCAAAATGCTAAAGAAGGACAACTTTTAGCTGCCGCCATGGGACAAGTCGCGTTTAACTTCGGCAACGCTGTCGGTGCTTGGTTGGGAGGTCTTCCAATTGAAGCTGGCCACCCGGAAAACTGGTCTTGCGTGCCGGCCAGTGTTCTAGCCGGTATCGGCTTTTTGCTTTTGTTTGCAACTTGGAAAATCCATTCGGCAAAATCAGCCGAAAAAGAACAAGCGCAGTAGTTTGTCAGAAATCGCCTCCGTTTTTTCAAAATTTAATAAGCCGTGCTTTTTGAAAGTATTGCTTCCATCTTAAATTGAT
The DNA here is from genome assembly GCA_905212345.1 of uncultured Sutterella sp. GTDB lineage: Bacteria > Pseudomonadota > Gammaproteobacteria > Burkholderiales > Burkholderiaceae_F > Aphodousia. Next base: position 5,445 of record CAJMEC010000046.1, on the reverse strand, counting down.
AGAATGAATGCGATCATTTTGTGGAGAGAAACTCATATGGCAAGACAAATGAACGCAATCAACCAAGCTCTGCTTTACTTGGAAGTAATTAAACGTATTCCGCGTCATCGTTTCATTTCCACGCAAGAAATTCAAAATAGTCTTCTGGCCTCCGGAATCAATATTCAAACCCTCACCCTTCAGCGTTACTTGAAACAGCTTTATGAAAGCGGAAGCCTCCCGCTTGAGAGAAATGACAACTCCAAGCCTTTCAGCTACCGCATGGGGACGGATACTTCCCCCTTCCCCTTTACCAATCTTTCGGCCCAAGAAGCGCTCATGCTTCGATTAATCGAAGCAAATTTGCGATACCAGCTGCCTGGGAAATTGAATAAGGCAATGCAACCGTTTTTTGATGCGGCCAGACAAACGCTTGACGGCATTCAAGGACGCATTACCCATGAAAATGAGTGGCTAAATAAAATTGCAGTGGTCTCTAACAGCCTGCCGCAAATTCCGCCCAACATAAAACCGAGAATTTTTGAGGCGGTCTCTAATGCCCTCTTTGAAAATAAGAAACTGAAGATTGTCTACCACAATGCCGAAGGGCACGAAAAGACAAAAAACGTTTCACCCCTGGGACTCGTTCAGCAGGATATCCGTTTGTATCTTGTTTGCCGCTTTGACGGCTACACGGACATACGCCATCTGGCTTTGCATCGAATAAGCGATGCCACGCTTTTAAATGATTGGGCTCCAAAAGAGAAAAATTTTGATATTAAAGCCTATGTCAAAGAACACCACTTTAATTATTCCAACGTTGACACTCGCACTATTTTGTTAACGATGGAGTTTGTCAATGAAATCACTGCACTTAATCTGACTGAGGCTCCTTTCAATCGTACTCAAACGATTAACAAGCTCGACAACGGACACTATGAACTTAACGTTGAAATTGAAGATAGCTTATTGTTAAGCGGTTGGATTAATACCTGGAAAGATATAGCCGGTATTGTCCGAATTGAAAAAAAGCCGATTGACTGATTAAAGAAGAACCAACGATGTTAAAAACCGTCTACAGCAACGCTTACGAGATCTTAGAAGCCTACTTAACCACTGAGATCACTGAAGATAAAAAACAATCGGCCGATCCTTTTGAACGAGTCCGTGTGATTTCCGCCACCGGCGCTATTAATAATCGCCTGCGTCAGCACCTTGCGCAGGCAAACGGAATCTGCTCCGGAGTGGACTTTTGGACAACTCGATCCTGGTTTCATAACTACGCCGGCATCGGTGTCGGAGAACCTGAGGAAGCCCAGGATTTCCTTTGGGTTATCTGGTCCGTGCTTGACGACGAATTCATTAACCGTCATGAGCGGCTCAGAACCTTCTTCAGTCATCGAGTGACGGATAAGGAAAAAGCGCTGGCTCGCTATGAGCTTGCCCGCAAAATTGCCTCGGTTTTTGATAAGTACGTCAATTACCGATTTGATTGGGTTGCTGAATGGATGGGATTTTCCGGTGTCAAGCCCCAAACGATCTATAGAGGAATTGATGACAGGCAACTGTCTTCTGAGAAAAAAGCACTCCAAGCGCATCCTGACTTTATTTGGCAAAAAGCGATTTGGGAAAAACTTTCACAAACCGCTGTCTGGAACGGTCGGGAAACATTAAGACTTTACGCAAACCCGGAGTCTCTCGAAATTAAATTCGCCAATGAACCGGAAACTTTGCACTTTTTCGAACCCAGCGGCATTTCGCCGCTGATGTTGCCGATCATTAAATTGCTGTCCGAACATGGTCATAAGGTTTATGTTTATCTCTTGAATCCCTGTGTGGAGTACTGGTTTGATTCTTATTCGGATCTTGATTCTGAAAAAAGCGAAGCTTTGAATTTTTTACGCAAAAACGCTGCCTCCACCCGGGCAATGATCAACCGCTTCTGGACTTTTACACCTGACGGCCAGGAAAATGCCGGGCACGAGCCGGAAAAACTTCCCGATCTTACGAGCGCCCCACTGCAAAAGCTTAATATTTGGACGCAAGCCCAAACAGAGCGATTAGATCTCGTTCAGGACTCTGAGTTATTGCTTCACACAGCTCAAAAAGCCCTTTTACAAAACTCAGCCCAGGGGTTGCCTGAAAAAATATCGCCTTCAGATCCTTCCGTCAGAATTATCAAGGCGCCAACGTTAACCCGAGAAGTCCAGAACGCCATCAATATGATTCAGGCCTTCTTCGCCGATCGTTCTCTGGCGCTTAAACCGGAAGATGTGCTCATTACAACACCTGAAATCGATAAAACAGCTCCCGTCTTTGAAGCTTGTATGCGAGCGCTGCCACCGCAATACCGAATGGATTATCAAATATTCGGGCAAACGGCTACCGATGCCGATATGAATGCGCGATCCCTTGTTGATCTGGGTAAATTGCTCATGAATGGTATTACCCTGCCCGCGCTCAATGCTTGGCTGGAGCTTCCCGCTGTCGCCCGAGCGCTCGATTTAAAACTCGATGATCTCAATGTATTGCACGACTGGCTTTTAGCGGCCGGTTTTCGAAGCGGAATTAATGCCGAACATCTAAAAGCGACTCATCCGGATTTTTCTCAGGCCGCTTTATCTGAGGCCGTTGAGGGAACTCTGGAACGTGCCATCGAACGGTTAAGCTGGGGCTACGTTTTTAAAGAAGACACTTTAACCTGCACGGATGACATTTTGCCAGTGCAGCACGGTAGTGATCCGTTTGCAGGTTTAGCAGACAATCAGTCACTCTTTATAAAACTATGCCGACTTGCCGACAAACTCAAAGAAGCTTTCAGCAGTATAAAAGCTTTAGGCGATGAAGCACTGCCTGCAGATCTATCTTTATGGACTCACAACCTCTTGGAGAGCTTTTTCGGCAATAACGCTGACAAGTTGGCGCTCATGAGTGTCAGAAATGATCTAAGAGTGCAGGAACTGGCACTGACCACCGTTCCTGAACCGATTACCATGCCCCTTTGTGTGTACTGGCGAGCCCTTGAGGACAGAATCAGCGAATCCTCGGACAAAAATCCTGCGATCGGCCGCCTGACTCTTGCGCCGATGAGTACTTTCAGAGGACTTCCCTATAAAGTTATCATCATCATTGGATTAGGCGAAGAATCTGGTTTCCCGGGCAATCAGCGTTTTGAAGAATTTGATCTTATGGGCACAGACGCACTTAAGCGACAAAATGATCGTGACAGCCGATCCGATAATCGAAACGTCTTTCTCGATCTTTTCCTTGCCGCTCGCAATCGTTTTGTATGCTCCTATTGCGTCGGAAGCGATAAGAAAGCGCCTCTTAACGCCTCACCCGTTGTGGTCGATTTACTGGATTTTCTCACTCAAAATGCAGCCCCCGAAGATAACGAAACAAAGCTGGAAGCCAAAAAGCGCATGGCCGATACGATTAGCACTGAAATAACGCTTACGGACACCGCCGCAGACAATTTCCGATTAAGCCCGACGCGTTATTGGAAAAGTTTCATGGGCGAGACACTTGATGCGCTGAAAAAGGCCCGTGAAACTAACTATCAGGGCTTAGAGCCTCAGATGCTCACCGGCCCCCTTGACGAGAAACTCTTTTCTTCCACACTTTACTTGGAAGATGTTCTGGCTTTTTACAAAGATCCTGCCGTGTGGCTTCAAAAGCGTTTGGATTTCAGACAATATGAAAACGGACTCCAGGATCGCGTTCCCCTATTCGGTAGCAAGGACGGGCTTGAATTGTCGTTGCTGAGACGAGAACTCATGCAGGCGCTCGCTGACGGTCATTGCACCCAGGCCATTTTGAACAAAATAGCTTTGGATCCGACTAAAGGAAATCAAGAAACCCGTATCCTGCAATATGAAGAGGAAGTTGAAAAGGCCAATGAAACCCAAGCGGTAAGAGCTGAAATTCTCTCTTGCGGTAAAAGCGATATGCAAACGATTTCTTTGCCTCTGGAAAATCTTTACCCCTTTAAAACGCTTTTGGCTGAAAATATCCAAACAATCACTTTTCACCTTGAAGATGAGCAAAGGGAAAAAGATCCCATGGCTTGGCAAAGCAGTACTGAAAACGATACGCCGTATCTGCTTGAATTAGCCTATTCCAAGAGCGGCAGTGTAACCGCTCAAGCCAAAGCGGCCATCCTTTGTGCAATGGGTGTTCCGGTTAATTTGCTACTTTTAAATATGAACGAAAAACCGGTTTTGAGTATTTTCAAAGCCATTGAAGAGCCCATAGCCCGCTATTTTTTGTTTAGCTTAATTGAGCTGATGGTGAAGACTATCCAAAAAGCCTGTGTCATCACCTCAAAATATGACAATGCGGTCGAAGCGGCCATGTGGCGCGGTCGCGACTATGAAACAATCAAAGGCTACAGCACGGCGTTTTTAGACAATGCGCTTAAAGCCATAACGCCGGATGCCGTTTTCCCGAAAGAGGACAAAGGCAAGAGAACGAAGGCCATGCAATTGCTCACTGAAAACTTTGAAAATTTAATGCTTGGAGGCGCGCAACAATGAGAAAGGAATTTAATGTCATCGACTCGCCTCTTTGCGGCCGAAAACTCATTGAAGCCAGTGCCGGCACGGGTAAGACATACTCACTCATTCATATTGTCTTGCGCCTGATTGTTGAAGAACGGATTCCGATTGAAAGACTGTTGCTGGTAACTTTCACCAAAGCCGCCACGGCTGAATTGAAGATGCGCGTGCGCGAGATTTTAATTCGCGCGCAACAGGCCTACGATGATAGCCGGGATGAAGACACACGGTACGATCCTACGCTCATTGCCTTGATCAAAAAGTGGCGCGAGGCTGAAATTGATCCAACCATTTTTCAAGATGCAATCGATAGACTTGACGATGCTTCTATCTGCACCATCCACAGCTTTTGCCAAAAGATGCTCGAAGAACACAAGTTCTCGAGTTCAGAAGGTTTTGACTTTGAAATCGGAGACGATAGCGACCTTCGACAAGAAGTCATTGAAGCGTTTTTACGTGAGGCATTAACGCTTTCAGATAATGATGAATTTAAGAAACTGCTCCTTGACACCAAACCGTGGGAGGAGATTCTCAACGCGCTAAATTCCGCTCCTAAGAATGCCACTGTCAAACTCTTTGATGACCTTCTTTTCATTGATCAGAAAACAGGTCAGCACGATAAAAAAGAGTGGAAAGAAACGCAGGATCAGAAAAGCTTGGAAGAGAGCCTTCGTTTACTGCTGAGACGATTTATCGAAAAAGCGCCGGAAGCGTTAAAGCGAAAAAAACGCGAAAGCGGCATCCGCTCCTTTAATGACTTGCTCTTAGATATGTACGAAGAACTCGATAACCGGGCTTTTGTTGAGCGCGTTCAAAGCCGCTACGACGGGATTTTAATCGATGAATTCCAAGACACCGATCCTATCCAGTACACTATTTTCAAACGTCTGTTCCTCGCCGAGGATAGCCG
>CAJMEC010000045.1 GCA_905212345.1 uncultured Sutterella sp. | reverse complement strand
CCGGGTTCGACTCCCTGGGCCACATTTTGTGGATTGAATTGATAAATTAAGGGGCATTGATCTCATCGGCGACAGCCGACTTTATCAACACCCCCTTTTTGTATGGTTGTCGGCTTAAAAGTTTTATACTCCGACGACAAATATTTTTGTGGAAATTGCGGACATGCCCGATCAAGTTGAACTGATCACTACACTGGCCTGGGGGTTGGGATTATCTTTGATTTTCGGATACTTAGTCAGTCTTATCCGTATGCCGGCCTTGGTCGGTTACCTGTTAGCCGGTGTTTGTATTGCTCCGACAACGCCCGGTTTCGTCGGGAATTTGGAATTAGCCGGTCAGCTCTCTGAGGTCGGTGTCATTTTGTTGATGTTTGGCGTCGGTCTGCATTTTTCACTCAAGGATCTTTTGCAAGTAAAAGCGGTGGCGGTGCCGGGAGCCATCTTGCAGATGACGGCAACAACCGTGATCGGCACGATCATGGCCTATTTTGTCTGGGATTGGCCATTGACGGGGGCCTTTATTCTCGGAGTGGCGCTTGCCTGCGCTTCAACGGTTGTGATGACCAAGGCACTGGATGCACGCGGTATCCTTCAGACCGTGCGCGGACGTTTAGCCGTGGGCTGGCTTGTTGTACAAGATCTGGTGACGGTACTCTTGCTCGTTTTATTGCCGACAATCGGCACATTATCCACCAATGAATCCATCTCTTTGCCCCAGTTGTCAGGTCAGATTTTGGGCACGGCTACACTGGTGGTGGGCTTTGTCGCTTCGATGGTAATTATCGGCAGGCGTGTCTTACCTTGGATTTTGATGCGCACGGTCAAAACCGGTTCGCAGGAACTTTTTACCCTGTGCGTGATTGCCATAGCCATTACGGTTGCTTACGCCTCTTCCACCATTTTCCATGTCTCTTTCGCATTGGGGGCCTTTTTTGCTGGCATGATGATGCGCGAGAGCGAATATTCGCATCGTGCGGCTTTACAAACGTTACCTCTTCAAGACGCCTTTTCCGTTATCTTCTTTTTAGGTATTGGTATGTTGTTTGATCCCAAGGTATTGGTTGAGCACCCCTTTGAGATCATTTTCGTTGTTTTATTAGTCGTTTTTGTCAACAGCACTGTGGCCGGTTTTTGGGTCCGTCGGCATGGGTACCGCTTAATTGATGCGGCTACAGTCGGTTTGGCGGTATCCCAGGTAGGTGAATTCTCGTTTATTTTGTCAGGTCTGGCTGTTTCCATGGGCCTGGCGGGTCGTGAAGAGCTCTCGCTTATTGTGGCCGCGGGCCTAATTACCATTGCTTTGAACTCCATTTCTTTTGCGGGGCTGCGTCCGTTCATGAGGCGCTTTTTCCCTGAATTGATCCAGAGAGCCGAACAAGAAGATTCAGACGAAGATGGCGATGGCATTCGCAATCGTATCTTAATTGTCGGCGCGGGTATTGCCGGACGGGAGCTGTTTAAGAAGTTTGAGAACACTGATTTTGACACTTACATCATTGAGAAGCAGGCCGAACGTTCTATGCAGCAAGAATGGGGTGATCATTTTATTTTCGCTGATGCATCTCACCCGTTGGTTTTATCCAAACTGAATTTGGAAAAAACTCGCTGGGTTTTAATCACAACGTCTGAAGCATTAATTGCCCGCAGTATCGCCGATCAAGTGGCAAAAATTGATCCTCAGGTCAAAGTGTTGGCTTTATCGGATAAAGAAGGCGACAGAGATTTCTTTATTTCTCGCTCCGGTCAGTTGGATTCCAACGTCAGTGCTTTAATTGAAACTCGTAAAGAAATTGCGGACAGTATTTTTGAGTGTGTCGAGCAAGACGACCAAGAGCAAAGAAAAAGCCGTCGAAACAGCAAAAAAAGATAAAAAAAATCCCCGAATAACACTCGTGAATGCGTACAATTAACCATTGGACGCCAAAAAATTCTAATGGGTGTCAATTCCCTTGTTCGTTGATTTTTTTGCTTTTTTAGGACAAAACCCGTGCACCACGAATTTGCACTGATTGCGACCTTGGCCTGGGGGCTCGGTTTGGCTCTGGTTTTGGGGTTCGCAGCCACTAAAGTCAAACTTCCCGCTTTGGTCGGCTACCTTTTAGCCGGCGTTTGTATTGCACCGACTACTCCGGGTTTTGTCGGCGATATGGACTTGGCGGCTGAACTTTCCGAAGTCGGTGTCATGCTCTTGATGTTCGGTGTCGGCCTGCATTTCTCTTTAACCGACTTGCTCCGAGTAAAAACGGTTGCCCTGCCCGGCGCCATTATTCAGATGGCAATCGCGACGGCCATCGGCATGGGCATGGCTCACTGGTGGGGTTGGAGCTGGGGGGAAGCCTTTATTCTTGGTTTGTCCCTATCTTGTGCTTCAACGGTCGTTTTGATGAAGGGCTTGGAAGCCAAAGGGTGGTTGCAGCGATCCAGAGGTCAATTGGCTGTCGGTTGGCTTGTTGTTGAAGATTTGGTCACGGTTCTTCTTTTGGTGCTTTTGCCCTCTATTGCGACTTTCTTTAAAGGGGATGCGCCCGGAGATGGCTCACTGACGGTTGCCATTTTGGAAACCACTGTATTGATTATCGGTTTTATAGCGTCCATGCTCGTGATCGGACGCCGTGTCTTGCCTTGGGTGCTTTTTCAAGCCGTTAAGACCGGTTCTCAAGAAGTTTTTACATTGTGTGTAATTGCCATTGCCATTGGCGTTGCTTACGCTAGCGCGCAGATCTTTAATGTTTCTTTCGCTTTGGGCGCGTTTTTTGCCGGCATGATGATGCGTGAGAGTGAATACTCTCATCGAGCCGCGTTGCAAACCCTACCCCTTCAGGACGCCTTCTCGGTAATCTTCTTCTTGGGCGTGGGAATGCTCTTTAACCCGATGATCATTATCGAAAATCCTTTGCATGTGTTAGGGATTGTTTTGGTCATCATTGTCTGTAAAAGCATTACGGCCGCTGTGTGGGTGAAGGTGATGGGCCGAAGCTATAAAGACGCGCTCACAGTCGGCGCGGCTTTGGCTCAGGTTGGGGAATTCTCCTTTATTTTGGCTGGATTAGGTTTAAATCTTGGCTTATTGCCTGAAGAGGGAATGTCTCTGATTTTGGCCGGCGGCATTATCAGTATCGCTTTAAATCCCTTGTTGTTTGCGTTGGTTGAACCCGTTCATAAGCGCTTTTTCTTAAAAGAGAACCCGGCAACAGAAGAAGATGAGGAAGATCTTGAAGAAGAAAAAGCGGCCAAGCGTGATCGCGTTATCATCATTGGCGCCGGTGTGTTGGGGCGTGAGCTTGCCGAAGGGCTAATGGCTAAAAAAGTCGATGTGGTCATTATTGAAAAAAATATTGAGCGTTCGATGAAAGAAGAGTTAGGGGATCACTTCATTTTGGGTGACGCCATGCAAAAGCAGACGCTGGAGTTTGCCGGTATTGAGCGAGCAAGATGGGTGGTTGTGTCTACGACCGATCCGGTGATCGCGCGTAAAGTCGTTGACGTGGTCGGTGAAACCGATCCGGAAGTTCGAGTCGTTGCTATCGCTGATAAGACGGGCGAAGAAAAGCTCTTTTTGGATACAAACGGGGAATTGCCCTTGCATTTGGAGCATCTATTGCAGTTGCGCCATGAAGCGGCGAAAACGATTTTGAGTTACGTTTGCGGGCCTCGTGGTTTGAGGACAGTTTCCAAGGTTAAACGTCCGCCCGAAAAAGACGGTAAAGAGACGAAAGAGGCTAAAAGCGCTAAAGTTATAAAGGAGCCTACTCAAGCTGAGGCACAATAGGGCTGAAGCAAGAAGGATAAAGACTATGACATTAAGTGCAGCAACCCTTTGGTTAATTTTGGCAGCTCTTTTAGGCATCATTGAGCTGATTGCCACGACGTTTTATTTGTTGGTTTTGGCGGCCGCTGCGCTAGTAGCCGCCGGTGCCGCATGGTTTGGAATGGAGCTTGAATGGCAGATTTCGCTTTTTGCCGTGATTGCTATCGTTGGCTCTATATGGGTGCGACGCATTCGTTCCATCCCAACTAAAAGCGACGCGCAGGCCGAAGCTCTTCAAAATCTGGACCAAGGCCAAATTGTCTACGTTAATGCCTGGGATGAGGCAGGTTGCGCAACGGTTCAATATCGCGGTGCCGATTGGCAGGCCCGAGTCTTAGATGGTGAACCCCGCACTCAGGGAGCGTACGTTATTGTGCGTGTTGAGGGTAGCGTTTTGTATTTAAAGAAATCATCTTGATAAAAGCAATGGAATAAAAAATGAGCGGTTTCATGATTTTTACCCTGGTATTGGCTGTTTTGGCCATTGTATTTGCCTTTCAGGCTATTAAAGTTGTTCCGCAACAATCTGCTTGGATTGTGGAGCGTTTGGGAAAATTTCACGCCGTTTTGTCACCCGGGCTCAATGTCGTGATTCCTTTTATCGATAGGGTTGCTTACAAGCATTCGCTCAAAGAAATTCCTTTGGATACACCGAGCCAAGTTTGTATTACCAAAGACAATACGCAGTTGTCTGTTGACGGTGTTCTCTTTTTCCAGGTCACCGATCCGATGCGCGCAAGCTATGGTACGAGCAACTATGTGATCGCCATTACTCAACTGGCTCAAACCACTTTAAGAAGTGTGATCGGTAAGATGGAATTGGATAAAACGTTTGAAGAACGCGATCTCATCAACCGTTCTGTTGTCAGCGCGATTGATGAAGCGGCTCTTAACTGGGGGGTGAAGGTTCTGCGTTATGAAATTAAGGATTTGACGCCACCGGCCGTGATTTTGCAGGCTATGCAGCAACAGATTACGGCAGAGCGTGAAAAGCGCGCTGTGGTGGCGGCTTCTGAGGGTCGTAAGCAAGAACAGATTAACTTGGCAACCGGTGCCCGTGAAGCGGCTATTGCAGAATCGGAAGGTGAAAAACAAGCGGCGATCAACAAGGCTGAAGGTGAGGCGGCCGCAACTTTGGCCATCGCCAAGGCAACCGCTGAGGCGTTAAGACAGATTGCTGAAGCCACCCGTGCTCCGGGCGGCATGGATGCCGTTAACCTTAAAGTGGCTGAGCAGTACGTGCAAGCCTTTGCTCAACTTGCCAAAGAGGGCAACACAATCCTTTTGCCTTCAAATATGAATGATATGGGAAGCATGATTGCCTCGGCGATGAGCATTATGCGAAACACGGATCCGAAAACGGTCTCGACCGAAGTCACTAAGCCCGTTGTGCCCTCGATTTTAAATACCAAGTCGTAGTAAGATACGGCACGTTACATAGGGGAAGCATTTGGTAAGCTTTCCCTATTTCATTGTTTTTACAGGCCATCTCATGACCAATCAACTTGATGTCCGGCCCGAGGCTGTGCACTTGAGCAATCCGGCAGAGCTTTTTTCCTTTTTTGACGGCTATCTGGATTACACACTCGATTTTATGCAACAGGCCAAAGATGCAGAAGCTTTCAGTAACTCTATTTCAGAACATGCGTTGTTTCTGACGACAGCTTTCACTCAAAAAATTCCGATGTTTTTTGTTGATGAAAAAGACTTTGGGGATAATCTGAGCACGAGACTGAAAAAGTCACTTCAAAAAGACGATTTGGTTCTTGAAAACTCAGCAATCCTTTTGAAGGCCAAAACGGAAGATTTCGTTTTTTACGTGGCGACCTTAATGGTTCAGCAGTTTATGGAGTTAATAAAGGACTGTGAAGAAAAGCAAGACAGTCCTGCTGTTTTTGAACTCCGTCGAAACGCCTTTGTTCAAGATTGGGTAAACCGTTTTTTAGGTATGGAAAAATATGCCGAATAACCAAGAAACAAACACAGAAGTGCATCAAGAAAGTGCTCCACAATTTGATCTTTCTGATGTGTCGGTGCTCACCGAGTTATTCGAGGTTGTGCTCTACGATGTTGTCAGAAGATCCAATATGGTCTCATCTTCGCAATTAAAGCAAGAAGAGGCGGTGGCCATGGATAAGCAATCGGCGGCCTTCCTCTCGGCTGTGCTGGCTGGCAAAAACGAACAATTTATCGCAAAGCCCTATTGGACGGGGGATCCTTTGGCCGGTTACTTAAAGCTCTACATGAAAGAGCGTTTTGAGAAAGTGGGCGTCACGGAAAAGGAACTTGTCGATACACGTGCAATTTTGCAGGCGGCGTGCTTTGAATTTATTTGCGACGTTTATGCGTTAATGAAAAAATTTGCCCAATTGGAATCGGCTGAAGGTTTCCAAGCGGAGGGCAAGCGCTTGTGTCTGATGTGGGCCGAGCGGATGTTGGGTCTAAAAGAAACCGATCCGATTCAGATTTAATAGGTAAGCCGTGTCCTGTCCATTGCGTTACGCAACAAAGCGCCAAGTGGCCCCTAACATTGCTTCTTATCCGGTCGCAAGAAGTGTTGTGGCTCAGGCCGTGCGCAATACTTGGGATCGAGCCCTTAAGGTCAGCGCCGAAGAGATGACGATGCAGGAGCTCGAGCAAGCGAATTTGGATCTAGTGCTTTGGCTTCAGGATACTTTTAGCGGTGCCAATACCCATTTTTCCTGTGAAAGTGAATTTAACGAAAAACGTTTGCCTGAGCTTTTGCGCGAATCGATGGCTCAGGAGGTCATGCTGTTTAATCCGGCTGCCGATATTCACGAAAACGAATCGTTGATGTTTTCGGTTTTTGCGTATTTCGTTTCTGAAATTTATGTTTTATTGAAAGAGGCTGATGTTGCGAATGCCGGTTTGGACGGCAATCCGCAGGTAGAGGCCTTTATTGATTTATGGAGCTTGCGTTTGACGGGGGCGCCCGTGGCAAGTGATTTTAAAAAAGAGGAGTATTGATCAATGAGTTGCAGTGGAAATTGCTCTTCCTGCGGAAGTGATTGCCAAAAACAACCTTTGCGCCATCCGAATATCACCGGTGCCATTTTGGGACAATTTATGATGGAAATGGCTATGCGTTCACAGAAAAACGCCGCCGGAGAAATTACCGAGGATATCATGGATGACATGGATCGCAAGACCATGAATTGGCTTGGCGCAACTTTCAGCGGAAAAAATGCCCAATTTGAAATTGATCCGCAGTGGTATCCGGTGGGTGTGGCCGGCAATTTAAGAATTAAGCTTGGAACAGAGCTTGCTCGAGCCGCTGGCGGCAAGTTGCCCGAGGACAACGCCACGCTGATTTATTCAGCCATGGCTGTTTTTATGGCGGAAGTTTACGACACGCTCGCCGTGGTGACGAAAAAGGGGGTGGAACCCTTGGGGGAAGTGCCGGCGCCGGAAATGCTTGCGCTACTTAAACGTTGGACGGAAATGTTGGTGGGTTATGAGCTTCAGTGGCGAGATCCCGCTCAAAAAACAGAAGACTCGGAAAAAGAGAATATAGAAAATAAATAAGCCGCCTCTTGGAGACGGCTCTGACAGAAGCTTCAAGGCGCTTACCTTGAAGCTTTTTTCATTAGACGTTCCCGATCGCGATCCCATTGTTTTTTGCTTTCATCAGCACGTTTTTCATACTGACGTTTGCCTTTAGCCAGCGCGACAGTCAGCTTCACCCGTCCGCGCGTAAAGTGCATATCCAGAGGAATGAGAGCGTAACCTGCCCGCTCTACCTTACCGATCAATTTATTGATTTCACGGGAATGCATCAATAATTTTCTCAAGCGGGTAGGATCCGGTTTAGTGTGTGTGCTGGCCGTCTTCAGTGGAGTTATGTGGGCGTTTAAGAGAAACAATTCCCCACCGCGGATAATGACATGGGCCTCTTTGATTTGCGCACGCCCCTCACGGATGGATTTAACCTCCCATCCTTCGAGCACGAGGCCTGCTTCGTGCTTTTCTTCTATGTAGTAATCAAAAAGAGCCTTACGGTTGACGATATTGGCCACGGTATTCGTACTTCCTGAATGTTCAAACAGGGACACATTCTACCAAGGCCTTACATTTTGAGGAAAATCAGAGTGTCATTTGGCTTTACACGAAATGCTGTTGACGCTGGTAACTTGCTTTTTTTAATATTCAAAATGGCGTCTTGGGGACGCGAATTTTCGTCAATTTTAGGAAAGAAGAACATCATGGAAAATCAAGCTGAACTCGTTAAAAAGTTCACCGACGTGATGGCAGACTTCACGGCTTATTTTGGCAAACATCTTCCCGATGATGTCCAAGCAAAGCTTGAAGAATTGCGTGCCGAACAAACGACGGATATGGCCAAGATTATTTACGACGCGATGTTTAAAGACATTGCTTTGGCCAAGGAACTCGATCGTCCGATGTGTCAGGACACGGGCGTTATCCAGTACTTTATTGAAGTCGGTGATCGTTTCCCGATTTTGGGAAAAATGCAGCAAGCGCTCGCGGAGGCTACGCGCCGGGCAACGGTACAGGCTCCTCTTCGCCACAACGCGGTTCAAATTTTCGATGAAAAGAATTCCGGCAACAATACCGGTCACCGCATCCCTTGGATTGATTGGGATATCGTACCCGATAGTGATGAGTGCGTGATTTATGCCTACATGGCCGGTGGCGGATGTTCTCTTCCCGGAACGGCTAAAGTTTTGATGCCTGTGGAAGGTTATGAAGGCATTGTGCAATACATCTTCGATACGATGGTCGAGCGCGGCATCAACGCGTGCCCGCCGGTTTTGGTGGGTGTCGGTATTGCCGGCAGCGTTGAAGTGGCTGCTCGTTTATCCAAGAAAGCCTTGATGCGTCCGGTTGGTTCTCATAATCCCAATCCTCGCGGAGCAGAAATGGAACGTTTGCTCGAAGAAGGTCTCAATAAGTTGAATGTCGGACCCGGTGGCCTGACCGGTGTCAAGAGTGTGATGGGTGTCAACATTGAAGATGCCGCCCGTCATCCTTCATGCTTGGCTGTGGGTATTTCGATGGGCTGCTGGGCACACCGCCGCGCCGCCATTAAGCTTCATGCGGATATGAGCTACGAACTCTTGTCTTACAAGGGAGTTAGATTATGAGCAAAAAAGTTCTGACAACACCGATCCAAGACAAGGATTTGGAAGATATCAAAATCGGTGATGTGATTTATTTGACTGGCTACCTTGTGACGGCACGCGATGCCGCTCACACGCGCTTGGTGAAGTTGGGTCGCAAGTTGCCTGTGGATTTGAGAGGTAAGGCGATTTTCCATGCCGGTCCGATCATGGTGCATCGCAAAGATGATCCGACGAAGTTTGATGTCGTCTCCATTGGTCCGACAACCTCAATGCGTATGGAAAAATTCCAAAAGCAGTTCCTAGAGCAAACCGGTACAAAACTCATTGTCGGCAAAGGCGGCATGGGACCGAATACAACAGCCGGCTGCAAAGAAACCAAAGCGTTGCATTGCGTTTTCCCCGGCGGTTGCGCTGTGGTGGCTGCGGAGTGCGTCGAAGAAGTGGAAGACTGCCAATGGCCCGAATTGGGTATGCCTGAAGCCATGTGGGTGATGCGAGTGAAAGAATTCGGACCGCTCGTGGTTTCCATTGATGCGCACGGCAATAACCTTTTTGAACAAAATAAGAAACACTTTAATGAACAGAAGAATCAGATTGTTGAAGAAATCAACAAGCACGTGAGCTTCATTCAATAACCGTTTTGGTTAAAATGCACCTCGGCTTGGTTTGTTGCCGGCCGAGGTTTTTTGTTTTTGGAGATTGAGAATGCAAGTAACTGTCGTTCGGCTTGATCGGGATGAGGTTTTTGTAAAAACGCTAGAGCTCCCCGAAGGCACTACTTTGCAGCAAGCCGTTCAAGAGGCCGGTTGGACGGTAGGCAACAACCAGAAATTAGCTCTTTGGAATGTACTGAAGGATCCGCAAACAAAAATTTCAGAAGGCGATAGGATCGAGATTTTGCCTGCTCTGACCGTAGATCCCATGACAGCCAGACGGTTGCGTGAAGAAAAGAATCAAAAACCCGAAAATGTATTAATTCGTGGCCGCAATGGTGGGAAACATCGTCTGCTTTGATTGAAAATATCGCTATTTTAGTTGCGAAAATCTCTAGAAATAAGTTAAAATACATCGTTAATCTTTTTACGCCATTCTCCATGGCGATGCCGAATTTTTTCTACATTTTTCGACTGAGGTTAACATGCGCATTAGACAAAAGGCACTGACTTTTGATGATGTGTTGCTCGTTCCGGCACACTCTGAAGTTCTCCCCCGTGACACCGTTCTGACCACCAAAATCACCCGCGAATTAAGCTTGAACATTCCGATGGTTTCCGCTGCTATGGATACCGTGACGGAATCAGGTTTGGCTATTGCTTTGGCTCAAGAAGGCGGTATCGGTTTTATTCACAAAAATATGAGCCCTAAGCAGCAGGCAGCTGAAGTGGCTCGTGTGAAGCGTCATGAAGCCGGTATGGTGGCCGATCCGATTACGGTTACTCCGGGTATGACAGTCGGTGAAGTGATTCGTTTGAGCCGTGAACGTCACATCTCCGGTTTGCCGGTTGTCGATGACAAGCGTGTCTTGGGTATGGTGACTTCCCGTGATCTTCGCTTTGAAACGCGCATGGATATCCCGGTGTCCCAAATCATGACGCCGGCCGATCGTCTCGTGACAGTTCGCGAAGGCGCCAGCCTCGAAGATGCCAAGCGCTTGATGCATCAACATCGTGTCGAACGTGTTCTCGTGGTCGATAAGGACTTTAACCTCACGGGCTTGATGACGGTAAAAGACATTATCAAGGCCGGTGAACACCCAAATGCTGCCAAAGACTCCCACGGTCGTCTGCTTGTCGGTGCCGCTGTTGGTGTCGGCGCGGGCACGGAAGAACGCATTGAATTGATGCTTGAAGCCGGTGTTGACGTGATTGTGGTTGATACCGCTCACGGTCACTCTCAGGGCGTTTTGGATCGCGTGGCTTGGGTGAAGAAGAATTACCCGCAACTGCAAGTCATCGGTGGCAACATTGCTACCGCTGAAGCTGCCCGCGCATTGGTTGACGCCGGTGCTGACGGTGTTAAGGTCGGTATCGGACCGGGTTCTATTTGTACGACCCGTATTGTGGCCGGTGTTGGCGTCCCGCAAATCACGGCCGTCTCCGACGTTGCTCAAGCTTTGGAAGGCACAGGCGTTCCGTTGATCGCCGACGGTGGCATCCGCTTCTCCGGCGACATCGCCAAGGCTTTGGCCGCCGGCGCTTACGCTGTGATGATGGGTGGTATGTTTGCCGGCACAGATGAAGCTCCGGGTGAAGTCGTTCTCTACCAAGGTCGCTCTTTCAAGAGCTACCGCGGCATGGGCAGCTTGGGCGCTATGACAAAGGGTTCCGCCGACCGTTACTTCCAAGACAACAATTCCGGCAACATCAGCAAGTTTGTTCCGGAAGGTATCGAAGGTATGGTGCCCTACAAGGGACCGCTCTCTCAGATCGTCTACCAGATGATTGGCGGTTTGCGCTCTTCGATGGGCTATTGCGGTTGCCGCACTGTTGAAGAAATGCGTCAACGTGCCGAATTCGTTGAAATTACGGCCGCTGGCTGGCGTGAATCTCACGTCCACGACGTAAGAATTACGAAGGAAGCCCCGAACTACCGTCAGGAACAATAAGTTTCGGTAGCCATTTTTGATGAATAAACAGGCGCGAGTTGAGTTTAATCTGTAAACTTACTCGCGCCTTAATGATTTTTGTTTTTTAATTTTTACGACAAACGACCATGACTCACGATCGTATTCTTATTTTGGACTTCGGTTCTCAAGTGACGCAATTGATTGCCCGTCGCGTGCGCGAAGCTCACGTTTACTGCGAAGTGCATCCCAATGACGTCTCCGAAAGCTTCATTCGCGAATACAATCCGAAAGGCATCATCCTTTCCGGTTCTCATATGAGCGCTTATGAAGAAAGCACGGATCGAATTAGCCAAGCGGTTTTTAACGCGGGTGTACCTATTTTGGGTATCTGCTACGGCATGCAAACCATGGCTCAGCAATTGGGCGGTAAGGTGGAAAATGTCGGAAAGCGTGAATTTGGCTACGCCGAAGTGAAAAACCACAACAATTCCGAATTGCTCAAGGGCATCGAAGATACAAAGAATGAAGCCGGCGAATCCATCATGAAGGTGTGGATGAGCCACGGCGATAAAGTCACGCAGTTGCCCGAGGGCTTTAAAGTGATGTGCTCAACGCCTTCTTGCCCCATCGCCGGTATGTGTGATGAAACCCGTCACTATTATGCGGTTCAATTCCATCCTGAAGTAACTCATACGCTTCAAGGCCGTCAAATCCTCAACCGTTTTGTTCTCGATATCTGTAAGGCAGAGCCTTCCTGGATCATGGGTGACTATGTGAAGGAAGCTGTTGAGCAAATTCGTGCGCAAGTCGGTGATGAAGAAGTTATCTTGGGTCTTTCCGGTGGCGTTGACTCTTCCGTGACCGCTGCGTTGATTCACAAGGCCATCGGCAAGCAATTGACCTGTGTGTTCGTTGATAACGGTTTGTTGCGTAAAAATGAACGCGAACAAGTTCGTGAAACTTTTGAAAAGAACATGGGCTTAAAGCTCATTGTGGTTGACGCCGTTGACCGTTTTATGGGTGAATTGGCCGGTGTTACCGATCCTGAACAAAAGCGCAAGATTATCGGCCGACTTTTTGTTGAAGTTTTCCAAGAAGAAGCCGCCAAGCTGCCCAACGCCAAGTGGCTTGCACAAGGAACGATTTATCCTGATGTGATTGAATCGGCCGGTGCCAAGACAAAGAAAGCGAAAACAATTAAGAGCCACCACAATGTTGGCGGCTTGCCGGATACGTTACATTTGAAGTTGCTTGAACCGTTGCGCGGTCTATTTAAGGATGAAGTCCGCGAATTGGGTGTTGCTTTAGGTTTGCCGGCTGAAATGGTTTATCGTCACCCCTTCCCGGGACCGGGTTTGGGTGTCCGCATTTTGGGTGAAGTCAAGAAGGAATATGCCGATCTGTTGCGTGAAGCCGATGCGATTTTCATTGAAGAACTTCGTAATGCCGGTCTTTATGACAAGGTCAGTCAAGCCTTTGTGGTATTCCTTCCTGTTAAGAGTGTGGGTGTAATGGGCGACGGTCGTACTTACGAATGGGTTGTCAGCTTACGCTCTGTTGAAACGAGCGACTTCATGACGGCCCGTTGGTCTCATTTGCCCTATGAGTTATTGGGTAAGGTTTCCAATCGTATCATCAATGAAGTACGCGGTATTAACCGTGTTTGTTACGATATCAGCGGTAAGCCGCCTGCCACGATTGAGTGGGAATAACCGGAAATTAAAAAAAACGCAGGGCCCATGATATCGGGGCTCTGCGGTTTTTTATGCTCCGCCAACTATACACGGGTCAAGCGGGTCTTGGGCCCGGAGCAGGTGGCGGCGGTGGAGGCCGACAAGCAGAGGGAGCAAGCGGAGAAAGGCCGCAAACGGCCACGGCACTCCCTTGACCGGGGAGGAAGGTAAAAAGTGGATTTATAAAGTATTCTACGATATACATCTTTTTAAGGAATAGAAAGATTAACCGAGAGTTATGGAGGGCCTAATACAAATGGAACAAGGAAGAATTCTTGTGATTACAGGATCGCCAGGAACCGGAAAAACTACAACATCATCTATTATTGCGAAAGAATCCAGCATGGAAAAGTCTGTTCATATGCATACGGATGACTTTTATCATTATCTGAGCAAAAACGCCATTCCTCCACATCTGCCGCAATCTAACGACCAAAACTTGGTAGTGATTGAGTCTTTCTTAGAAGCCGCAAAGCGGTTTGCTCGCGGTGGATATGATGTAATTGTAGATGGCATTATCGGCCCGTGGTTTCTGGAGCCGTGGCTAAATGTCGTTCAAGAGGGATATGAGGTACACTACATCATTTTGAGAACTAATAAAGAAGAAACCATAAAACGGGCGATTGGGCGCTCAAAATTAGATAGAGATACAAATATCGAATTGGTAGAAACGATGTGGAAACAATTTTGCAATCTCGGAATATACGAGAAAAATGTTATAGACACTACTAATCTTTCGATTAACGATACCGTTCTCACAGTAAAAGAAAAAATTAGAAATAAAACCTGTTTGCTACATCAATAACTTCGACATTTTGAACCATCGCAAATCCCGTCGGGGTCGTCAATGTTCGAATTGCGTCCCATGGTCGAAACGGGTCTCGATTTGAGACCCATTTCGCCAGAAACTTACATCAAATTGAGGGAAGTTTTGATTGTGGCCGTTTATGGCCTGAAACCCTTGCAATTTCTCGTTTTTTGTGATACTATTTTGATACTAAGAAAGCGTACTGCCTCAAATAAGCAGGCAAAACATTAACATATTTGCGAATGTTTTGCCTGCAAAATCACCCTAAATACGCTCCCATATATCTGAATTTGCCGAGTGGGAATGATTTCAGAGGCCCAAAAAGCCCGATATGACTGGGTTTTGAGGGAT
>CAJMEC010000044.1 GCA_905212345.1 uncultured Sutterella sp. | reverse complement strand
CCGGGTTCGACTCCCTGGGCCACATTTTGTGGATTGAATTGATAAATTAAGGGGCGTTGATCTCATCGGCGACAGCCGACTTTATCAACACCCCCTCATTCTGAAATGCTTATTGGCATTGACCGGATTGTTCCGGTTCGTATTGGGCAAGAAGCTTGCCGTTTTCATCCCAGAACATCAATCCCTTTGCATTTTGGGTCAGGTAGCGGGTGCTTTGAAGCATGTTAAGAAGCTGTCCCTCAAGCTTCATTACATCCGGCGAGCACATCCGACGGGTGGTGGCTGCTGGAGCAAACGAGAATTTTTTACCGTCGAGCGTATATGTTGTGTTAAAAAGGTTGCAGCCCAAATTGCCTGCGACCTTAGAATCTTCAAGAAAATCCATGACTGGCGGTAAGTTTTCACAGTCGCCTTCTTTAGCGGCAGGCTGCGCTGTCACCAATTGCCAAGAAGTGCCTTGCAGATTTTTCACTGCCTCACCGGTTAAGTTATCAGCGGGGCTTTTTTCTGTACAGCCTGTCAGTGCCATGACAAATGCTCCTAAGAGGGCGATAAAAGATTTTTGCATGTTTGTCTTCCGTAAAAATGTCTAAAGAGATCGTAGACGAAAGCGTTTCGTCTCTCCAGTTTTTTTTGCACATTGTTGCGATTTGGGAATTTTCGAAAAAAAGGCTAGGAATTTTTCAATCCCTAGCCGAACTCTCTCTTCTCTTGTTCCGGAGGACCAGCTCTGCTTGTCTCTCACGCCTCTAACTTTACAGACCTAACATTCCAAATACCGATTCAAAATGTATGTGCTCGCAACTAAATATTTCAGCGTGAAGATTGTTTTTAGTCGAAGTTTTTAAAAATATCAAATAAAACAAACAGATAGATGTTTTTAACTCACGTGTCAAATTTGCAACTTGTTAATGTTTTTGTTGCTGACGGCGTGTGAGCATGGTGGCGCTGACGCCAGCGATTATAATCACGACAATCCCGATTTCTGTTACCAATGAGAGTGCGTCGGCAAAGAAAATCCACCCCATGAGTTCAGCCATAATGATGGCGGAAAACTGCAAACAGGAGCTCAGAAGAACATTGCCTTGACCGAACGCAAGCGTTAGCGAGCATTGAGCTAATGTTGCGCAAATGGCCATGCCAAGCAGATAGATGACATTGTCGGCGGTGATGGGAGAGAGGCCACCCTCAAAAAGAAGATTGCCGACAAGGCCATACACAGTGCCAAAGACAGTGAAATAAAAAACAATGCGCCAGGAGGGTTCTTTTAATTGCCCGAGCTCTTTAATTTGCCAGTAGGCCACGCTGCCCAAAAAGCCGGAACTTAACGCTAAAAGAGCGCCCAGCATTTCTCCGGAAGAAAAGGAAGGACGCAATACGAGACAGACCCCGCAGAAACCTAAAAGAATGCATCCTAATAATCCCCAAGGCATCGGTTGTTTTCGAACTAAGAGATACACCACCATGAATGAGGACATAAAAAGCGGTGATGTGTAGTTCAGGGTCATGGAGGTGCCTACCGGAAGCATCGTCAGCGATAAAAACCATAGTGACATGGACACTGTTCCAATAAAACTGCGCTTGAAGTGTCCGAATAAGTATGGGGTGACGATGGTGTAGCCTTTGGCTCTCACGAAGCTGTAAAGGAGAATGACACCGGCGATGGAACGGTAAAAAATCAGTTCACAGGTGCCGAAATCTTCTGCGCCCATTTTGACAAATACGGCCATGAGGGAAAAGAAAAAAGAGGCCGAGAGCATCCAGAGTGATTTCATAGCGCGTCAGAGTTAATTCGTGAAATGAGGAATTTTAAAGCGCTTGGCAGAAATTTAGGACATGATTGGGGAAAGTCTGAAGGATTTTTTCTAATCCTGAAGGTTGACTTGTCCTGATCAAGAACACTAGGTTACGCGAAATTGCGAAATGACAACCTGTTAAACACGAAACCCGAGATCGACTCGATATTTTGAGAAACCAGTCAATCTCAGGTTTGTTTTCCGCAACAGGTAGAGTTAATGGGCTTTTTTGCCTAACCACTTTTCATAGATTTTGTCATACTCGCCGTTTGCCTTAATAGCTGCCAGGCCTTTATTGAGTTTTTCGACGAGCGCCTGATTATTTTTGGAGACCGCAAAACCGACCTGTTTAGGATTGTAGAGGTGAGGCACAATCAACAGATCCTTGTCATGGTGTTGGCTTTGATAGTGGCGAGCCGTTGTATCACCCAACAGCGCGGCTTCACAGCCGCCCATTTTCAGTTCCATCAATGCTTCGGCCACTTGGTCGAAGTTCATAACTTTCGCCCCTTTGACCGATTGCGCTAAAAGAGAGCCGGTGGAGCCAATCTGAGCGCAAATGGCTTTGCCTTCGATGTCTTTGAGCTCTGAGTACTTATCTTTGTTTGCCGCTTTAATGACCATTGCCAGACCAACGTCATAGTAGGGATCAGAGAAAAGCACCTGCTTTTTGCGCTCTTCAGTAATCGTGATAGCGGCAACGGCCACATCAATCATATTGGTTTGAAGAGCGGGAATAATGCCTGCAAACTGCATATTTTGAATTTTTGCTTCATCACCGACAGCTCGGGCAACCGCTTTGATAATATCCATATCAAAGCCGACGATTTCTTCGCTTTTTTGATCTTTGAATTCAAAGGGGGCCAAGCCTGCATCGGTGCCAACGAGGATGGTAGCGGCCTGCGCAGCAGAGCTGGCGGCGACAATGGATGCCAAGATGAGGCTTGCGAGAGTTTTTTTCATTTTAAAAATCCTTTCATACGGAGATGTTTAAATGCAGCGCGAAGCAGTCTACAAAAAGTTTTGACAAACAAAAATTCTCTAACCAATTGAAAATAGACGAGTTTTTTGAGTATATGTTTGAATAAATGGTCAGATTGGCCGACAAAATAAGCTGAAAATTTTGAATAGATCAACTTTTATTGGATAAAAATCTTATTTGGTGGCACACCGAATACGTAATAGTGATTATCGGCATAAGGATTTTGCAGTAGAAGCCCAAAGCAGACGTTGAATGATTTTTGATAGAAAGCTACATCCGGTCGACAAATTGAAAGTTTGACTGCGATCAAATTCGATCAATTTTGAGCTCAAATCTTCCGGCAGAAGTATCCAGCGATAGCTTTCTATGGCAGAGAGATAAGAAATTTCAGATTTTTTTTTGAGAAGTTTTTTGAACGTTATTGGGAAGGTGTTGTCGAATTGATGTAAAGTGTCGATCAAAAAGAAAAGGCTGAAACCTCAAGCTTCAGCCTTTTGAAATTCCGAAGTTGTTTACCAACCGTAAAATCGGTTCCAGCGGTCTTTTACTTCCAAACTGTTATTGACCACGTAATAGTACGGGTGTTGGGCGCTGGTGGGACAGGCGTGGTTGGGTAGAATTCTTAAGCGAGTGCCGATGGGGAATTGTTTCGGATCAAATCCCTTCGGGTTTCGGGCTGAAATGATTCCATGCTCTTGGTTGGCGCCGCTCACCCACAGACCGTCAATAATCTGTCCGTTGATGTCGCAAACGAGTCCATAGCCTTGGTCAACTTTTTGGTTGGCAGTCCCTCTGTCACGAGACAGAGCCATCCAGCCGCCATCGGTAATGACCCAACCTTTTTCCAGTTGATGACCGATCACTGTAACCAGTAATGAGAGCGCAATATCTTCTGGCTTACAGATGCCGACCCCGGCCTGAAAGAGATCGAAGAAGACATAGACACCGGCGCGAAGTTCCGTCACACCGGTGAGATCCTCATCGGTGAGCGCCGTCGGAGTTGAACCAACAGAAACGATGGAAATATCGTGTCCCGCGTCTCTTAACATTTGAGCGGCGTGACAGATTCCGTCGCGTTCTGCGCGCGAACGGATCAGGAGCGCTTCATGGGTATCCACATCATAGGAACCACCCGCGTGGGTCAAAACACCGACCAATTTTGCCGGAGCCTCTAGGGAGGCGGCGACCTCCAAAATCTCAGCGCTTTGTGGTTTTAGGCCGGAGCGGTGACCGTCACAGTCAATTTCAATCATCACCTTGATCGGCAAATGTTCTTCCTGACAGAAGCGGCTAACGGCACGAGCGGAATCCACATTATCAAGGATGAGCTTCAGGTCCATGCCTTGGCGAAGCAGCGCAGCCACTCGATGAAGTTTTTGCGGAGCGATGCCCACCGCGTAAATCATGTCCTTAACACCATGGGCGGCGAGCTCTTCGGCTTCTTTTAATGTTGAAACCGTGGCGGGTTCTTCCGGCGTCCAAAGCTGGCGCTTTGCGACTTCCCAGCACTTACTTGTTTTTAAGTGCGGTCAGAGCGTAACGCCAAGCGCTTGCGCTTTATCGCGCATACGAGCGATGTTGGCGTCCATCTTGGCTTCGTCCAAAATCAAAGCCGGCGTATCAAGGGTGTGTAAATTCACTTGTTGGTTCCCAAAAGAATATTTGGAGAGAAGTTCCTGTGCCGAGAATTTAATCCCGGCACAGGCATTCGGTCAATTAGTATTCAAAAGTACCCTTTTGAACAATTTCACCGCCGCGCATCATCACGCGGTTGCGAGAAACGACCGTGGTCAGTTCCATGGCATCGTTAAAGAGGCAGGCATTGGCGCAGGCGCCCACTTCGATAACGCCTTGACCCGGGAGATCAAGCGCCTTGCCGACGTTTGACGAAATAAAGCTGATTGCATTTTCGATCGGCATCTTGTATTCAGAAATCAAGCGCTTAACTTCGGTGAGGTTGCCGGAAACACCGCCCACGCCCAGGCCGACCATTTCCCCCTTGTCATTGAAGCGCGGCACGGAGCCGTGACCGTCTGTAGACAAAGTGATGTGAGTCGGATCAACTCCGGCATCCAAAGCCATCATGACGGCAATGGCCGGATTGTCAAAGGCGCAGCTTGCACCCGTGGTGATGTCGATGTAGCCGCCCGCCTTGGCAAATTCAACCGCGGCGTCAAAGACGTGACGGATACGGCCGCAGTGCGTCGGACGGATGTGCTTGATCGGGAAGCCGCGGGAGACGATTTCCTTGTACATGTCGAAGCTGCCGGGGATGTTGCCCGAGTGAATGTGCAGGAACCCGGTTTTGCCGGCGATCATGCCGCCCACGCGGATTTCAGCCAACAGGGCCAAAACTTCCTGAGTCGTCGGGAAGGAGGAGCGATGGTCGCCCAAAGCGATCTTCACGCCCAAGCATTCCGGCACAAGGAAGAGGTCCTGAGCGACGGAACCCGACATGGTTGTCGGCGGATATCTGTAGTTGGAGGTGTACATCCAGGCAGACACCCCTTCAGACTTCAAGGCGCGGACCTTGGCCAACAGGTTTTCGATGGAACGGGTGACGAAGTCGGTGCCGGAGACGCCGACCACACTCGTGGTGCCGCAAGCGACCAATTCCGAGAGCATGATTTCGGGCGTACGGGTGACCGTGCCACCTTCACCGCCACCGCCGGTGACGTGGATGTGTTGGTCGAAGAAACCCGGGGTCATGATTTGGCCCTTGGCGTCAATCACTTCCGTGTCCGGCAATGTGCTGGGGAGGTCTTTGCCGACGGCGACCACTTTTTCAGCCACCATCAATACATCCTGCACGCCCAGATCCTTCGGGGCGAAGACGTGAGCATTTTTAATTAAAAGAGCCATGAGAATACCTCTTTGACTAAACGATTAGAGGAAAATTGCCGAAGCAGCCACGTTCACGATTAATGCCATCAGCATGACCGGGAACGTACGGCGGACGATTTCAAACGGTGTTAACCCGGCGATACCGGCTACAGCGATGATGACACCGGCGATCGGGCACATCGTACGGGCGATACCGGCGGACAATTGCACCGGAACAGCCAACACAGCGGCGTTAATGCCAACACTGGCGGCCGCTTCAGGAAGCAGCGGCGAGAAGGCAAAGAACGCGGCGTTGCCGGAACCCGTCACAATCGTAGCGATCACCATGATGGCGAGCATCACAAAGAGCATCACCCAAACACCGGCGCTTTCCATGGAAGCGGCGGCAGAAATCAACGTGGTAATACCGCCCATCTTGTTCATACCTAAGGCGAACAATTCGGCGCAGCAGATCAAAGCCACGGTGGAGGTGAAGACCTTACCCATGCCTTCAAAGATGGCTTGAGAGCGTTGGCAGGCTTCCTTGAAGCGGCGATGTGTAATGAAATCAACCACAAAGGCGATCAAAAGCGACACGATGATGCCGGTTTGCAAAGAAAGCTTCACTTCGGCGTAAACCATCGGCGAGAAGATGATCAAAAGCACGAGCGGAAGCATCGGCAGGATCGCGTAGAAAGCGGGACCCGCGCCTTCAAAGGCTTTTTCAAGGTCTTTGGCATCCGCTTTACCGACACCGGCCGCCTCGTGAACTTTGTCTTTACGGTCAAACCAACGTTGAACGAAGAAGTGACCGATGGCAACTGTAGCGATCACGCAAATGGCGACTGGAATTTGGCTTTGCACAAAGTAGCTCACAACGTCAGTTTGCAGCAAGTCGGCAGCGCGCATAGCGTTCGAGGAGGACGGGCCCAAGTCCAAGCAGCAGGTCGAACCGATCACGGCAGCGGCCGATGCGCGGGACACGCCCAAAGCCACCAAAAGCGGGTAGACGCTCGCCATCAACAGCAGGCCTAAGCCGACCGCGCTATTGATAAAGAGCGCCATGAATTGACCGACCACATACGTGACAGCCAACAGGACGTACGGAGAACGGATTGCAGACAAGGGCTTGACGCACAATTTCACGAGAGCCTTGGATGCGCCGATCTTATCCATATAGAAAGAAAAGCCTGCGATCAACATAATGTTCAGACCCAAGCCCGGGAGGCGGCCTGACATTAATTGTTGGAAGGCCTGCGCATAGTCAAACCCAAGGAAATGAGTAGACTTTGCATCGGCCACAGGCATCACACCCATCATGGATGCGCAAATGAGCATCACAATACCGGCTAAAAGCAGGATGATAGGCGGGTAATAGTTTTTCAGTACGCAATAGGCAACCGCGGCGATCACCAATAACGTAACAATGACACCAACCATTTAAATCTCCACTAAAGAGAAGAACGTTACAAAAGAAAATCACCAATGCGTTCCGGGGGCAGCAGCGCCGCAGAACACATTTGAAATTAAAGGGAACACCAGGTGCTTCCTCTGCAACAAAAATGCTGCATTGATACCAAGTTTAATAAAAAATTATTGGAAGAAAATAAGAATCTATCCCTTATTGACTTTCTGAGAGAAATGGGGTGAGCTTTACATTCGTTAGCGCATCCTATTTTGAAAAAATTTTCAAACCATACGTTCTTTTACGTAGGCAGAGGCCGGATAAAGGTGTCAAAATAAAAACCGATCATCAAGGATTTTTTATGAGATATTTGTTTGTTGCCCTTAGCCATCAGCATTCGCTTGAGTAGTCTCTGGCGAATGATTGGCTTGCGCCGGAAGACGAAAAGATTCTTTCGGTGGCAACAAGAAAATCCGGTCATAAAATGTGCAGGCCCCCGAAAGAATTCCGGGGGTTTTTCGTATCTTCCTCGTTTTTCCGGCGTCAAGGTCGATGAATAAATTCATTGAAAGGAAAAACGATGTCTGAAAATTCTCGTTTACGCATTGCGCTTCAAAAGTCGGGGCGTTTGTCTGAAGATTCATTTGATTTGCTTGAGCAGGCGGGCCTGCGGGTTCGTGTTCGCGCTCAGCGTCTTATCGCCATTGCAGAAAACTTCCCGGTGGAAGTGCTTCTTGTGAGAGACGATGATATCCCTGGACTTGTCATGGATGGCACGGTTGATATGGGAATCGTCGGTGAAGGAGTTTTAGAAGAAACAAAGCTAGCTCGTGAAGCTTTGGGTCGGGAAGCCGCCTATACCGTGAGACGTCGTCTTGACTTCGGGGAATGCCGTTTGGGTATTGCCATTCCGCTAGACAAGCCCTGGAAAGGCGCCTCCGATTTACAAGCACTTCGCATTGCTACATCTTTTCCCAATCTTTTAGGCAGGTGGATGCGTGAACAGGGTGTGAAATTTAAAACCTGTATTTTGACGGGTTCAGTGGAAATCGCTCCGCGCGCAGGCTTGGCCGATGCCATATGTGACCAAATCTCAACCGGAGCCACCCTGGAAGCCAACGGTTTAAAAGAAGTGCAAACCGTTTTTCGCTCAAAAGCTTGTCTCATTGAACGCCAGGGCGAGTTTTCCGATCAAAAACGTGCGTTGATGGACATGATCTTGGCTCGAATCGATGGCATTCTCATGGCCAGAGGATCTAAGTACATCATGCTTCATGCACCTAAGGACAAGATTGAAGAAGTAGTGCGGCTGTTGCCCGGGGCGGAACACCCGACCCTTTTGCCGATGGCCGATGATGACTCAAAAATTGTTATGCACATGGTGAGTCGTGAAACGCTGTTTTGGGAAACGATGGAAAAACTCAAAGCGTTGGGCGCTAGTTCAATTTTGGTTTTGCCGATTGAAAAGATGCTGAAATAAGAAAGGGGAGCAGAAATGTCTGTAATGAAAGCCGTTATTTGGAATAAATTGACGGAGAAAGAGCAGGCCGAACTTTTAATGAGGCCGGCGGTTTTGGCCGGGGCTGATATTGCTAAAACCGTGAATGCCATTGTGGCAGATGTGCGGGCAAGAGGAGACGATGCTCTGCGTGACTGCGCGGTCAAATTTGATAAAACAGCGCTTACAACAATTCGAGTCAGTGAAAATGAAATTGAAGCGGCAGAGTGTCGTTTGGGAAATGACATAAAAGAGGCTATGCAATTAACTGCCGAAAATATTGAAGCTTTTCACCGCGCTCAGGCAGTCAAACCGGTAGAGGTGCAGACGATGCCCGGGGTCGCATGCCGTCAGGTAACGCATGCCATCGATTCTGTAGGTTTGTATGTGCCGGGAGGTACCGCTCCGCTTTTTTCAACCGTGATGATGTTGGCGATTCCTGCAAAAATTGCCGGTTGCCGCAAAGTCATTTTGATGTCGCCGCCCAAAATTGCTGACGAAATTTTGTATGCCGCTAAGCTGTGTGGGGTAACAGAAATTTATCAATCGGGCGGCGCTCAGGCGATTGCCGCTATGGCCTTCGGGACGCAGAGTGTGCCGAAAGTGATGAAAATTTTTGGCCCTGGTAACGCTTTTGTAACGCAAGCCAAGCGTTTAGTGAGCGAATGCGCGGGCGGAGCGGCCATTGATATGCCGGCAGGCCCCTCAGAGGTATTGGTCATTGCCGATGCGGCGGCCAACCCCGCATTTGTTGCAGCCGATTTGCTCTCTCAGGCCGAGCACGGTAAGGATTCGCAAGTTATTTTGGTGACACCCGATCAATCATTGGCAGAGAAGGTTGCTCAGGAAGTCGATGACCAACTACAGTCGCTGCCTCGCAAAGCCATCGCAGAGGTGGCCTTGTCAATGAGCCGCATTATTGTGGCCGATGATTTGGATGCGTGTGTTGTGATTTCCAATCGCTACGCCCCTGAACACTTGATACTGCAAACACGAAATGCAAAAGAGCTCGTCAACAAAGTTCGAAATGCAGGCTCGGTATTTTTAGGTGATTGGTCCACGGAAAGCGCCGGAGACTACGCTTCGGGTACAAATCACGTTTTGCCGACCTACGGATATGCAAAAACCTATTCCAGTTTAGGTTTGGCTGATTTCGAGCGCCGCATGACCATTCAGGAGGTTACCCAGGAAGGCCTTCGTGCTTTGGCACCTGCGATTGAAAAATTGGCTCAGGCAGAAAAGTTGGATGCGCACAAGCGCGCCGTCTCCATCCGATTGGCGAAACTTAATGGAATTTAAATCATGGATATTCGTTCATTAATGCCCTCTTTTCTTCGAACATTGATCCCTTATGAGTCTCCTAATGAGGGGGCTCCGGAGGGGACGGTGTGGCTTAACACCAATGAGTACCCGACAGCAACCAAGTACGAGATGCGGTTTGAAACATTAAACCGCTATCCACAAGTGCAGCCAGACTTGTTTCGCACCCGTTATGCGCAATACGCAGGCGTTGGGCCTGAAGAGGTACTTGTGACCCGAGGGGCCGATGAGGGCATTGAATTAATTATCCGTACGTTTTGCACGCCTTTTAAGGACACCGTGCTTTACGCCCTGCCAACCTACAGCATGTACGGTATTAGTGCGAAGACCTGTGGCGCGAACGTTTTGGCCATTGAGGCAAAAAGATCGCTTGCTTTGGATACTTTGGGATTGTGTAAGGCGTTGGCACAAAACCAGGACATCAAGGTGGTCTTTTTATGTAATCCCAATAACCCGACGGGCACGATGGTTAGCCGAGACTCAGTCATTCGGGTGTTGGAGGCGGCCAAAGACGCCATTGTTGCCGTTGATGAGGCTTACATTGAGTTTTGTCCTCAGGCCACTGTAGTGGATTTAATCAAAAAATATCCCAATCTTGCAGTGATTAGAACGCTCTCGAAAGCTTTTGCCTTGGCAGGGTTGCGTTGCGGGATGATTTTGGCGCAACAGAATTTAATAGCGGCTTTGCGTAAAGTCATTGCGCCTTACCCGGTGCCGGAACCTGTTGCGGCTATTGCCGCTCGCGCTCTTTCTGATGGTGGCATTGCCGCGATGAGGCAACGGGTAGAACTGATCCGGGTAAATCGCGCTTATTTGAAAAAGTCTTTGACCAAAATTCCCGGAGTTCGTTCAGTCTATCCGTCACAAACAAACTTTGTGCTTTTTGAAGTTGATGAACCTGAAAAAATCTATAAAGGTCTTTGGGAAAAGGGGGTTGCGATTCGGGAGCCTGGTTCTGACAAGGGCGTGTTGAGAGTTTCGGTCGGAACGATCGGGGAGTGCGAATTGTTTATCGACAAATTAACCGAGGTACTTCAAGGAGCCGGTTCATGAGTCAATCCAAAATTCTTTTTATCGACCGAGATGGAACTCTCATCGCTGAGCCTGAAGATTTCCAAGTGGATCGGTTTGAAAAATTTGTATTGGAGCCGGACTGCATCGCCGCTTTGCAAAAACTTCGCGATGCGGGATGGGAATTCATTATGGTCTCCAATCAAGATGGATTGGGAACAGAGAGTTTTCCGAAAAAGGATTTTGAAGGACCTCAAAATCTTTTACTTCAGATCTTGAGTTCTCAAGGTATCTATTTCCGCGATATTTTGATTTGTCCGCATAAGCCTGAAGATCAGTGTGAGTGCCGAAAACCGAAAGTGGGGCTAGTGAAAAAATTTTTGGAATCGGGAGAAATGGATTGCGAGCGATCCTTTGTAATAGGCGATCGGCTAAGCGACGTTGAGTTGGCTGTCAACATGGGTTTAAAAGCTTTTCTGTATAGCCGAGACAATTGGAACTGGACGAATATTGCCCAGAAAATACTCTCCTTAGGACTTCGTCGCGCACAGATTGAACGTAAAACAAAAGAAACCGATATTCGTATCTCGGTGGATTTGGATCACGCAATGGAGTCGGAAATCAGCACCGGAATTGGCTTTTTTGACCATATGCTTGAGCAAATTGCCACGCATGCCGGCATCATGTTGAAAATTTCAGTCAAAGGCGACCTTCAGGTCGATGATCATCACACAATTGAAGATGTCGGGTTGGTGTTGGGTGAAGCTTTAAAGCAAGCCCTCGGCGATAAAAGAGGAATTGCTCGCTTTGGCTTCATGCTGCCGATGGATGAGTGTCTTGCTCAATGCGCTCTGGATCTATCCAATCGCCCGTATTTGGTTTACAGCGCTTCTTTCAAATATCAGAAGGTGGGGGATATGTCCACGGAAATGATTGAGCACTTCTTTAGGTCGCTGTCTCAAACGCTGGGCTGCACCTTGCACTTAAAGACCACGGGAGACAATGATCACCATCGCGCAGAAAGTCTCTTTAAAGTATTTGCCCGCGCGCTGCGCGAAGCTATAAAAGTTGAAGGCAATGCGCTGCCCTCTTCAAAGGGAGTACTTCAATGAAAAACATCGTGATTTTGGACACAGGGTGTTGCAACTTGACTTCCCTTTTGTCAGCGGTAAAGCGCCTTGGCGTTGAGCCGCTTGTGACAGCCGAGTCCGCCCAAGCCAAACGCGCGTTCCGACTATTTTTACCGGGGGTGGGAACGGCGCAGGCCGCTATGCGCGAGTTACAAAAAAGGGATCTGGTTGCGTGCATTGCCGAAAGTCGCTGTCCTGTTTTGGGTATATGTCTTGGAATGCAGCTTTTAGGTTCAGACAGTGAAGAGACGGGCGGTGTGAAAATGCTAAACGTGATTCCTGAGTCTGTCGGCAAACTTCAGGTGGGAAAACTCTCTCTGCCCCATATGGGTTGGAACCGCGTTAAACCCATCGTCCACGATCCGCTTTTTGAAGGACTTAACAGTGAGCAGGGTGAGTACTTTTATTTTGTTCACAGCTACGCCTTCAATTTGAATTCATACACCACCGCGAGCACCGAGTACGGAACGACATTTTCCGCTGCTGTGCGTCGTAAGAATTTTTGGGGAGTTCAGTTTCACCCGGAGCGCTCCGGCGCGGCAGGACTGAAGCTACTGAGAAATTTTGTTGAGGGTGACCTATGAAAAGCGCCAACAATATTATTGCTTCGGTTGATTTGATTGGCGGTTCTGTCGTTCGGTTGCAGCAGGGCGATTATGGAAGACAGACTCGCTACAGTATTGACGCGCTTGAGCAACTGAGCCACTACATTGAAGACGGCTCCCGCAGACTTCACATTGTGGATCTGGATGGCGCGCGAGACCCTAAAAAAAGACAGACCGCTTTTATCGCACGTTTGGTTAAGGCGCTGTCAGTGCCGGTTCAGACAGGAGGCGGGGTACGTGAGGAGGACGATGTTCGCGCGCTTCTTGATGCCGGTGTCGCGCGAGTCATCTTAGGTTCTGTTGCTGTCGATGATCCTCGAACAGTCTCCCGTTGGTTTCAATCGTTTGGTGCGGATCGCCTGATTTTGGCTCTTGATTGCAAAATTAATGAAGACAGTGTTCCCATGGTGGTCACTCAGGCTTGGCAGAAGGCGTCTTCCTTTACAGTGACCCAGATGATCGAGGGCTATTTGTCTGTCGGTTTGAAACATGTCTTATGTACTGATGTGGCAAAAGACGGTTTATTAAAGGGCTGCAATGTCAGGCTTTACCGGTGGCTTTGTCGGTCCTATCCGCAATTGTGTGTTCAGGCATCCGGCGGCATCGGCTCTTTAGATGACATACGAGCCTTGTCCACAACGACTGTAGACGGAATCATTATTGGCCGGGCTCTTTTGGAAGAAAAATTTACGGTAAAGGAGGCCATTGAATGTTGGCTAAACGCATCATCCCTTGTCTAGATGTTAAAGATGGACAAGTTGTCAAAGGCGTGCGTTTTCGCAACCATGAGATTGTCGGCGATATTGTTTCGCTCGCTCGGCGCTACTCAGAGGAGGGAGCCGATGAATTGGTTTTCTATGACATAACCGCTTCCTCTGACGGACGAACCGTTTCTAAAGACTGGGTAAAACGGGTCGCAGAAGTGATCGACATTCCCTTTGCGGTGGCTGGCGGCATTGACAGTGTTGAAGAGGCCGGCAGAATCCTTTCAATGGGAGCGGACAAAATTTCAATTAATTCCCCAGCATTGGCCAATCCCGAGTTGATTACCAAGTTAGCGGATGAATTCGGAGTGCAGTGCGTGGTGATCGGTATTGATTCTTGGTTCGACACGCAAAGCAGTACGTATTGGGTCAATCAATTTACTGGTGATGAAAGTAAGACGCGTCGGACGAATTGGAAAACACTAGATTGGGTTCGACAAGTGCAGACTTTAGGCGCCGGTGAAATCGTCCTCAATATGATGAATCAAGATGGTGTGCGGCAAGGCTACGATATTGAGCAGCTGAAAAAAGTCAGGGCCATTTGTCAGGTGCCATTAATTGCCTCGGGCGGCGCAGGCAAACGGGAACATTTTTTGGAGGCTTTTAGAGAGGCTCAAGTCGACGGAGCATTGGCGGCCTCGGTATTTCATAAGAATATTCTCAATATTGAAGAACTAAAAAACTGGTTAATCAGCCAAGGCGTTGAAATGCGCAAGGCCTATGGAGTTGAAAATGCTAAATAATGACGATTTAAAGCGTTTAGATTTTGAAAAAGGCAATGGTTTGATGCCAGCTGTTATTCAGAATTCGGTCTCAGGTCGAGTGTTAATGCTGGGATACATGAATCGTGAAGCCTTGGATAAAACTTTCGAATCCGGAAAAGTTACCTTTTGGTCGCGCTCTAAAAATCGTTTATGGACTAAGGGCGAGACAAGCGGAAATTTTTTGTATTTTGTTGATATCGCTCTTGATTGTGACGGTGATTCACTGCTGATATTGGTCAATCCTCAAGGGCCTACTTGTCATTTAGGAAAAGAGAGCTGTTTCGGTGATTTGGCTCCTGCTCATGAATTCTTGGGTCGACTTGAAAGAATTCTGGCTGAACGCAAAAGCGCTTCGCCTGAAAGTTCTTACACTGCTTCTCTTTATGCCAGAGGAACAAAAAGAATCGCTCAGAAAGTCGGAGAAGAGGCGGTCGAAACAGCGCTGGCAGCGACCGTACATGACCGGGAAGAGACGATTAACGAGGCGTCTGATTTGCTTTATCACCTGCTGGTTCTTTTACAGCAGGAGAATTTGGACTTAGCCATCATCACGGAAAACTTGAAAAAACGCCACGAAATTAGAGAACAGCGGATATAGAATTTTGCGATCTTTCTGGCCGACCATAGCTCGGCCAGAAAGCGGTTGCCTAGAATCGATAACCTTCGATATTGAGCAAAAATCGCTTAGCCTCAAAACCACCGCCGTATCCGGTAAGCGTCTTATTAGAACCGATAACGCGGTGGCATGGGATGATGATTGATAAGGGATTTTGGCCGACTGCTCCGCCAACGGCGCGAACGGCTTTAGATTGCCCGATCGCTAGAGCGACGTCACCGTATGAAACACATTGCCCGTAAGCAATAGTTTGCAAAGCCTGCCAGACCTTTATCTGAAATGGCGTCCCGATGAGTTCAATGGGAAGATCAAACTGCTTTCTTTTCCCTTCGCAGTATTCTTGCAGTTGATCAATGGCGCAATCAATGACAGCCGTCGTTGCTTCTTTAAAAGGAAGATTAAGTAACTTTTCAAATCGGTTAAGAATCG
>CAJMEC010000043.1 GCA_905212345.1 uncultured Sutterella sp. | reverse complement strand
GAACCAGGGGGTCGCGGGTTCGAATCCTACCCGGCGCACCAAATTCAAGAGGGAAGCTTCAAAAGCTTCCCTTTTTTCGTTTTATACCCACAATTACTTATTGTTCTTTGCCTCTCAGCCTGCTTAAATTGTATTGTTGATCGATCAATTAAGGAGAAACCAATGGCCCAAGAACTCAATGTCGTTGATGTCTATAACGATTTACATCAAATTCCTGAATTGGGATTCCAAGAATTTAAGACAAGCGCCTATATCGCTGAAAAACTCAAGCAGATGGGTTATGAAGTAACCACTGGCGTTGGCAAAACCGGAGTCGTCGCCGTCGAAAAAGGCGCCGAAGCGGGTCCGTGCGTCATGATTCGTGCGGATATGGACGCACTGCCTTTTAAAGTTAACGGCGAAGACAAGGTTATTCATGCCTGCGGTCACGATTCTCACTGTGCAATGCTTTTAGCGATCGCCTCCCGCCTGCAGGGCAAGATTAAACGCGGAACCTTAAAGTTGCTCTTTCAGCCCGGTGAAGAAACGCTCAAAGGCGCTTTGTCCGTTATCGATGACGGTGTGCTTGAAGACGTTGATATCGCCTTAGGACTTCATATCCGTCCCGCTACCGATATTCCGGATGGCACCGTAGCAGCTGCATTGATGCACTCAGCAAGCATCTTTGTCCGCATTGATGTCGAGGGGCTTTCCTCTCATGCTTCCCGTCCGCATTTGGGTGTGAACTGCGCTGAAATGCTTGCGGCCATCGTTCAAAATGCAGGCCTTCTGAAGTTTGCGCCGACGCTTACCTGGTCCATGAAATGCACCAAGATTGATGTGGGCGGTGCGGCTATTAACGTCATTCCTGATAAGGGCTACTGCATGTATGACGTGCGCGCTCAAACCAATCCGCTTATGAAGGACATGCTTGAAAAGCTTGAGAAGAGCGCTCAAAGCACGGCAGCTGCTTTTGGCGGTAAAGCCAAGATGACGCTTTTAGGCGATGTGATTCCTGCCTGTGAATATGACGATGAACTCGTCAAAGAAATGAGCGACTGCATCGCTGAAACGTTGGGTGCGGATAAACTTCGTGCCACGAGTATCGGCGGCGGTGAAGACTTCCACTTCTTTAAGATCAAGAAACCGTCCCTTCGCACCGCTTATATCGGTGTCGGAGCTGGTGCTACCCCAGGGTTGCATCACCCAGATATGAAGCTTAATCCCGAAACTCTTGATAACGGTGTTAAAGTCATGGTGGCCTTTGCACTTAAATATCTAGGTTAAATTTTGTCGAACTGATAAGGGAGTGTTAGAAGACTACCAAGCCTTATTAACACTCCCTTTTTGTATCAATTACAAATACCAAAATTTTTGAACAGCACCGTTTTTTAATAATGTACAAGCAACCTGAAACCAGTCTGAACTCATCTTAAAAAGAAAATATGTCTGCTTACTTTAGGATTACTTTTCTCTATGATCAAGAAACTCTCAAGTCAAATAAATTTTAAACAGCTTCCAATGAAACAAATATGGATAAAACGTCGCCCTACCGTATCTGCGAACAAAAAACATCCCCTAAAGTGAAATTTCAGGGGATGTTTTGTACTAAACAAACAAGTATTAGAAATTAATGCGGACTCCACCACTTACTTGGTAAGTCGATCCAAAATCATTGCCAACAATTTTTTCGGCATCAATAAAGAAATAACTATCGTTATTCATCTTCATAGAGAAACCGAAACCGAAATCACCCCACGTTCCATCATTATTAATCGTTAAGTCCATCTTTCCACTTCTATCAGAGGTTTTAACGCGTTGATCGCCATCAAATTCATGTAAAAGATTAAATTTGACATAGATGTCTTTGTCGTTTTCCCAATGATGCCCCGCTCTGAAACCAACGCGAGCAATATAGCTGTTTATGCTGTCAAGTTTAACTTTTGACTGTTGGCTTGTTCTATAGTCTGCATCAGTCACGTAAGAGTACTGGAATTGGACTTGCGGCTCAATATAATTTGAATTCTCATCCATCCATCGATAGCCGTATTCGAATGAAGCGGAGAAGACGTCATTAGTATAATCACCGGAAATCGCTTGATAAGTGCTCGGAGCTACAATATCAAAGCCATTGTCCAAATGTCCCCATTTCAGCACAACGTCTGTGTAGTGACCGTCATTGCTCATCCACGTGTCATATAACCAAGCACCAACTCGCTCAATATCACCCGAACCATGAACACCCGAATAATCCAAAGAACCGTTCATATAGTCGATTGCGATCCCACGACGGTGCTCTCCATTATCAGAATCAACCTTCAAGTCATAACCAATTTCGGTCATAGTATTGGAGCTTTTGAAAGCATCAACTTTTTCAATATCATCATGGCGTACGCGAATCCACAAACCTTGGTCTTGTCCGGCAGCAAAACGCGCCTCGCCTTGGCGCTTATTGAGCGTATCCATATAAACAGCTGTGCTGTAGTTGGCTTTTGACAAACTCAAAACCGTCTTACCCGCATCCGAAATCGTGTCTTTGGAAGGATCACGCGTTAGGAACCAGTTAGTGCCATTTCCAAAAGCACTACTTGTCCAGTCATCACCAGGCTTAACAGCGTCACCTGTGTTAGTAGAACCGTTATAGTTGTCATTGTTATCGGGATCATAATCTTCTGAACCGATAACAAATCCAGAATTCACAAGACCTTGATCCGAGATTTGAACGACATTTGCCGAACCCTCGACACCATAAGGTCTAAATGCAATATTCCCATCGACTGTTGCAAAACGTATCTGCGTGCCCGGAGCCATTTGTTCGAGGCCTTGAATGTTTTCAAGAACAATATTCTGAACATATACAGACTTAGAACGATCAACACTGGAAGCAACATTTAACCCATTCTGTGAAACATCCTGAGTCTTCAAATAAAGCATGTCACTCGTTGTGTGATCAAGATGATTAAGGTCGAGCACAAATGTATGGCTACCTTGGACATTCCAGACCCGTAAAGCGTGGGAATTGCTGTCTGATCCGCCAGACAAGTCAACGATTCCTCCTTGACCGGCTAACGTAGTTACCCAACTTTGACCGGTAACAGCCCAGATAGCTCCTTGATTAAGAGTTACATTGACTTTGCCAGAAGATTCGATTTCATCACTGAACTGAGGCGTAAAAAATTTCGTGTGTACACCTGACCACGTTTGATCCGTTTGATCTGCGTCACGATAGTCATCAGCCCGTCCCAACCAAACCGAACCAGAACCTAAAGAAATATCTACGATACCGCCATTGGCTGCCAGAACATTTCCTCGAATATCCGCATCCGTGGCAACAGTGTTACGACGAACATAAGTTCCGTTACCTCGGTCAAGACTCAGGTTAACATAACCGTTGATGCCACCGACGATATCGCCAACCACTCGGCTGCCTGTCAAAAGACCTGTTGCATTCACATTTCCGCCATCACTTGCAACTAACGCAATACCAATACTATTGTCAAATGACATCCCATTTTGGGTTTTGGCCGTTAATTTAACATTTTCCAGATCAACAGTACCTCCGTAGGCCCATAGCAACCGCTCGCGAATACTTTGACCTTGACTATCTTCAGAAGAAAAATACGTCTCTATATTAACATTGGAGCCTTCTGCGTACTTAATCTCACTATCATCCATTGCCAACACACCTAAAGCATATTGATAGTTGGAACTAGGATATTCGTGTTGAACGATATAAGATGAACTTAGATTTGTATTACCGTTGAAGTTAACAAGGGTATTTATCACGGGACTTTGTTCGCCATTGCCCCGAACTCCACTGATAACGGCTCCTCTGATATCGTTCGTACCAGTTGCTGATAAAGTAACATCTGCCAAGCCTTGACTGTAAATAGCGATCCCCTTGCCATCGTTGCCATTCACAATGTTAGTTTGTCCCTCAAGTTTGACATTGCTTTGTTTTTTGGAAGCACCATTTGCAAAAATAGCTGCAGGTAAAAATGCATTTTCAACAACTTCGTCTGAGTCTGGATTCCAAGGCTTTAGGTTATCTGATGTTAATTTAACCAAATTGGTACCGCCTTCTGCGTTTAGTGCAACTGTACCCATACCGTTCTGAACAATACCAAAATACGAGCCGTAGACTCGAATGTCTTTGCCAATCAAACTGATCTGACTGTCATAAGCAACATCACCGACGTTAATCTTAAAACCCTTTTCACCGCTATATATACCGTTGTACCCTGTTTTATCAGAGTCATCTTCATTAAGAATGATAGTGTGAGCTTCGAGTTTAATTTGAGACACACCTTCAGAAACAGTCGAGCTAGGTGTTGTTTTACTAGTTATCGCACCCACGTGGTCGTACTTTTGAGTTGATGATTTGATATGAATTTCACTATTTTCTTTATCCGAATGCAAATAAACTTCACCAGGTAAGTTTGTGACAATACCAGATCCCTGATTTTCATCAGAACCCGCAGCGATCGTCAATGTTTCAAAATCGGACAGTTCAATAAGATGAGGTTGCTTTTCTACTGCCGCACTGAAAATGCCATGTCCTGGTGCCTCAATGGTGATATGGTCTGCAGATACTTTGAATTGGGCATTCGAATCCTCAGTGAAGACGCCAAAATCAGATCCGTTTCCTTTGACATGAATTTCAAAATTACTTAAATGTCCATTTAGTTGATTATCAGTCGTTTGGTAGCCATGATTCGCACCAGAGTTGTCACTTGTGTTGATAATTATGCTTTTACCATCCCAAGACCATGATCCGTCAATGTCTGGAACATTCCAACCATTACCACTCACACCTTGGTCACCGGTGGTATTAATAATGAAGCTATCGTATTTATTAAGTTCTGATGCGCCTTTACTAGCTAAATCTTTAAACTCATACTCTGTTCCCTCCCATGTACTCGCTAAAGTCTGGGGGGGGGTAATTGTAATAACAGCAGCTGCAACTGCAGTTGCAATGAGAGTTTTATTGAACATATTATCGTCCTACGGAAAAGTGTTTGGGATTATTCAATAAGAATACAGTAAAGTCAATAAAATCAAAATTAGCGAAACCCATTAAGCTTGATATGAATTTGATAAAGTTGCTGTGAACTCAAGGCAAGTTTTGCTCCAGGGAAATCTGAATTTTTGCGAGCTCCACCCTTTTGATAACCAGAAAAACAGCTACCCAAATTTTTTGGAAAGGAACGATGAAAGGAATGTTCTCAATGTGCTTAATGCTATTTTCTGTTTTTTAATTACAAAATCGATTACCGTATTGACTGAAAAATGAAGCTAATAAAACAACGATGGGGAAATCCAATTCACAAACTCAAACTTACCGGGTAGAAACAAACCAATGAAACAATACGCGTAAAATGTTTTTAGCCTCTGTATCTTCCTCTGCTTGTTCCTTGTTTTGCAAAGATTTTACGTCATCAACAGGAGCACACTCGGCAAGAGATTGGGATTGTTTTTTATTATGACCTGTTCCTTTTCAATCCTGCATCAGTGATAAAAGCGTCTCATCCTTTTTAAATTCAATATGGTAACGGCGCACCTCTTGGTCGTCGGTTTCATAGCGGACGTCCATCCCAAGTCCTGCAACAAAAATCAAATCTTCACCGCTCCAAAGAAGGGGAAGTTTGGGACGGTCAAACTCCGCAATACCTGCTTTTTGGTAAAGATCTTTAAGATATTTACGGGGACGGTTACGATAGAGCTTCAGCTTCTCTCCACCTTGACGAGGTTTAACCTGAAGTTTTCTGTCCCTCAAATAGGTTTCTTCAATACCAGCCTCACCGGTTGAGGCCTCAGTGATAACCAATTCACCTCCCCAGGAAGGCAACGAATAGCGACCTGGACCCTGCCAGTGGAGGACTTCGAATCTGGTCTTGTCTTTTTTGACACCAACGCTCTCTCGCATGACAATCTCGTTGCCATGACGCCGGATTTCCATATTAGTCCCGATTTTAATTGTCAACTTTGTATCATTACCGGTCAATCTAGCCTGCCTGAGTGCATCTTCAAGCTTGGCTTTCGAAGGTGGCAAAAGTCCAAAACTTTCAATCCAACTGCGCAAAACAAGTGCTTGTCGGGCGTGAGGAAGTTGAAGCAGTGCATCTAATTCAATTGAATGATCTGGAGTCTCCATGCGCTTTAAGTCTTCAAGCGCAACGTCTCTCAAAATTGAGGCACTCTGCGCAACAAGCTCCACAGAACGAGCCGCTGCGTCTTTAAACCCCGGTCGAATTGCTTCCAGAACGGGAAGCACTTCGTGGCGAATAGCGTTTCTCAAATAAGCCGTATCGGCATTGCTCTCATCCTCTACCCAATCCATATGATAGAGTTCAAGGTAACGCTCCAACAGTCCGCGAGGCAAACGCATCAACGGACGAACAAGTTTGATAGAACCCACTGTACGGGCCATAGGGAAAGTGGCCAATCCATCAGGACCAGCTCCTCTCATCCATTGAATAAGAAATGTCTCCAAACGATCATCCTGGTGGTGCGCAGTCATCACCATATCCGCATCAAAAGAGGCCGCCGCCTTGAAAATAGCGTCATAGCGAGCTTCGCGGGCTGCCGCTTCAATCCCCTCACCTTTACTTTTCACCCGAACGTACATAACCTTAAATTGCACATCCAGGTCTTCAGCCATATGACGACAAAACCTAGCCCATTTATTAGCGTTCGGACTCAATGAATGATGAACATGCAAGGCAAGAATGTCTGCAACCGGACTATTTCTCTTATCTCTCAAGACACAAAGAGATTTAAGAAGCGCAACCGAATCCCTGCCGCCGGAAAACCCAACAACAATACGAACCTTGTCACCGAATCCGGAGCGTGTTGAAAAGAGATTAGCTTCAGAATTTTGCCCCGATGCCCCTTCTATTGCCTCACTAAGTGCTTGAAGGATTTTGCCCTCAACTGTACGAAGCGACAAGGAGGCAATAGGACGCTTAGGCATCTGCAGAGGATTCTTCAGTTTTCTTGTCAGCATTGTAGACTTTATGCGTTACGCGTTTTTTGGTCGTTTTAACCAGGTGCTCCTCATCTATGGATTCATGCTCAGCAATCGGTTCAAGAATTTTTTCAAGTTCTTTTTCCTCAAACTTACCGTAGGAGAGCAAACGTTCCAAACGACGGGCTACCAATTCATCGACATTCATTGCGGCAAAATGACGCATTTGATCGGTCAAGGTCTTCTTCAAACTTGCTCCCATTAACTGCGGATCACGGTGAGCTCCACCCATTGGCTCAGTAAGAACACGGTCAACCAAACCTAACTCACGCAAACGATCAGCAGTCAAGCCTAAAGCCTGAGCTGCTTCCGGAGCACGCGAGGCATCTTTCCACAAAATAGAGGCGCACCCCTCGGGGCTAATCACCGAGTAGATAGAGTACTGCAAAATATTGACCGTATCGGCCACTGCAATAGCCAAGGCGCCACCCGATCCACCTTCTCCGATCACGGTGGCGATAATGGGGGTTTTGAGGTGGCTCATTTCATAGAGATTGTGCCCGATGGCTTCAGACTGGCCACGCTCTTCGGCACCGATACCCGGATAAGCCCCCGGTGTGTCGATAAACGTAAAGACCGGAAGCGAAAACTTTTCAGCCAAACGCATCAGGCGCAAGGCTTTACGGTAGCCTTCCGGTCGGCTCATACCGAAGTTGCGCATCATGCGCTCTTTCGTGTCACGCCCCTTTTGATGACCGATCACCACCACGGGCTGACCGGCCAAACGAGCCAAACCACCCACAATCGAGGTATCGTCAGCGTAGGCACGATCACCGTGCAATTCATGAAAATCCGTGAAGACCATGTTCACAT
This sequence comes from uncultured Sutterella sp., assembly GCA_905212345.1. Classification (GTDB taxonomy): domain Bacteria; phylum Pseudomonadota; class Gammaproteobacteria; order Burkholderiales; family Burkholderiaceae_F; genus Aphodousia. The sequence goes on along the minus strand of CAJMEC010000043.1, from coordinate 7,395 downwards.
AATCGAGCATGTAGGGGCGCTGGGGATGGCGGGCAACCAATGACGTCTGCCACGGAGTCAATTCAGCATAGGTTTCTTTCAGAAGCTCTTCAGTCTTGTGCTGAAGCTGCTCAATTTCAGATGACAGGTCAATCTTTTTGCCCTCATCTTTTTCCTGCATTTCATTTAATTCGTCGATTTTGCTTTGAAGCTCTTCAATTTGCTTTTCAAAATCTAAAAAAACTTGTTTTGCCATTATTCACTCTCTTTTTCGAGGGGCGTATTTTCTAAGGAACGCCATAAAAACCAAGTGGCGACGGTACGATACGGCGCCCAAACATTAGCGAGTAATTTTACACGGCTTTTGGCCCCACTGCGCCCCACAGAAATGACATTTTCATCGGGAAAATAGAGATTTACGAGGGCTTGTCGAACGCCAAAATCGTCTAATGGAAAAATATCGGGTCGCTTAAGAGCAAAAATTAAAACGCTCATCGCGCTCCACGGCCCCAACCCGCGAATGCTTTCAATTGCGCGGCTGACCGCCGCGTCATCCATCCGAGCGAATCCTTCTTCACTCCACTGACCGCTCACAAAACGCCATGCCACTTCTTTCATCGCCGCGATTTTTCGAGGATTAAGGCCAAGACTTCGCAACGCATTGATCGGCGTGACCATAATGAAAGAATCCCAACGGCCTTGTTTCAGATGGCAAAGCCGCCTCCAAAGGGTTGCGGCCGCTTTATTGGAAATTTGCTGTCCGACAATGGCTCGTAGAATGGAAGCGATGACACTTTCGTGAGCGCTAAATTCTATATGCCGATAGCGCTCAATCAGACGACTCATCACCGGATCGCGCTCGGAAAGATACAAAAGCGCCTCCTCCCAATAGTCGGGAAAGGCGCTTTCGTGAGGCAAGTGGGCTGTCATTAATCAGTGAGACTTTTCAACCAATACACGCTGCCAAGTCGTCCCTTGTGGTGTATCGGTAAGCATCACACCCTTTTCGGCCAAATTTTTGCGAATTTCGTCGGCTTTCGCATAATCCTTGGCCTTCTTAGCAGCCGCTCGGGCAGCAATAGCTTCTTCAATGGCGGCTTCATCAAGTCCGGCTGTAGAGCCCTTAAGGAACACTTCGGGATCCCCTTGAAGAATATTGAGAATTGCGCCGAGCTTCTTTAACTGGCGACTCATCGCGGCGCTCTTTTGAGCCTGCGCACGATTGGCCAATTCAAAAAGTTGAGCAACCGCGACCGGAACATTAAAGTCGTCATTCATCGCTTCGGCAAAACGTTTGGCGCACTCTTCGTTCCAATCAAGCGGCAAATCGTCAGCAGGAACATCCTTTAAAGCTGTATAAAGACGCTTTAAGCTTTGATAAGCATCGACAATCAAGTCCGGTCCAAACAGAATCGGACTTCTGTAATGAGTGCGCATTAAGAAGAAACGAAGCACCTGAGCACCGTTACCGACACCGAACTTATCATCGGTTTCAGCAACAGCGTCGCGCACGGTCCAGAAGTTTCCGAGCGACTTGCTCATCTTTTCTTCTTTGCCTTCTTTATTCATCACACGCAAGGGACCGGTGTGCATCCAGTAGTTTGCAAAACGCTTGCCGTTTGCCCCTTCGCTTTGAGCAATTTCATTTTCGTGGTGCGGGAAAATCAGGTCCGGCCCACCGCCGTGGATATCAAATGTTTCACCCAAGTAGTGGCAACTCATCGCCGAGCACTCAATGTGCCAACCCGGGCGGCCCTTACCCCAGGGGCTATCCCATTGTGGCTCACCGGGTTTAGCGCTCTTCCACAACACAAAATCAAGCGGATCACGCTTGGTATCGTCAGCCGCAACACGCTCGCCGCTGATCAAATCATCAATCGATTTGCCCGAGAGTTTGCCGTAATCTTTAAATTGACGAACCGCATAAGCCATGTCACCGCTTTTTGTCTGGTAAGCCAGTCCCTTTTGCTGCAACTTTTCAATGATATTGAGCATTTGCGGAATAAAGTGCGTGGCGCGGGGCTCAACCGTAGGCGGCAAGCAGCCAAGAGCGATCATGTCCTCCTGCATAGCTCGGGCGAACTCGTCGGTCAATGCTTCACAGCTCACGTGACGTTCAGCAGCACGGCGAATGATCTTGTCATCGACGTCCGTGATATTGCGTACAAATGTCACTTTATAACCGATTGCTTCAAGCCAACGGCGAATGATGTCAAAGGAGATAAAGGTGCGGCCGTGACCGATATGCGTGTAGTCGTACACCGTGACGCCGCAGACGTACATTTTTACTTCCCCCGCAGTGATCGGTTCAAAAGCCTGTTTGCGGCGAGATAGTGTGGAATAAAGTTCAAGAGCCATGGAAATTCTTTATTGTTTTCAAAATCAAGTTACCGATTCTTGACAGTATATAGGAAGCGGCGGACGAGCGAACCATCTTTTCACATTTGTGGCCACTGCCAATTACGTCAGCTTCGAAACGCTTCGTTGCATTTGTTTAACAAGAAAAGATTGCTTCGCCGATATAATGCAAATGACTTTACTATCGATGTCTCGAAATGTTCAAACTTAAGAAATTGCTGCCTTATACAATGGCCGCCATCTTGCTCAGTGCCACGGCTTCATTGCCGGCCATGGCCGCTTTTGAGTACGACGAGCCTCGCACGGAAAGTGAACGCATAGAACTTATTGACCGGCTCATTGTTGAAAATCAATGGCGTGACGCGCTCAAGCACATTGCCCAAGCGCTTAAACACAATCCCCAAAATGTTCAATTGAAGTTTAAGCGCGCGGTCATTTACAGCCGCATGGGTGATAATCCAACCGCCAAACGCTACTTTAACGAACTCATCCGGTCCTATCCGGAGATTGTTGAACCCTATAACAATCTGGCCGCAATCTACGCTTCAGAGGGCAACTTAGTGAAAGCCCGTGAACTTCTTTTACAGGCTGTCACCATCAATCCCAATTTTTCAATGGGTTATGAAAACTTAGGAGACCTGGCCTTGCAGGGAAAAAATCCTGACACGGCTCAGGCCCTGCAATACTATGAAAAAGCAGCTTCCCTGGCCCCCGATAACAAAGTGTTAGCCAGAAAGCTTAAAGCGTTCAAAAAATATTTGGATCAAAACTCTTGAGGATTTTAAATGACTTCTTTTACTCGCCGCGCAGCCGTTGTTGCCCTAGCCATGGTAGCCATCGCGCCTGCCGCTTTTGCTGCGCAAGCCACTCAAGTCAAAGTGGATACGAACATGGGAGCTTTCGTGATTGAGCTCAATGCCAAGGCTGCCCCGAAGACAGTTGAAAACTTTTTAGCCTATGTCAGGAGCGGCTTTTATAAAAACACGCTCTTTCATCGTGTGATTCCGAATTTTATGATCCAGGGCGGTGGTTTTGTGATGGGCATGGAAGAAAAGGACACGCGGGCGCCAATTGCTTTAGAATCGCGAAACGGACTGTCCAATGTGCGGGGTACCATTGCCATGGCCCGCACCAATGATCCGAATTCAGCCACAAGCCAATTTTTCATCAATGTAAGGGATAACCGCTTCCTCGATGCCAATCAAGCTCAGGACGGTAACGGCTACGCGGTTTTTGGAAAAGTGGTCTCCGGCATGTCCACGGTCGATGCTATTGCCCGAGTCAAAACGCATTCCGTCGGCTACTACGATGATGTGCCCATCCGCGATGTGGTCATTAAGAATATGTCTGTTATCAAAGGGAAATAAAAATGATTCGTTTAACTACCAACTACGGTGTCATTGACATCGAGCTCGATTACGAACATGCTCCGGCTACGAGCAAAAACTTCGAGCAATATGTCCGCGACGGCTTCTACAACAACACGATCTTTCACCGCGTTATTCCCGGCTTTATGATTCAAGGCGGCGGCTTTGAACCCGGAATGAAGCAAAAGCAAACCCGCGAACCGATCGAAAATGAAGCGGATAACGGTCTGCGTAACGACAAGTACACCATCGCCATGGCCCGCACGAGTGATCCTCACTCGGCCACAGCGCAATTTTTCATCAATGTTGTTGACAATGATTTTCTCAACCACACGGCCCCCACTCCGCAAGGTTGGGGCTACGCCGTTTTCGGCAAAGTCGTTGACGGTGAAAACGTGGTCGATCAAATCGCAGCGGTTAAGACCGGCCGTTGGGGTTTCTATGATGATGTTCCCAAAGAAAATGTGATTATTGAAAAGGCTGAAGTGATCGAAGACTAAACCTAAGCCTTATCGATCCGGGAAAGCATCTGTTGTTTTCCCGGATTTTGTTTCTGCAACGATTAATTTCAATTTCTTCTTTTCAATTGCCGTTTCAGGAAGGCTAAGTTCAAATTTCTCCGTTTTAATTGCCGACGGCAATAACAAAATTGTCAAAAAACAGGCAATCCAAGCGGCTCCTTCTCCGTTAAAATTTAAGACAAAGCAAGCCCAGTCCATACAAATTTTGATGATGCAGGCGGGGTCTTTTTATTGATAATTATTTCAGTTTCGGTATATGCAGTTTCAAAACGCCTGTTTGTCTTTAGGCATTGATATTGGTTCGACAACCATTAAATACGCGCTAATTGACGGCAATAAAAAAATCATCGCCGCCCGTTACGAACGCCATAAAAGTGCGGTGGTTAAAACACTCAAATGGCTTTTATCGGATTTGAGTGCGCACTATGATTGCCAAAAGGCCTTTGTCCGGCTTTCAGGTTCCGGCGCTTTGATCCTTGCCGGCGCCACCGGTGCAGGATTTATGCAGGAGGTGGTGGCAGCAGGGACGTACTTGCATGAAAATGATCCCCTTTTGGATGTTGCCGTGGAACTGGGCGGCGAAGACGCCAAAATCATTTATCTCACACAAGGCGTAGAACTTCGCATGAACGAGGCCTGCGCGGGCGGCACCGGCGCCTTTATTGATCAGATGGCCTCGCTCTTAGACACCGACCCCATCGGGCTCAATGAACTGGCCGCAGACGCTAAACGCTCCCACCCGATTGCTTCGCGCTGCGGTGTTTTTGCGAAGACAGACGTCGTTGCTCTTTTAAATAGCGGCGTTCCCCGCTCAGAAATCGCCCGAAGCATCTTTGAAGCCGTGGCCGATCAGGCGATCAGCGGCTTGGCATGCGGCCGCCCTATTGAAGGACGCGTGGCTTTTTTAGGCGGACCTTTGCATTTTTTACCGGAACTGGCGAGAGCCTTTGAGCGCAAACTTAAGGCCGATAAAACAACCTTCGAGCATTTCGACAATTCACAATACGCCGTTGCCTATGGGGCCGCCGTTGACGCGCTTGATAACACAAAAGACGATGAGATAACGCTCGAAGAATTTTTAAAAAAACTTGCTCCAATTAACACCATCGCGGGCGAGTCTGCTCACCTGGCTCCTTTTTTCAAAAATCAACAGGAGCTTGATAGCTTCAAAAAGCGACACGCCGCCCATTGCGCCAAACGAGGCCAATTGCAAAATGCGAACGGCGAGCTGTTTTTAGGTATTGACCTTGGCAGCACAACGGTCAAACTCGCATTAATTGATCAAGATGGCGCCATTCTTTATGACTGGTACAACCACAATGAAGGCGATCCCTTGCCCAAACTGATTCCGGAAATTTTGGCTATTACCGCGGCTTTACCGGATAAAGCCAGAGTGCGCGCCATTTGCACGACTGGCTACGGCGCAAGTCTTGCGCAAGCGGCCTTGGGCAGCCAATTCAATGAAGTCGAAACCCTCGCGCACCAGCGCGCCGCAGTCGCCTTTGATCCCCAAACAAGCTACGTGATTGACATTGGCGGCCAGGACATGAAGTGCCTGAAAGTAACGGCAGGCGCGATCGCCGATGTTAAATTAAATGAAGCTTGCTCTTCGGGGTGCGGCTCTTTCATTGAAACATACGCTAAGCAATTAGGGCTTACTCTTCACGAATTTGTTGACAGTGCGCTTCATGCGCAAAATCCCTGTGATTTAGGCACCCGCTGCACTGTGTTCATGAATTCAAAAGTAAAACAAGCACAAAGCGCGGGAGCAACCGTTGCCGACATTGCCGCGGGGCTGTGCCACTCAATTGTTTTAAATGCTTTACACAAAGTGCTTCGTATTGCCGATACCAAACAGTTGGGCGAGCATGTCTTGGTGCAAGGCGGCACGTTCTTAAATGACGCCATCCTGCGAGCCTTTGAGCTTTACATCGGCCGACAGGTAATCCGACCGGATATAGCCGGTTTAATGGGCGCGTATGGCGCCGCGTTAATTGCCCGCGAAAGAACAAAGGCGGATACTCCCCTTTTGGATTTAAGCCCGAAGGCGCTCGATCTTTCCGGTGTTAAAACAACTGAATTTCGCTGCAAGAGCTGCAACAACCACTGTCTGTTAACTTTGCATCGTTTTGCGAGCGGGCAAAAACACGTAAGCGGCAATCGTTGTGATTTTGCTCTCAAAGGCATTGAAGGTAAAAACTCTGAGCACTTCATTGACAAAAAGTGCAGTCTTCTTTTTAACCGAGAACCCTTGTCCGAAAACGAAGCCCCTCGAGGCACAATCGGCATTGCGCGAGTGCTCAATATCTATGAGCATTATCCCTACTGGTTTGAGCTTTTTACGAAACTCGGATTTCATGTGGAGCTCTCCCCCTATTCGGATCACTATATCGCAGGGCTCGGTATTGAAAGTATTCCCTCTCAAAGCCTTTGTCTGCCGGCAAAACTTGCTCACGGGCATGTCACTTGGCTGGCCAAAAAAGGCCTCAAGCGTATTTGGTTGCCCTGCATTCCGAAAGAACGCACGAACTTTGCGAATGTGCCGGGACGCTTTGCCTGTCCAGTGGTAGGAGGCTATCCTGAAGCTTTGAAACTCAATTTTGAGTGCACGCACCCTGAAGCGAAGCTTCTGACGCCTTTTGTTGATCTCAATGAGGCTAAAACCGTTCAACGGGCCATCAGCGAAGCCTTTCCGGAAATTCCGATCGCGCAAATTCGCGAGGCCGTTCAGTGTGCGGAAGCCGCGCAGCAAACCTATCAGCGCCAAGTCCGACAGATGGGGGAAAAGTGTTGGCGTGAGCACGAAGTCTCCAAAGCGCCCCTGGTGGTGATTGCCTCGCACCCCTATCACATGGATCCTTTTGTCAATCATGGCATTTGCACACTGATCGCCTCTATGGGCGTTGAGATTGTCACGGAGGATTCAATCGCACACCTGGCGCCCGACACGACATCTCTGGATGTCATCGATCAGTGGACATTCCATAGCCGCCTTTATCGCGCAGCCGAGCTCACTCGTGACAAACCGTGGGCCGAACTTGTGCATTTGGTCAGTTTCGGCTGCGGACTTGATGCCATTACATCCGAACAGGTTCGTCGTATTCTGGAGCCCGCCGGCAAACTTTATACAATGCTCAAAATCGACGAAGGCGATACGCTGGGAGCGGCTC
>CAJMEC010000042.1 GCA_905212345.1 uncultured Sutterella sp. | reverse complement strand
TCTTCCCTATCCAAAGTGCTACTCAATAACCCTTGGGGCTATATGAGTATCGGGTTAGGCTCCTGGTATCGCGCTATGTGGCGCGAATTTCAGGAGATTTAAATGCATTTAAACAAAACTATTTTAGCTAGTTCAATTTTGATGGCTATTTCAGCTTCTTCATTGGCAGTTGAAATTCCGGTTTGGGCTCCAGAAGGAGAGGCAGAAACAGTCGGAGCTCCTAATCAATATACACAATTTGATAAGGATTCCTACTATGTGAAGACCAATTCTGCTAGTACTGGAGACGGGTTTAACTCAGGTGAAGCTACTTTTGATAAGAAATTGTGGATTGAACAAGTTAGTTCCGAACATCGTGCCTTTGGACTGTTAGCAGGAAAAGGTCAAACTGCAAAAAATGCAAAAAATGGACTCATTTATGTAAAGGGCACAACAGAAGGCTTTTGGAAAGTTAAAGCTATGATGGCCCAAAATGGTGGAACGATTGTCAATAATGGGACCATTGTTGCCGACAATGCCTATGGCATGATGATTACGAATACTGATCGTAATACTCTTGAAAACCATGGCACCATTATCGTCCTTAATAATGGTGTAGCAATGGACTTTGCCGGTAACGAAGATGGTTCAAATGTTACGTATGGTTCTGTAATTAATACAGGGGATTTGATTGTTCAAGGCGATGGTGATTTAAAGGCAATTCGTATTGCTGAAGGTGCAAAGGGTGTTCAATTCACCAAAGAAGGCTTGATTTCTGCAACAGGAAGTCAAGCAAAGGCCATTTCAGTTGAAAATGAAGGCGTAACTGTTACATTGCGGAATGGTTCACAGGTTAATGGTTTAGTGGACCTTGAAAAGGATACGGCTCTTAAAGTGACGGATCTGAAGTCTGCACAAACAATTTCTTTAAATGATTATGCTGGAGATGTGACAGTTACCAATAGCAATGTGACGTTCGAACAAGGTAGCGACAACGTATTGGAAATTGCATCTGTCAAGACTGACAACGGATCTCAAGCAAACTTCAAATTAAACGTTGCTGGTAATGAAACGACTCCTGTTTTAACGATTGGAAGTGTAGAAGAAGGTTCTAACCTTAGTTACGGATACACTGCTTCTGTTTCTGATGATTTACAAGCTGGAAATGTAGTTGCTTCAGACCTTTTGGAAGGTATTCAAGTTAATGGAGAAAGCGCCAAATTGGCTTCAGTAGATCAAGGTTTGATGGGTGATGCCGGTTACGTTGATGAAACAGGTTTCCATGCAACCCGTACTAATGATCTTCTTCGTTCAGCTCAAGACTTGGCTATCACCAACGCCTTAATGTGGCGCTCTCAATTGACGAACTTAACTGACCGTATGGGTACGTTACGTACGACGCCGAACGCCGCCGGTGTTTGGGCTCGTTACAACAATGGTCGTTTGGATGGTCAAGGTATCCAACACGATTACAACACAGTTGAATTGGGTGTTGATAAGCGTATTGCTGATAACATCACGATTGGTTTCAGCTTTGATTACACAAAGGGTGATACGGATTTGACCGCCGGTAGTTCCGACAACAACACCTACACGGTTGGTTTCTACGGAAGCTACTTCAATGAATCCGGTTGCTTCTTGGATACGATGTTAAAGATCGGTCGCATTGATGCTGACTATGATCTTCGTACGAGTGCCGGCAAAGAAAGCGCTGATTACATGTTGACTGGTGCCATCTTCGGTATTGAAACGGGTCATCGTTGGAATATCCAAAACTACTTCATTGAACCGCAAGTTCAATTGACTTACAGCCATTTGCGTGCGGAAAATTACACAAGCTCCATCGGTCGTGATGTTAAGTTTGACGATATGAGCAGCTTGATTGGTCGCGTTGGTGTCATGGCCGGTATGCAATTTGCTGAAAACCGTGGCTCCGCCTATGTCAAGGCTTCTTACAATCATGACTTCTTGGGTGATGTTGAAGGCAATTACGAATTTAACGGTTCTGTACGTAAGTTCGATGACGAATTGGATGACAACTGGGGTGAAGTGTCTCTCGGTGCTTCCTACCAAGTTACCGATTCTGTCAACACGTTTGTTGATGTCGGTACCGGCTTCGGTGTTGATATCGATCAAAAGTGGCGTGTGAACTTGGGCGCCCGTTACGTCTTCTAATTGACTTAACTGCCTAACTTTCAGGCTCGGTTTCTTTCGGGAAATCGGGCCTTTTTGGTATGCTCGGCATGAGCACGTTCTAACGGGTGAAAGTCCCGAGCTCAGGAGGTGGTACCAAGCGCATAGCCTGAGGCAAGGGTGTCCATCGCGGGTGGAATCTGAAGGAAGCCCGAGGCAACCCACGAACCTAACGAACAGAAAGCGGGATGCAGCGCTTGTAAATCGGCATGCCGGTCTTTTGCTGCACGACATAGACCAGGCGTACTTCGGTGTTGATCTCGCCGTTGTGATTGCTGATGTCGGTAAGACTGAAATGAATGCTGTTGGGCAGTTCCGTACTGTCAATCAGGATGTTTCCCAGTTCTTTCTTCTGGTAGCGTTGGACGAACCACTGAAGGTAGTTGAGGAAGAAGCTTTGCTGGCGGCTCGGTTCCCCGATGTATTTGAGAAGACGAGGCGATCTTTATCAAGACTAACCATATGTTTTGACGACCTTGTCTCCGACACGGGAGACCGTGCAAATCGTGCCGTATGTATGTCCGCCCTGTTTCTGGTAGCTGATCGTCATGGGGAAATCTCCGTGTATACATATAATGAATTACAAAACTACTATGCATACAAAGCAAAAGAAAATTCCTCTATTTTTGCTTGTAATTGGCAGAAAACAAAGGGATTCCAAGCTGGGATCAATAGCGCTCTTAACAGAGTTTCATAGTTTATCTATGCGAACTCAGGGTAATCTTGTTAGAGTCGAACAAACAGCTTATCGAATGAAGGCAGCAAATGAATAAAAAGAACTTCAAAGACATTGAGAGCGGTGTTCCTTATAGCCATCAGCTTATGCACACAATAACTCCTGATGGGGATTGTTATGTGTATGCCTTGAGCGATTTATTGGGTAAGCGGAATCCGAGGATTAGGTTCTATGAGGTTGAATTGAATGCAAAGTTTCATTTTTCTGTTGGAGCAGTTAAAGCTTTATACGAGTGCCTGGAACAAGATAGAAAAAACAAAATCAAAAAAATGGCCGACTTATGGTCTAAATCTTGCAATAATGATTTAACACTACTTTGCGCACCAGTCGGGACAAAAACTAAGTCACAACTAAAAAAAAATGAATACGATAAGGCTTCAGACTATTTCATTGACTCTGTCTGTTATTGGGGCAGTGTAGTTAGAACGATTGGGGCATTAAGGGAATATTTTGATAAACACAAAAACAGAGAAAAATTTATTGCCAAAATAAAAGAAAGGCTCGATAAGAAAGGCGAGGCAACTTATGAGGGCATAGATGCGGATTGTAAGTGTGTGCATGGAATGGATCTTTCAATTTACACAAAGTGCCTGAGAATTATTAAACCCGAAAAATTTTTTATTGTAGATTTAGTTTATGAACAATTTTTTAAAGTAAAGAGAAAGAATTACTTGGAATATAAGCGGGCTTTTCAAGAAGTTTTGGATGAATTAAAAAATGATGGTTTTAAACTTCAAATTGGTGATTTTGAACATATACTGTATTTCTTAATCCAATATGCAAGGAGCAACACCCACAATAAAGAACTCAGACAAAGTTGGTCTAACGAAAAATAAGCACAAAAAGAGGATTTTAGGCTATAGAGACAGCCCTGTGATATTTGGGTTGCGTCAGGATGGTCTCATTTTTTCCGTACAAAAATCTCACATAAACCTGATGCTGAAGGTTGCGAATTTAACGGTTCTATACATCAGTTCGATGACGAATTGAATGACAACTGGGGTGAAGCGTCTCTCGGTGCTTCCTACCAAGTCACAGATTCTGTCAACACGTTTGTTGATGTCGGCACCGGCTTTGGTGGCGATATTGATCAAAAGTGGCGAGTGAACTTGGGTGCCCGTTACGTCTTCTAATTGACTTAACTGTCTAACCTTTGGGCTCGATTTCTTTCGGGAAATCGGGCCTTTTTTGTTGTAAAAAATTATTTTTAATTAAAGTATTTAGGCCTATGATGAAAAAATAATCATTAAGGAGGGTTCCCGTATGTATGACCTAATTATCCGAGAAGGCCGAGTCATTGATCCGTTGAATCATATTGACGAAGTAATGGACATCGCTGTCGAAGACGGACACATTGCTGAAGTTGCTCCGAGTATCACAAAAGCCTCTAAAAGCGAATTAAACGCAAAAGGAAAGATAGTGATGCCCGGAATTATCGATATGCATACACACATGAGAACGCTTTTTGGTCATCCTCATGCGCAACGAATGATTGCTTTAGCGGGAGTGACAACCACTTTGGATATGGCGGGACCTCTTGAGGATATTTTGGATTCCATTCCGGGTAGTGGCGCTGGTGTGAACATCGCTATCTTACAAGCGGCACAAGAAGGAGTAACGATTTTAACCTCTAGACCATCCGAAGCTGAGCAAAAGTCTTTTATTGAACAAGTGCTCGACCACGGTGCCATCGGTATTAAATTATTGGGCGGTCATTATCCGATGGATTTGGATATCAGCGCCTCCTTTATTGAGAAGGCCTCTATGCTGAACGCCTGGATCGGCTGGCATGTGGGTAATACTCGACATGGCTCTAACATTGAAGGTTTAAAAGATGCCTTGGCGGCGGCTAATGGTCATTTTCTCCATGTCGCTCATGTCAACAGTTACTGTCGTGGTCAGGTCAGAAATGAATTGGATGAGGCTCTCGAAGCGGTCAAGTTATTGAAATCCAATCCACAGGTTTTCTCTGAATCTTATTTATCCGCCCTTAATGGAACACGCTTGACAATTGAAAATGATCATCCGGTTAGCAAGGTGACAGAGACGTGTTTGAAAAAAGTTGGGTGTACTCCTGATTTTGAAGGGATGAAAAAAGCTATTCTGACAGGTCGCGTGGGTGTTCTATGTGATGACGGGCGTATTGGTAAATTAATTAATGGCGAAGAGGGGTTCAATTATTGGCTATCTCATAAGACAGTGACTTCCGGATCATTTGCAGTGAATCCCGCGATAAGTCGCTTTATTTTGGCTCAAGCCAAACGTGATAACGGATCATTTGTGGTTGACTCATTTTCAACGGATGGCGGGACCTATCCGAGAAATGTCATTGTTGAAAATGGCCTGTGCTTAGTGCAATTCGGCGCTATCACACTTAATGAGTTTGCTGTGAAAGCGAGTTTAAACGGGGCGCGAGCTTTAGGATTGCTAACTAAAGGGCATTTGGGAGTGGGCGCTGACGCGGATATTTCCATTTTGGACTATGAGCGTAAGAAAGCCTATGCAACAATCGTCAATGGTGAAGTTATCATGCAGGACGGAGCGCTCTTCGGTAAAGGGACGACTATCATTTGTGATGAACGTGGAGATAAATATCTTAAGGGTAGAGGGATACGAACTTATGTAAAGAAACCATTGGATCTCAAAGTTATCGAAAGTCGGTTTGTACCATAGAACTTTAAATTTAGATTTATAACAGCTAGTTGGCTCGGTTCAAAAGAATCGGGCCTTTTTTCTTATCGTTTTCCTTTAAAAAGCGTTGATTTTATTGCTTGATTGATATTGGTCAAGGCAAAAATTTGGGGGGGGGCAGAATCAACTCAAGTAACTCTTTCTTTACTTGTAGAGGATGCTATGAAAAAGACTCTTATTGCTGTGGCGGTGTTGTCGGTTATTTCTAGTTCGACTTTAGCTTTAACGGTTGAAGACTCAGACTTGCCTTATCAAAATCCCATTAATACTGCAGATGGTTTAATTGTGGGAGAGGGGGCGACAATTCAAAACCAACGGATCGAAGTGACTGGTGGCGAATTTACTAATAATGGATCGATTCAGACTAATGAGCTAGTAATATATACGAGTAAAGGCAATCCAACATTCGGTGAGATAACTGCCGATAAGGTTGTATTTAAAGGAGCCGCTTCTAACTCATATGGTGACGGTTTCCTTTTGGGAAGTGGATTTTCCACTAACCGTTTGGAAATACGGGATGCCAAATTTACGAATAATCAAGCAACCTATTGGACTGGTTTAACAATTGAAGATCCCACGGTTTTAAGTGGTATCGAAGAGTTGTACATAGAGTCTAACGGTATGCGGACTGGTTTGCGAATCGGAAAGTCAGAAGGTGGGGAAAAAGAACAGTCTTTTGAAATAAAAAGTGTGACCTTAAAAGACGAAACTGGAAAACAAGACGCTCGAGTTGAAATTTTTAATGATAATAAAGTTAATTTTGGAGATGTTGTAGCTATCGGAGATAAAGGACACATTCAGCTCAATGATAGTTCCAAAGCGATGATTGAAACTGTTACTGTTAGAGAAAATAGCAGATTAAGTTTGCAAACTTATGTTGATGTTAAAACACAAGACCCGACAAAATATTTTCCTGAAGTTACACTTAAAGAGATCACTTTAGAGGAAGGAGCAAAAATTCAAGCCTCTGTATTCGGCAATGGCGATGAAACTTTAGAAGTGAACTACTCTAAACAAACCATGCCGGCTCTTACGCTCAAAGGTGAAAATGTAACAATGAATTTGGCTGCTGATTCATTGGTCGATTTTGGAGGTTGGAAAGAGGAAGATAATTCTGATTGGCGTCCAGAAGACATTATTGTTGATATCGACTCAATGACCATCAATGTTGCCGATTCGTCAAGTGCCAGCCATGTCTATTTAACTGGGGCACAAGATGAGAAAGGCAATATGAACTTAAAAACTGATCCTGGAAAAATCTTAGTTATTGGTGCCGCTGGTAACAATACTGGGGATGCTCAAGCAGACTTAGACAAACTGGCTAACGTTGTGAAGACTAATATTAAAGAACTGAAAGATGGCGAGCGTCACAATAAACTCAGTTGTTTACCGGGTGTTAAAGTTGAACAGTTAGCGAACGATATTTTTGATGGTGCCACGGGAGTCGTTGCTGATGGTTGTCCGGGTTGTACCGCAACAAATGTCAAAATAACTGGTAAAACAGATAATCCCAATGTTCACGGTATTGCCGAAATGGCAGCTTTGGGCTTACATATTTGGCGTAACGAAATCGATGATATGCACCGCCGTGTCGGTGATTTAAGAGATAGTTCAGCGCAATCCAATGGTCTTTGGACACGTGTTTATCACGGTAAAGCGGAATACGGCGATCAAAACGTAACCAATCGCTATACCGCTTTCCAATTTGGCTACGACCGTCAAGTTCAAGATGGCTTCTGGTTAGGTGGCGCATTCTCATACACCGATGGTGATAATAATTTTGACTACGGTAACGGCGACAGCAATCTTTATACATTCAGCGGCTATGGTTCCTGGCTCTTTGACAATGGTGTTTATTTAGACTTAGTCGGAAAAGTCGGTCGGATGAAGAATGCCTTTGATATTCGTTTCAATGACATTAAATCCACGGGGGACTACCACACCAACGCTGCTTCGCTTTCGGCTGAAATGGGCTGGCGTTATTTCGCCACCGAGGAATTCTATTTAGAACCTCAAGTTCAAATGTGGTACGGCCATGTGTTTGACGCTGATTATCATACGTCAACTGGTATTAAGGTTGAAAATGACTCCGTTGATTCATTGGTCGGTCGGGTCGGCGTGAAGATGGGCTACAAAGATAGTCAAGGCCGAGGTGGAGTCTTCTTAAAAGCCTCTGTGTTGCATGACTGGGAAGGGGATGCTAAGTTCCGTTACAGCAAGGGAGCCAATGTTTCCAGAACGCTCACCGAATCGCTTGGCGGTACATGGTATGAATATGGTTTAGGCGCCGATTACAACGCCACCGATCAAGTTCATCTGTATGCTGATTTAGAGGCTGGAAACGGCGGTGAAGTGGATACGGACTATCGCTTCAATGTCGGCGTCCGATACGCTTGGTAATTAATAATATTTATTAAAAAACAATAAGATATTCCCGGTGGTGAGAATTTACCATCGGGAATTTATTTCTCAAAAATATTTCGCTTGCAGAAACATTTTCTTTCAAGAGCGGACAAGGTCGTCTGCTAAAATAGCCTCTCCATTGTTAATACATTTATGAATTTATTGTCAGAATGCCTGAAGAAAAATCCACCGATACCGTACGCTTACCACCGCATTCGACAGAAGCCGAACAAGGTTTATTAGGAAGCCTTTTGATTGATAACCGTGTCTTTGACATGGTGAATGACGTTGTCTCGCCTGAAGACTTTTACCGGGGGGATCATCGTCGCATCTACGAGCATATTGTTCAGCTTATCAGTCAAGGGCGTCCCGCCGACGTTTTGACTGTTCACGATTCAATGGCAGCCGTGGGCTTAGGTCAGGAAGGAACCAAGAGCTTTTTAAACTCTTTGGCCATGAACACGCCCAACTCGGCCAACGCTCGTCGTTACGCTGAAATCGTGCGTGACCGAAGCATTCTTCGCAGTTTGGTTAATGTCGGCTCACAGATTGTCGATTCTGCCCTGGATACCAAGGGAATGGAAACAAAAGACATTTTGGATCGGGCAGAAAGTTCTATTTTCAAAATCAGTGAAGACGCCCAAGTTGCCGGGGCTGGATTAAAACCCGTGAAGAGCGCATTAGCTGCGGTTTCTGAGCAGATCACGAAACTTTATAACTCCAAGAGCCAAAATCCTGTCACGGGTGTGCCGACCGGTTTTATTGATTTAGATCGGCTGACAAAGGGCATGCACCCCGGTGAATTGATTGTCGTGGCGGGGCGCCCTGCTATGGGTAAAACGACCTTTGCCATGAATATCGCTGAGTATGTTGCCATGCGTGCCGAGATGCCTGTTGCGATTTTCTCCATGGAAATGCCGGCGGAACAATTGGCTATGCGTTTGATCAGCTCTTATCAGCGCATTCGTTTGGAACATTTAAGAAATGGCCGCTTGGAAGGTGACGAATTCCAAAAGATGGGGGCGGCGGTAGCCGATATTGCCAATTCGCATAATATCTTTATTGATGACTCTTCGGGTTTGACGATTACTGATGTTCGATCCCGCGCAAGACGCTTGTCGCGTGAAGTCAAACAATTGGGACTCATTGTTGTGGACTACATTCAGTTGATGTCGGGTGATGGACGCGGAGAGAACCGCGCGCAGGAAATTTCCGATATTTCTCGTGGACTGAAACTTTTGGCTAAAGAGCTCAACTGTCCCATTATCGGTTTGTCTCAGTTAAATCGTTCATTGGAACAACGTCCTGACAAACGCCCGATGATGAGTGACTTGAGAGAATCCGGTTCTATCGAGCAGGACGCTGACGTCATTATCTTCCTTTATCGTGACGTTGTTTATAACCAAGATTTAAAGGATACGGACCAAGAACGCGATGCTGAAGCTATTATCCGCAAACAGCGTAACGGTCCGACCGGAACGGTGGAGCTCACATTCTTTGGTGAGTACACACAATTTAAGAATAGGGCAAGAGTATAAGACTATGGATGCATTGATAACCTACGGTTTGTACGCTGTATCGTTTGTGTTGATTCTTGTTGGGTTGGCCGGAACCATTATTCCTGCTTTGCCCGGTATTCCGATGATCTTTGCGGGCGGCTGGCTCATTGCCTACCTTGAAGATTATCAATTCTTCGGTTGGGGAACGCTCATCGCTTTGGGCGTGCTGACGGTTATCTCGCTTATCATCGATTGGGTGAGCCAGACCATGGGAGCGCAGAAAGCGGGGGCGACAAAATTGGGTTTGACCGGTGCCTTTGTCGGCACAATCGTCGGAATCCCCTTTGGTTTGGTCGGTATTTTCCTTTTCCCCGTTATTGGGGCTTTTGTAGGTGAAATGATCGGTCACCGCGATATGCGAAAAGCAGGCAAAGTCAGTTGGGCCACTTGGATCGGTATGATTGCCGGCATCGCGGCTAAACTTGCCATTGCCTTTATTATGATCGGCATTATGTGCGTGATGCGGTTTGTTTAGCTTTGTCATGGGTCACAGGAATCATCCGTGGCCCAATTCCAATCATTTCCATAGTTTCTGACATTTCTTTACGTTTAAAAATTTTATTCTCTGTATCATTATTGATAATCATTATCAATTAGGAGAATAAAATGTCTCTTTTAAATACCAAGGTATTGCCCTTTAAAACAGAAGCGTTTGTAAAGGGTAACTTTGTTACTGTAACCGAAGAAAGCCTTAAAGGACACTGGTCTGTCATTTTTTTCTATCCGGCAGACTTTACTTTTGTGTGTCCTACGGAGTTAGAAGATTTAGCTGAACACTATGAGGAATTTACTAAGCTTGGGGTCGAAATTTACGCAGTCAGTTGTAATACACATTTCACGCATATGGCTTGGCATGAATCATCGCCGGCGGTCGGTAAAGTGAAGTTCCCAATGTTAGGCGATAGCACCAAGGCGATTGCTCGTAATTTCGATGTTTTGATCGAAGCCGATGGTATGGCTGAGCGAGGAACTTTTGTGATTAATCCTGAAGGCAAGATCGTTATTATGGAACATCACGACGGTGGTATCGGTCGTGATGCTAAGGAACTTCTTCGCAAAGTTCAAGCGGCTCAGTACGTTGCCGAGAATCCGGGGGAGGTTTGCCCTGCTAAGTGGGAGCCGGGTAAGAAAACGCTAAAACCTTCAATTGAATTGGTTGGAAAAATCTAATCGTACTTTAATATTAAGATGATAGGGCTCCATTGACGGAGCCCATTTTTCATCATCGACCTAGAAGGCGATCTGCCAAGCCACTAGAGCGTTCTGTTTTATGTAAAACAGAGGCTTCAATACTCTTAAACGTTCCGAAGACCGCCGCTTCTTTTTGAGCACGGGTAACGCCCGTATAGAAAAGTTCCCGGCAGCACAAGGGATTATCATCCGCAACCGGCAAAAGCACAGCAACGTGTTCAAACTGTGAGCCTTGTGATTGGTGAATCGTCATGGCAAAAGCTGTATCGTGTTCGGGTAAGAGGCCGACAGGAATGCGTTTATGGCGGTCACCGATATAAAGATCATATCGGGTAGGATCGTCCGCTTGGGGGATCACGATTCCCACATCACCGTTGTAGACATCAAGAATCGGCGTGTTTTTTCGGATGATGACCAGGCGTCCAGGATAAAAAAGGGAATCTTCTTCAGCACCTACATGCTCCCGAACAATGCTTTCCATTAACCGGTTAATGGCATTGACGCCATTCGCCCCCTCGCGCTGCGCAGCTAAGATTCGAAATCTCTCCGCTTCATCCCACAGTTTTTTAAGAAGATTTTCATCGGCAATCAGATTTTCCAAATCCTTAAGGTAGTCGTTTAGCACTTGCACATAGCTTTTGATATGTGGGCGAATCCAGTTAATAAGAGACGGATCAACAAAACCTGTTCGGTAAAGGCGGATACTTACCTTATCTTTGCCGTCTTCGGCTTTTTTAAATTGATTGATAAAGTCTTCACCATTAAAGCTAGAGTTGGCCGATTTGATGGCTTGAGCCAAACGGCCGACATTGGAGTCGCTTGTAAAACGGTGGCTGATGGTCAGTTCAGCCATATTATTGGCAAGCGCTCCATCTTCTGCGGTCAGATCAGCTAAGACAGAACCCGGTCCCACGGCAGACAACTGGAATTTATCACCCAAAAGAATCAGACGGGTTCTTTTCGGATCAATCACTTTTAATAGTCTTTGGGCTAATCGCAAATCAATCATGGAGGCTTCATCCACGATCATAACGTCAATATCCAACGGATCCTTTTCACTGGGCATTACGCCTTTAACATTTCGTGTCAAAAGCCACTTATGGATAGTTTGGGCGGCAAGTGTTTTTTCTTGAATTCGTTTCAATACACGACTAAAGAATGATGGGAAACGTTGGCATGATCCCATAAGAGACTGCATGATGCGGCTTGTGGCTTTACCCGTGGGAGCTGCCAGAGCCACTTTAAGCGAAGCGTCTTGAGCTAGAAGACATTCCAAAAGTTTGGCAACAACCGTTGTTTTGCCGGTACCGGGTCCACCAGTAATAATGAAAAAGTGCTTTTTCAAGGCCTCTGCAACAGCCCCCTGTTGTTCTGCGCGTGAGGGATCGTCATCGGAGGATTCGTTATAACGCAGGGTATCCAAGTGCTTGAGTGTTTGGGTTGCCGCAGTCGCTAAACTGAAAGAATCTTGTTGTGTAAAAGCCAAAATTTTGGTGGCGACATCACGTTCTTGTTCAAAGTGACGCTGCATGTACAGACGGTTAACTCGTTCGCCGATGTCGAGAACAAAAGGAATCTCCTCGTCAATATTTTTCCGGTCTGACTGTGGTTTTTGCGCGAGCAGACGTTTTTCAGTTAAAAGTTGAATTTCTTCGCCTCCAAGGAAGGCTTCGGTCTTTTCCCATTGTATGCACACACTTCCTTTTTCATCAGCTATGGCCAAAGCGTCCATTAGTTTGAAAAGGCATTCGGGCGCGTTTTCGTTTGTGCCGAGAGCCCTTTGGCGTGTTCGCCAAAGTGAAAGGCCAATCGCTCGATAGGCGAGCTGCATGGGGCTGAGTTCTGTTTGATTGTCTGCCATGGTCGCTTACCTGTCTAAGAAAAGTGATTGCCTGCGATATCGAGACACGTGATGGCGTTGTCTCGCCACATTTGAACCACGATATCACGATCATCGACGGCAAAGAGAACATCCGCAAAAGGTTCAATCAGTTCCCGGTACATTTTAAGTTTATAGTCCGGGTCGCTCAGTTCCGGATAATGGCTCAGGATCAACTGATCATAATGAATATTGTTCTTGGTGAGCCATTCTTCGGTTTGTGGTTTAAAGCGGGCTGGGCGGGCCGATAAAAGAATAACCTTGATTCCTTTTTCTTCTGCCATGTCGATTAGCGCTTTACAGGCGGGAACAACTTTGTCAAAAACACAGGCCGAGTGAAACTCTTCCCGGTGCTTCGGTCGTTCACGCATAAAGTGAACCCTATGTTCGCAATCGCAAAGGGTGCCGTCCAGATCAAAAACAATGGCTTGTGGTTTACGTCGAATCATATTAAATCGTTCCTTCCAATTGAGCGGTTTGAGCGTACGCGTTCACTGAACCTTCGTGATAACCATTTTCAAAAAAATCGTCCAAACAGGCGATCAATGCCTTGGGCGGCCGGGCAGTGAAAACACCGAAAGGTTTGGGATCGTCTTTGCGTATTCCACGAATGAAGGCGTAAATGATGCCACCCATTTTTTCATCGGGGTCTTCAATTCCGCAAAAACGCAGGTGACGCCTGAGAGCGACCAGATAAATCAGGTACTGAAGGCTGTAATGATGTTTTTGGATTTCTTCGAGCATTCTTTCATGGGAAAAGCCTTCCGCCGTATCGGCTAACTTTGTGCCCTTCCAATCCAAAACAAAGAACCGGCCGTCGAATTCAAAGGCAAGGTCAATGGCGCCTGTGAGGTAGCCGCGCAACTCTCTGTCATTGTCGATTTCAATGTGATACAGGGGATCAAAATGCTTTAAAAGTTTGCTCAAATTTTTGGCGCTCACCGGACGATGGCCTTCGGCCGGATTGCCGATCGCAATCGTGAAATTCATTTCGGCGGTTTTATGTTTAGCGCTTAAATCACACAACCTCAAATCCGTTTGAGTTCCAAATACAGTTTTATCAACTATCTTTGAGCAAAGCACGTCCTTTAAAAGTTTGTTTAAAACCGGCAGATATCCTTCAATGCCATAGGGCTGTAAATGGTATTGGAAAGGAATCATGAGACGCGTAAGGTTTCGATTAAGCGTTGCCTCGGATTCCGCTGAGCCGTCAGCGGCCTTTTTTACAATATCAAACCCGATTCGCTCAAAAAGAGCGTGCAAAAAGGTACCGCTTTCAAGGCCTCGTTCAAAATCCATAATGGTCAGTGTCTGAGGATCTTTCGGCTGCTCACTTTTTTCAAAAGATTCACGATTCATCAATTCACTTTCATCGCTATCTTCTTTTTCTGCGATAAGTGTCAAACGTTCCGTTGTTTCTGCTGCTCCTCGTGCAATGGCTGTATAGCTTGTCGGAAACCATGACGTGGGAATCACTCGGCCGCACGCGGCACTGAGTTCTTCATCGGTTTCATTATTGTCTTGACGTGTTGCGCTTTGTTTGTGCCATGAAAGGCATTGCGTATCATCGGCTATTTTCCGCACGGCCAGTCCTTCGGGCGCGTCTTTGAGCCAATGAGTCAGACAGGTTTCAAAATCGCTTTGGCTGGCTTTTTCTTGACCTGTTAATGCCTTAGCATAGGCATTGCTGGTAATTTTGAAAGCCTTGCCGCTTTTATAGTACGTCAGGGGCAACACTAAGCGTTGGGAAGCTCGGGTCATGGCCACATAAGCCAAGCGCAAGTTTTCCAAATCCTCCTCATGGTAGAGCATTTCGTCAATGTTCGGATAGACCGGATAAAAACTGAAAGTAAATGAAATCCGACCGTTATGAATGCTCTTAAAGACACGAGTTTTATGGTGACCGGCGGCCCCCAATTCCAAAGCATTGGCAAAGGGTAAAAAGATGACCGGATACTCAAGCCCTTTACTCTTATGAATAGTCATGACATTGACTAAGTCCGCGTCACTGTCAAGCCTTAATTGATACTTTTCATCATCGGGTGGATTTTGAATTTGCTGGCTCAGCCATCGGGCCAAACCGGAAATGCCTTTTAAAGATAAAGAAGTCTCCTGCAGCGCTTCCATGAGATGCTGATAATTGGCGAGCTGTCGTTCCCCGTCTTGAAGCGGCAAGAGTCTTTTTTGTGTGCCGCACTCAAGCATAATTTTAGCTATGGCGGCGGAAACTCCACGCTTATTCCATATCGTGAGGGCTTCTTCAATAAGCTCTCGGGCCTTAAGCGCAGCCTTATCGTCTAATTCCGACTGTCCCTCGCGTTCGAAGGCTTCCGGGATGATCGCGTTGATGCTCTCGCCCATCAGTCTTGTGCTTCTGGCTAAGCGCAACGCTTTAATATCCCGGGGTGACTCTAGCGCTTCGATGATAAGGAGCATCTCTCTCGCTTCATCGGTTGAAAAAATGCTGTTTTCATCTTGAAAAAGAACACGAATGCCTTTTTTAGCCAAGGCAGCCCGAAAATCCGGTACGTATTTTTTCACGCGAAATAAAACAGCGATGTCGCTAGGTTTGAGCCTTTCATTTTTAGACTTATAAACGTTGCCGGATAGTAAAGCGGCAATCTCATTGGCAATGAGGTTGATTTGCTGATTGCGGTCACCGGTAGGATTTAAAGCCGCTTTCTCTTTAGTCCAAATTTCAAAGGTGGGTAGTGCTTCAAACGAATCGCCTTTTTTGAGTAAAAGGGGACCTTTATTGGATCCGGCTGAAATCGCACTGTAACCCATGCCGGCATCTAAAAATGGGGTGGCCGACTCGGTAAAGAAACGATTGATTCCTTCGATGAGGCTCGGACAGGAGCGATAGTTTTTCTTTAGCTCATAAATTTCACCGATATCGGCCTGTGCGGCCAGATAGGTATTGATGTCGGCATTTCTGAATCGATAGATCGACTGTTTGGGATCGCCGACAAAAAAGACGGATTTGGCGCGGCT
>CAJMEC010000041.1 GCA_905212345.1 uncultured Sutterella sp. | reverse complement strand
CGTTTACGCATTTATCACTTGACAACAGGGGCTATATGTGCCCCCCCCCAGAAAATCGTCTTGACACATATCAACAGGCAATAAAAAAGCCCACAAAACGTGGGCTCAGTGCAACAACAATTATCTTCAACTAAAGCTGTTCTACGACAATTCCCGCACTCTTCAAAAATTTAATACCGGCATCATCACGATACATCTCGTGATAGTAGACATGAGAGATGCCGCACTTCTGAATTAACAGTGAACAGTGAATACAGGGACTGTGTGTAATAAAAATCGCGGCATCTTTACTGCAGTAGCCGTTATAAGCCAACTTCGCGATGGCATTAAGTTCCGCATGCTGCACTTCGGGCCGCGTGACTAACTTACCGTCTACTTCCATCTCACAGCAATTGTCGTAGCCTGTCGGCATACCGTTCCAACCGATTGAAATGATGGAATTGTTTTTCACAATCACACAACCGACTTTAAGACGCTTGGCATAGCTTCTTTTCGCAGCAAGCATAGCCACCTGCATATACATCTGATTGTCTTTTTGGATATCCATCATTACTCCTAAACAGAAAGAACAAAGCCCGAAGAGCCTAATTCAGATTCTTCGGGCCATATATTAATCACAAGCTAGAAATTATTCTTCCCAATGCTTGAAGATCAACGTACCGTTCGTTCCGCCGAAACCAAAGGAATTCTTCATAGCGTAACGAATCTTCATCGGACGAGCAACGTTGGCGCAGTAGTCCAAATCGCATTCCGGGTCTTGTTCAACGATATTAATCGTCGGGGGCGAGACTTGATTCTTCACAGCCAAGATTGTGAAGACGGATTCAATGCCGCCGGCACCACCCAACAAGTGACCGGTCATGGACTTCGTGGAGTTCACCACAAGCTTCTTAGCGGCTTCACCAAAAGCTTCTTTGATTG
Source organism: uncultured Sutterella sp. (assembly GCA_905212345.1). Taxonomy (GTDB): domain Bacteria; phylum Pseudomonadota; class Gammaproteobacteria; order Burkholderiales; family Burkholderiaceae_F; genus Aphodousia. Next base: position 14,921 of record CAJMEC010000041.1, on the reverse strand, counting down.
CCTTGGTTTCATTGATATCACCAACGCTTGTTGATGTTCCGTGAGCGTTCAAGTAATCAATGTCTTCCGGTTTGATGCCGGCTCGAGCCAGAGCCATTTCCATGCAGCGTCTCGGACCATCCGTGTTCGGCGTCGTAATGTGACCGGCATCACTCGTCAAACCGTAGCCCACAATTTCAGCGTAAATGTGAGCGCCACGAGCCAAGGCGTGTTCAAGTTCTTCGATCACCACAACACCGGCGCCTTCACCCATCACGAAACCATCACGGTCTTTATCAAAGGGACGGGATGCGTGTGCCGGGTCATCGTTGCGGCGGCTCAAAGCGTGCATATTGTCAAAGCCAGCCACGCCGACCGGGCAGATGCTCGCATCAGCGCCACCGGCCACCATCACATCGGCATCACCGCGGCGAATGATCCAGCTGGCTTCACCGATTCCGTGAAGACCGGTTGTGCAAGCCGTCACATGAGCGATATTCGGACCTTTTAAGCCAAACATGATCGACAATTGACCGGAAATCATGTTGATGATTGTGCCGGGAATCATGAAGGGAGAAACACGACGGGCACCGCGTTCATGAAGCGCAAGGTAGTTGTCGCAAATCATGCCCAAACCACCGATACCGGAACCAATAGAGCAGCCGATACGTGTGAGATCTTCTTTTTCTAAATCAAGACCTGCGTCACGAATAGCTTGCGTGCCTGCGGCAACGCCATAATGCACATAGCGGTCATAACGACGGGCTTCTTTAGCAGGCAAATACTCTTCAACATTGAAGTCCTTGACTTCACCGGCGATTTGGCAGCCCATGCCGCTCGCATCAAAACGGGTAATCGGACCAATACCGTTTTTCCCCGCCAAAGCATTTTCCCAACTTGTCTTTACATCATTGCCGATCGGACAAACCATGCCAAGCCCGGTTACAACTACACGACGCATGGACATTCTCCCTTAAATATTCAATTCATTAACAAAACCCCGCCCAAACTCAACCAATTACTTGGTGTTTAAGGCGGGGCATCCATCTTAGAGATGGCAAATATTACTTAGCGTTGGCTTGGATGTAGTCAATCGCTTGTTGAACCGTACGCAACTTTTCTTGTTGATCGTCCGGGATTTCAATCTTGAAAGCGTCTTCCAAAGCCATAACCAATTCGACCGTATCCAAAGAATCGGCGCCGAGGTCTTCGATGAAAGCAGATTCATTCTTGATGTCTGCTTCATTAATGCTCAATTGTTCGGCGATAACCTTCTTGACACGTTGTTCGATGTCGTTCATTTGATAAGTCTCCTTGATGACAATTCAAACCGACGCAGCCACTAGGTGCGCCGAAAAATTAACTTCTTAGTATTTTATCAGAGCAAATAAAAAAGATGAGGGTGAAAACCCTCATCCTTTCGGACTATACCATATACATGCCACCGTTGACGTGAAGCGTCACACCGGTAATGTAGGAAGCGGCAGGCGAAGCCAAGAAAAGCACCGCATTGGCGATATCATCCGTTTGACCCAAGCGCGCAAGCGGAATTTGAGCCAAAAGGGCTTGGCGGTGATCTTCAGGCAACGCGCGGGTCATGTCTGTTTCAATAAAGCCGGGAGCCACAGCATTGACCGTGATATTGCGTGAGGCCAATTCACGAGCCAAAGCGCGTGTCAAACCAGCAACCCCGGCCTTGGCAGCCGCGTAATTGGCTTGGCCCGCGTTACCCATGGAACCCACAACACTCACGATATTAATGATGCGACCACTGCGAGCTTTCATCATGCCGCGCATGACAATACGGCTTAAGCGGAAGGCAGGCGTCAGGTTCGTGTCAATCACCTCTTGCCATTGTTCATCCTTCATGCGCATGGCCAAACCATCACGCGTGATGCCGGCATTATTTACCAACACCGTCACGGCACCGTACTTAGCCGCTACATCGGCCAAGACTTTTTCGCTTTGTTCGGCATCGGTGACATTGAGAACAACGCCTTCACCCTTGCCGCCAGCCTGAGAAATCTTTTCGGTAATGCGGGCTGCGCCGGATTCGCTCGTGGCTGTGCCGATAACCGTTGCGCCGGCAGCCAGGCAAGCATCCAAAATCCCCGCCCCGATTCCGCGCGAAGCACCGGTCACAAATACCACTTGATCTTTCAATGCGTCAGCAGTAAACACATTCGTCATTTTTATTTCCTATTGCTTAAGTTATTGAGCAGCGTTAATTTCTTCAAGCACGGCCACAAGCGAGTCTTGAGAATTAATATTTTTGACAACAATGGAGCTGTCGATACGTTTAATAAGTCCGGCTAACACACGCCCCGGACCACATTCAACAATATGCGTAACTCCCATTTCTTTAAAAGCTTGAATAGTCTTTACCCATTGAACGGCGCCCGCTGCCTGAGAGGCCAACGCCTCAATGATCGCTTCCTTATCCTTATGGACCTTTACATCCACGTTGGCGACAACGTCAATTTCGGGAGCCTTCATCGGAGTTTCTTCAAGCTTGGCGCGAAGGGCAACGCTTGCAGGCTTCATCAAAGAAGAATGGAAAGGTGCCGACACCGGCAAAACGAGTGCGCGCTTAGCGCCCTGAGCCTTAGCCAATTCACAAGCCTTTTCAACAGCAGCCTTTTCACCTGCGATCACAACCTGACCGGGCGAGTTGAAATTTACCGCTTCAACCACGCCTTGAGCAGAAGCTTCCTGGCAGACTTGCGCCACCACTTCATCACTTAAACCGATAATGGCTGCCATTCCACCTTGCCCCACAGGAGCAGCTTCCTGCATGGCCTTAGCGCGGAAGCGAACAAGACGCACCGCATCAGCCAAATCAAATACACCGGCAGCCGTCAACGCTGAATATTCCCCCAAGCTGTGTCCAGCCATCACTTTAGGCTTTTTACCGCCCAAAGCAAGCCAAGCCTGATAAAGGGCAACGCTTGAAGTAAGCATGGCGGGCTGAGTGTTCACCGTCATATTAAGACTCTCAGCCGGGCCGCTGTGAATCATCTCGGCCAAATCTTCACCCAATGCGTCATTGGCGGTCTTTAAAGCGGTCTGCACGACAGCATTGTCTGCAAAACTATCCAACATGCCGACAGTCTGACTGCCTTGACCCGGGAATACAAAAGCTAATTTCATTAAATGTTCTCCTTAGTCCATTTGACTAAAACGCTGCCCCAAGCCATGCCTGCACCGACAGCTTGCATTAAAACCACATCACCTTTTTGAATGTCATTATGACGCGCGGCGTTATCCAATGCCAACGGAACGGAGGCCGCGGAGGTATTGCCGTGTCGATTAACCGTCACGACCATTTTGTCTTCCGAAATACCAATCTTTTGGGCTACTTTCTGCATAATGCGCAAATTAGCCTGATGCGGAACATATCGATTGATATCGTCAACGGTAAGACCAGCATCTTTTAAAACAGTCTGAGCGCTCTCACTCATGGAACCCACGGCCATACGGAACACCTGCTGACCGTCCATGCGAACAAAGGGATCGCCATGAACTTCGCCGCCGTTAACAAAAGCGTTGCAGCCCAACACCTTTTCATCGAGCGTTCCGTCCGCGCTCAGCCTTGCGGCTAGAATCCCCGGCTCATCAGACGCTTCCAACACAACGGCGCCCGCCCCGTCACCAAAAAGCACGCAAGTCGAACGATCATCCCAGTCCACAATGCGACTCATGATATCTACGCCGACTACAATCGCTTTTTTATAAACTCCGGTACGAATGAGCGCATTCGCGTTGGTTAATGCATAAATGAAACCGGCGCAGACAGCCTGCAAATCAAATGCCGCCCCTTTGGCACAGCCCAAAAGTTTTTGCAATTGGCAAGCGGTGCTCGGAAACACCATATCGGGTGTCGTTGTGGCAACAATGATCAAATCGATTTCAGAAGGATCAACACCGGCATCCCAAAGAGCCGATTTAGCTGCGCGTTCAGCCAACTGCGTCGTTGTCAATCCCCTTTCGGCCAAATAGCGCTTCTCAATTCCGGTACGTGTGCGGATCCACTCGTCACTCGTTTCGATATTGCGCAGAGCCAATTCATCGGCCAGAGCCTGATTGGAGGTGGAACGCTCCGGCAACGCCGAACCCGTCCCTGTGATTTTCGAATAAATCTGAGGCATGAACAAAAGCCTTTCTCAAAAAAATTGCTCTAATTGTAAAGCCAATGCCTGGCCGTTTATGAAGGCCAAAAATCAAGATTTGAAACAAAATTTGACAGAGTTTGAAACAGACTCATGTTAATCTTGGACTCTCAACAATTAAATCTAAAAGGTCTCTGCCATGCGCCTGCACCATTTATTGCTTGCCCTTCCCTTCGCATTAGCTGCTCAATTCTCGGCCGCGAGCAATGACATGGACATTACGGATGTTACCTGTACGGTCGGTTATATCAATGAAGTGGCACAAAAAGAAGGACTGGAAAAAGCTCAGGCACTCGCACAAAGCTGTATTGCAGCTGGCTACGATGATATTGAAAAACAGGTAAAAGAAGCCGGCGATGTTTTAATGGATCACTACGAAGCCGCTAAATCTTTTATAGGCGAAAAAACAGACGAATACAGTGAAAAAGCAGAAAACATCAAAAAAGAGCTGATGCGCTGAAAGAAAACAATTCGCTTTTTTGAGGTCAACGATGATTAAAACCGAAAGTTCTTTAGCAAATATTGGTCCTAGCGGGTTTATTGATGGCTTCAACCTCATGGATGCAAACCTCGAGACTGGAATCAAGATGCGCTTTGCTATTGGTGGCAAAGGCCCTGCTCTCATGCTTTTGCATGGTCATCCTCACACCCATATCATCTGGCGAAAAGTCGCGCCGCTTCTGGCTCAAAAATACACGGTAGTCCTCCCCGATCTGCGCGGATATGGCGACACGGATAAGCCTGAGAGCACACCGGATCACCGCCCATACAGTAAAAAAGAAATGGCTAAAGACCTCATCTCGTTAATGCGACTGTTAAGCATGCCAACCTTTGCCTTCATAGGCCATGACCGAGGCGCCCGAGTGGGGCATCGATTGGCTCTTGACTATCCGGAAAGCGTTACAAAGGCGGTTTTTGTCGATATTGCGCCGACCGCAACGATGTACGCATTAACCAACAAGGAATTCGCAACAAAGTACTTCTGGTGGTTCTTTCTCATCCAACCGGAACCATTTCCTGAAAAACTGATCGGTTTTGATCCTGACTATTTCCTGCATCATCACATTAATGGGCAAATCAAAATTAAGGGTTGTGTTGAAGACAAAGCCTTTAACGAATATCTTCGCTGCTACAAAGATCCCAGAACCATTCACGCGATTTGCGAGGATTACCGCGCAGCCGCCACCATTGATCTCGATGACGATAAAGAGGATGCTGAGAAAAAAATCCAGTGCCCTCTCTACCTGTTGTGGGGTGCTCGTGGCACAGTCGGCAAACTCTATGATGTGGTTGGTACTTGGAAAGAAAAAGCGGTAACGGTAAGCGGTGAAGCATTAGACTGCGGACACAGTCCCGAAGAAGAGTGTCCGTCAGTTTTCTTAGAAAAAGTCCTGGCGTTTTTGGACTAAATCAGACACTACTTGCTCACTACTGATCGCTCTTCAAGGCAAAGCTTTTGAGCCGCACAAAACGCAGCGACTATACCGATCGCTGTTGAAATTAGGGTGACAGCGGCAAAGCCGGCTCCGCCCGTCCCCAAACCCGATAGCGGGGCAACGATACCGCCGGCGACAAAACCCAAAGCTCCGAGATGCGCCGCTGCACTACCTGCGCGCTCACGTTGCCGATCCAATGCCAAAGACGTTCCGGATGGAATGGTGAGACCTAAATTCAACAACGAAAAAGCGATCGATGCCTCAAGAATCCAAACCGATGCTTGCCAATACAATGAGGCTGCAATGAGGCTCGCTCCCAATAGCATTCCAATGGAGCCAAATTTCAGAGAAATCAGAGCAGATTTGAACCTCTGACAAACAAAGGTTCCAATGGTGATAACAATCGCGTTGCAACCAAATACTATCGAGTAAGTCAAAGGCGAGAGGCCGAAAAGTTCCTGATAGACAAAAGGACTGGCTGAGATATAGGCAAATAACAAACCAAAACCCGCACACTACTGAACGAGAAGCAAGGCAAATGTTTTGTCATTTTTTAACAGAGCAAAAAGACTGAAAAAAGGAAACTTGGCGGTATTCGGACGATAACTCTTAAGAGTTTCCTTAAAAAATAAAGTAGAGATCAAGAGCACTACACCAATAGCCAACAAAACCACAAAAATATCACGCCAATTGAGGTATTCATTGACAAGCGCTCCACAAATCGGTGCCAACACCGGCGCCAATCCCTGAACAGCTCCAATAATGGACAAAAACTTGGCTAAATCCCGGCCGCTATACAGATCGGTTGCAATTGACTTAGCCAGAACAATACCACCTGCACCGCCCAGTCCTTGTACAAAACGCGCTATTACAAAAAATTCCATTGTCGGCGAAAAGACACAAGCAACGGTCGCCGCACAAAAAATAGCCAATGAACACAAAAGAGGCACTTTCCTGCCTTTTCGATCTGACAATGGCCCCACAATAAGTTGACCGATAGCAAGCCCCCACATAGAAGCGGAAAGACCTGCTTGGGTCAGAGCGGCAGAGGCGTTAAGATCTTTGGCTTGAGCGGGCATCGCCGGTAAGTAAAAATCTGTCACAAAGGGACCGAACGCTGTCAATGCAGCCAGGAAAATCACCATTAAAAATGCACTAGCAAATGTTTTTTCAGACATCTTCACACCTCACAAGGAACACAAACAAAATAACCTTGAAAAGATGTATCTAATGCAAACGGCAACCGGTTACGGAAGGTACTAGAAATTGCCTAGCCTGTCTCGGCAAGGAACCAAAATGAAGAAAAATCTCGTAGGTTGTAATTGAAGGGTTTGTCAGCATGCGGGCATTTTAAACACAAAACGAAAAAAGGGAACCCAAATTTCGGATTCCCTTTTTTAATCGACAGATTGAAAATCACTGATGAAGCTTTCCCGTTTTGTCTCCCACCGCAACGTTTTGCACATTGGCTGTGGGGTTTTCGGCGTTGCCGGCGAAGGCTAAAGTCGAGATTAGCTTCAGAGCGCTTTTCTCAATCCAGTGAATTATTCACCCTTAACGTCGATCACCTTCTTACCACGATAGAAGCCGTTCGGGCTGATGTGGTGACGGAGGTGAACTTCACCGGTCTTCGGTTCAACAGCCGTAGCCGGGTTCGTCAAGAAGTCATGAGCACGGTGATTGCCGCGCTTGTTGGTCGATTTTTTATTTTGTTGGACTGCCATAGCAATACCCCACTTTAAGAAAACACGCGATTATACCCTAGATATGCGCATCTTGCCAATGCCATTACCTAAAGCTTGGAAAAAAGTTTTGCGATTATATCAGTTTTTCTTCAATAAGTCTCGTAAGTTAGCAAAAGGTTTCGGTCTTTCGATCACTTCTTGCTCTTCTGAAGCTAAGCCGCTGTTTTTAATCGGCGCTTCGCAATCATCATGACGTGGGAAATTAGGAAGTGACAAAATAATTTCTTCCTGCACCCAAGCGGCCACATCCATGTGTTCGGAACCGACAACCACTTCCCATTCATCATCTTCTTCAACAGGAATGCGATTGGCTTCTGCTTCGCTTTTAACAAAAAGAAATGGGACTTCACGCTCTATGTGAATCTCTATCGGTTGGGTGCAACGGGTACAGCGCATTTGCACTTTTCCCTCGATAGTCAGTATGGCTGCCGGTAAACCGCGGACCCCTTCCGTGCCTTCAATCTGAATCTCAAAAGGTTTTACTGATTCACTATTAATAATTAGGCTGGCGAGCTCAGGCATCTCCGAAATGCTCACGGTTGTGTTAATCTTCTGACGATTTGTTGCCACTGAAAAAATGTCGACAGTGGAAAAGTTTTGATTGCTTTTCGACATCCTTTACTCCCAAAAAAGGTTACGAGGCGTATGTTACAGAAGAAATTAGTTCTGGGGTCAAGTTCCCCCTATCGAAAAGAATTATTGGAACGTTTGGGTGTTCCGTTTGAGTGTGTTTGTGCCGATATTGATGAAAGCCGCCGCGAAGGTGAATCGCCCGAGGACCTTTGTGTCAGACTGGCTCGCGAAAAAGCCCTTAAAGTCAAATCCATGGTTGGCAATGCAATTGTAATCGGTAGCGATCAAGTTGCTGTTCTGGGAGAAAGAATTTTAGGTAAACCCCACACTCGTGAACGCGCAATTGAACAACTTTGCAGCATGCAGGGTCAAACGGTTCATTTTCTGACGGCCCTTTGCATCATTGGCGAAAAAGGTGAAATCTTTGAAACAATGGTCCCGACTGTTGTTACGATGAAAAAACTTTCACTCAAAACTCTTGAAAATTATCTCGATCGCGAACAACCTTTCAATTGTGCGGGTTCAGCCAAAATTGAAAAGTTGGGTATCGCTTTAATGAAGGAAGTCCGATCAACCGATCCAACGGCGCTCATCGGACTGCCTCTTATTGAAACCGTAAACCTTTTAGCCCAAGCAGGTCTCGAAATTATTGAAGGAATTGGCGAGGCTTAAGAGATATGACTGGAACGCTTTTTTTGTTACCTAATCGAATTGCCGAACGTCCGGTAGAGGAAACAATTCCGACTTACACGCTTGAAGTATTGCGCAAGACTCAATTTTTTCTTGCCGAAAATGCTAAAAGCGCCCGAGCGTATTTAAAAGCCGCCTCCCATCCACAGCCAATTGCTGAACTTCATATTGAGGAAATCGGTCACGAACCGGCGAGTGAAAAAATTGATGCATGGCTCGCCCCGCTTTTAGAAGGCCATGACATCGCCATTGTCAGCGAATCAGGTTGCCCTGGTGTGGCGGACCCCGGCGCGACTATCGTTGCCCGTGCTCAAGAAAAGGGATTAAAAGTTAAACCCTTAGTGGGGCCCAGTTCTATTTTGCTGGCTTTAATGGCAAGCGGTTTAGACGGTCAGCATTTCCGCTTTTTGGGGTACCTTCCGATCAAAGAACCGAGCAGAACTCAAGCATTACGTGAAGCCGAGCATCAAAGCGCTAAGGGTGAAACCCAAATTTTTATTGAAACGCCCTACCGCAACCAGGCTTTTTTAGAGTTTCTTTGTCAAACGCTTCAAGCCGATACAAAAATTACGATTGCTTGTGATGTTACGGGTGAGTCTGAATTCATCAGAACAAAAACAGCCTTAGAGTGGTCTGAAAAAAATATTGATTTACCAAAACTGCCCACTATTTTCGCTATCTTGGCTGTTAAAAGCCGAAAAAACAATGAAAGAAAAGTAAAAAAAGACTTCAAACATTTCGCACATAAAAAACAAGGCAGCTTTTGGCGGCAAGGCTAAAGAACTTCGACTTCATCTATATGAAAAAATCTACAATCTTTCTAACTTGTCTCTTCGGTCTTTTTATTACAGGTTGCGCTAATAGAGCACCAATGATTTTTAAAGGTGATTATCAGGCCAAGCCCATTGAGACTGTTAAATCAAGCATTATTAATGCGGCTACTCAAAATCACTGGTCAATTTGTGAGGCAGGTCCTCAGGAATTAAGAGCTGATTTAATCTATAAAAAATGGAAAATTTACGCCGATATTACATACACTGAAAATCATTATGAAATACGACCAAACTTAAAATACACGACGTTAGCGAATGATGATGGAACAGTTCATCGAGCTGTAAATAATTGGATTAAACGTTTAGACAGGCAAGTTGGTTATTACGTTTATCATTCCGCAACAGATAAGGTTAATGCGCCTCAAATCCCAAAGTGCGCCAACTTCGATTCAATAACATACGATAAAAAAGGCTTTATCTTTGTTCCCAAGAGTTATGTAAATACTGGTTTCGCTTGGATTTCTAAACCTGTTCACTTAGCTAAAAATACAAAATTTTCATATGAATTTATTGACGTAAAAAATGTTCCCGAGGATATCGTGGAATCAATGAACGTTCGATTTCGTGATGAACTAATCGATTCGGATAATTTAGCAACTTCCAATGCGGATTATCACATTGAGGTAAGCCTGTTGAACGCTAAAACCCACTCTAAAGGAAATGTTACTGACACCTTGTTTTTTGCAGGTTCAAATGAACAACTACAAGCAAGAGTTGTTATCAAGGATAAGCAAAACAACGCTCTTTGTTTGATTGACTCTTCTATTCGAACAGATACCTCCGGTTGGTTGGGAATAATCAATAAGGCAACCAATAAAGTGACAGCAGCTTTGACAGAAGGAATATTTGAGACCTTAAGAGAAAGGGTTTTAAGTGGCACTAACTGATACATAAATCTCAACTACAGCCGAAAAAAGTATCAGTTATGCCACCTTTTGATTCTTAAAGTAATTCATCAACACCTAGAGCGCTTGCTAACTGGGGCACATCATCCACAACAGGCACCTTCCACTTCACCAATTCACTCTTGGGGAATGCTCCGTAACTGACAGCTACAGCCGCGCAACCGGCATTTTTTGCTAACCACAGATCATGCTCGGTGTCCCCGATCATCACCATTTGATGAATGTCCACTCCGGTTTCTTCGGCCAACATCTGTAGCATCAGTGGATTGGGTTTGCCTGCACTTTCATCAGCCGTGACGGTTGCTTCAAAAATATCACCCACCCCGGTTTGAGCAAAAACCCGATCCAACCCCCGACGGCTCTTTCCTGTCGCAACAGCAAGACGCAAACCGGCGGCTTTCATCTTTCGCATCAGATCCTCAAGTCCGGGGAAAATCCCGATTTCCTTTTCTTTAACGAGATAGTACTCACGGTAAGCTTGTTCAAACTGATCGTAGTGATCAAAGCGGAATTCTGGTTCAATGGATAGAATCGCACTTCTCCAATCCAGTCCGATCACACTTCGGGCAATTTGCATACCGGGATCTTTATAACCTAAGGCGACAAAAGCGTGACAAATACCCGCAGCGATCGGCTCAGTTGTATCCATAACTGTACCGTCCCAATCAAAAACAAACAGATCAAATTTGGGTACCAACATCGTTACTGTTCCTTTCCCTGCTTTAAAGCAGTAATTAATTCTGCACAATCTTTAGGCAATTGGGCGGTCACTGACATTGACTGTCCTGAAATCGGGTGTTTGAATTCTAAGCGATAAGCATGAAGAAACATTCGCTTAAAAGGAATACCGAGACTGCCTTTAGCGATTTTCTTATTTTCTTCAAAATCTCCATATTTATCATCACCAACCAGAGGATGCCCCGCCCATTGAGCATGGACTCGAATTTGGTGAGTGCGTCCTGTTTTTAAATCAACGTTAAGATAAGAGACGGTCCCGAAACGCTCAATGAGCTGAAAAATACTGTGACTTGGCAACCCTTTTTCTTCGTCGACACAAACACGCCGTTCTCCGGAGGCTGTTACAAACTTATAAAGTGGGGCTTTAATGTGCTGACGGTCGTTGACCCAATCGCCCAAAACCAGGGTTTTATACGATTTATGTAGTTCCCCGTTTCGGATCATCTCGTGAAGTCTGACCAAAGCTTTTCTGCTTTTTGCCAACATCATCACTCCGCTTGTGTCACGGTCAAGCCGATGCACGAGTTCCAAGTATGGTTGGTTAGGGCGGGCGGCTCGCAGTCTTTCAATCAAACCGAAACTAACGCCAGAACCACCGTGGGCAGCTAATCCTGCAGGCTTATCTACCACTAAAATGTGCTCATCTTCGTACAAAATCGGCAATTCAATATCGTCAATGGGACGAGCTGATTCTTTTTTAGCGATCGTCGAAACACGAATAGGCGGCACTCTCAACTCATCGCCCAACTGTAAACGGGTATCAACCGTAGCTCTTTTTTTGTTAACACGGACCTCCCCGCCTCGCACAATTCGGTATAAATGGCTCTTCGGGACGCCTTTAGCTATACGAAATAAGTAATTATCAAGCCTTTGACCATCCGCATCCGTACCAATACGAATCCAGACAACAGCATCAGCTTTAGCACTCGCTTGCGATGATGCAATAAATGTAGGGGTTTTCCCAACTAAATTTGCCATAACTCTATATAATGGGGAACTTGTTGAATCGGAACAAAAAATGTAGTTTGTACCGATCAACTTTGATAGAAAATCAACATGTGCATTTTAGCCATGTTTTGATTAAAAATTTCTCTTTGTTGAACCGTGTGTCCAACGAAGTTTTTTGTGTGCCTGAAAGAGCTGCCTTTCAGGTTGTCGTGGTGGAGCTGCGGTTTGTCTGCAGACTGTGAAGCCTAAGTGTTTGATACACAAAAAGCAGCAAGCGGTATTTGTTAAGTCCTCTTTTCTGACCCAATTGGTTGATCAGAGGCGTTTGTTAATTGCCGTGATGAAGAAATCTGTGGTTGGACAAGCCCCACTGGGATCACCGTTGAACATTTTCGGTGAATCAGACTTGTCAATATTAAGACGATAGTATTTATTAGACCTCATGTGAGGGATTGAGCTCATAGATGCAAAATAGGGTTACTATTTTGAATTCGTTCGTTTCGGTGCTCTCCCTACCGCGGCTTTGATAGTGACGCGACACATGTCTAACAATTTGTTTTCTCGCACGACCTCGGTTAGAGCTATTCACCGGGGTTCTGGTTGTTTGAGAAAAGATTAAGCGGCCGGACGTTTTTCCCGGCTATGCTTGCGCCACGGATTTGTTTCTGACACGGCACGCCAGACTTTGACGACCTGCGACAGTGGTTGTCAGCCCGGAGTGTTCAATGAAACGCATGTTATTTAACGCCACGCACGCCGAAGAGACGCGCGTCGGTATTGTTGATGGCCAAAAGCTCATCGATATTGATATCGAAACAGCCGGCCGTGAACAAAGAAAATCAAATATTTACAAGGGCATCATTACCCGTATTGAGCCGAGCCTTGAAGCTTGTTTTGTCAACTACGGTGAAGATCGCCACGGTTTCCTCCCTTTTAAAGAAGTTTCCCGTCAATATTTCAAAGACGGTGTCGATGTTCGTACGGCGACCATCCGTGACGCCCTCGTTGAAGGCCAAGAACTGATTGTTCAGGTTGAAAAGGAAGAACGCGGTAACAAGGGAGCGGCACTAACCACCTTTATTTCCCTTGCAGGCCGTTATTTGGTTTTAATGCCCAACAATCCTCGCGGAGGTGGTGTTTCCCGTCGTATTGAAGGCGAAGAACGCCAAGAACTGCGCGAAACGATGGATCGTTTGAAGTTGCCTGCCGGCATGAGCATCATTGCCCGCACCGCCGGCATCGGCCGCACGGTTGATGAGTTCCAATGGGACCTTAATTACCTGCTCAAACTTTGGGAAGCTATCTGCGAAGCCGCTCAGCCGCAATACGAGTTACAAAGCCGTGAAGGTAACCGTGTTGTGACCAAGTACGTAACGGAATCCGTTGGCCCCAAGGGCGAAGCTCTCAAGCGAGCCAACCCGGCACCGTTCCTGATCGTTGAAGAAAGCAATCTGGTCATTCGCGCTATCCGTGACTATTTCCAACCTGAAATTGGTGAAATCCTCGTCGATACCGATGAAATTTACGATCAAGCCCGCCAGTTCATGGCTCATGTGATGCCTGACATGGTAGGCCGGGTTAAGCGTTATCGTGAAGAAACACCACTTTTTTCGCGTTTTCAAATTGAGCATCAAATTGAAACAGCTTACTCGCGCACGGTTCCCCTGCCCTCCGGCGGCGCCATTGTGATCGACCACACGGAAGCCCTGGTAGCTGTTGACGTGAACTCTGCGCGCGCAACAAGAGGCTCAGATATCGAAGAAACCGCCTTCAGAACAAACTGCGAAGCGGCCGATGAAGTGGCTCGTCAAATGCGTCTTCGCGATTTGGGCGGTTTGATCGTAATCGATTTTATCGATATGAACGATCCGAAAAACCAGCGAGCGGTTGAACAGCGCCTCAAAGACGCGCTCAAGTATGACCGGGCCCGTGTTCAGATGGCCAAAATCAGCCGTTTCGGTTTGATGGAATTGTCCCGTCAACGCCTGCGTCCGGCTTTAGCTGAAGGCAACCATATCACCTGCCCGCGCTGCAACGGCGTTGGCGTTATTCGCGATACCGAAAGCTGCGCATTGCAGATTTTGAGAATTCTTGAAGAAGAGGCCATGAAGGAAGGCACCGGTGCTGTCCACGCTCAAGTCCCTGTGGATGTCGCCAGCTTCCTTTTGAACGAAAAGCGTCGTGATATTGCCAAGATCGAACAACGTCATCGTCTGCCGATCGTTTTGATCCCCAACAAGTTCCTCGAAACACCGCACTACCATATCGAGCGTCTCCGTTACGATGATGAACGCTTGGATGACGAAGTGGCCAGTTACAAGCGGGCTGAAGAAATTCAACCCGATGAGGAAGCGATTGATCCTTATCGTGTGAAGAAACCGGAAGAAAAGCCCGCGGCCAAACGCCAAGAACCGGTTCTTCGTAACTTCATGCCGGAAGTAGCTCCCGAGCACAATGAAGCCGACCGCTTAATCAATAAGAAGGCCGAGCAACGTGCCGCTCGTGAAGAAGCTGCCAAACGTGCACAAGCCGCTCAGCAGCCGAGTCTGATCCGACGCTTGATTAACTTCCTCTTCGGTTCCGGTGAAAAACAGGTTGAAGAAAAGAAGGACGAAGAGAAGAAGGGGCGCTCAGATCGTCGCTCTCGTCGCAATCCCCGCGATCGTCGCGAAAAGGACTCTACTTCGCGTCGTCAACGCAGAGAACGCACCCGAGTTGAAAAAGAAGAAGACAGGAGCGCCTCGGCTGAAAAACCTGAAACGGCTGGAGTAAAGACTCAAGATAAGGAAGCGGTTCGTGATACGCAAACCCGCCGCCGTCCACGCCGCCGTATTGCAGGGCGAAACGCACATCGGCTTCGTCGGCGCGGTGCTGAACACGCGCGAGCTTACCTACGACTGCATCG
>CAJMEC010000040.1 GCA_905212345.1 uncultured Sutterella sp. | reverse complement strand
TCTTAACCGTCTCCCGGGTCTTAATCTTTATGACTTGATGCGGCTGCCGCTATCGAGATTGTTGGAATTCTTTGAGGTTATTCGAGACGAGGGACAAACCGATGAAGCCGGTAGCATGGTCGTTGACGAAATTCTCTCACGCCTACGCTACCTCGTCGATGTAGGGGTAGGTTATCTCACACTTGAACGACAAAGCCGAACACTATCGGGCGGCGAGGTGCAACGTGTCAATCTAACCACAGCCTTGGGTACTTCACTCGTTAATACCCTTTTTGTGCTTGATGAACCCTCAATCGGCCTACACCCTCGTGACATGGACCGCATCAACCGTGTCATGCAACGACTCAAAAAATCAGGCAATACGTTGGTTGTGGTTGAACACGACCCCCAAGTCATGCTCGCTGCCGACACCATTTATGACATGGGGCCCGGTCCCGGAGAAAAAGGCGGCTCAATTATCTTTAAAGGAACGCCGAAAGACATCATTCAAGCCGATACATTAACCGCCCGTTACTTAAGCGGACGAGAACGCATCAACGCCACGGCTACACACCGAAAAATAAACGCAAAAACACCCAGCTTGATTTTGAAAGGCGCTCGACAACATAACTTAAAGGATATTTCTCCCCGCTTTCCTCTTGGTGTTCTGACGGTTGTGACTGGCGTGTCAGGTTCAGGCAAATCCACTCTCATCGAAAACATCTTAGTGCCTGCTCTATACAAAGCCAAAGGGATGCCAACGGAATCCCCCGGTCAATTCAAGGAATTGCTCGGAGCCGATTTGATTGAAAATATTCACTATGTGGATCAGTCGCCTATTGGGAAAACCACAAGGTCGAATCCGGCTAGCTACGTTGGTGCCTTTGATGCCATTCGCAATCTCTTTGCACAAACTGACACAGCCAAGGCCAGAGAATACAAGGCCGGAACATTTAGCTTCAATTCGGGCGATGGCCGCTGTCCGGTGTGTGGCGGCAACGGCTTTGAGCATATCGAAATGCAATTCCTCTCGGACGTTTACCTGCGCTGTTCGGCCTGTAACGGCACACGATACCGTCCGGAAATACTGGAAGTCACAATTGAACGGGAAGGAAAGTCATTAAATATTGCGGATGTTCTCGATTTGTCTGTCTCTCAGGCCTGTGAATATTTCAAGAATGACCCGGCTATTGTCTCGAAATTGGAACCGCTCCGTAAGGTTGGTCTGGATTACATCAAACTGGGGCAACCGGTTCCGACCCTTTCCGGCGGTGAGGCTCAGCGTTTAAAAATAGCGGGTTTTTTGGCTCAAAAAAATTCCCAAGCCAGTAAAAATGATTTGTTTATCTTTGATGAACCGACAACCGGACTTCATTTCGATGACATCGACAAACTGATGCGCTCTCTTCAAGAGCTTATCGATAGAGGCAACACCGCCATCGTGATCGAGCACAATCTCGATGTCATCAACTGTGCCGATTGGGTCATTGATCTGGGTCCTGAAGGTGGCAATGCCGGCGGAAAAATCGTTGTTCAGGGCACTTTGGATGATTTAATCGCTGAAAAGAACTCCTATACAGGGCAGGCGCTTCAAACATACAGAAAAACGCTCGCTCAAAAAAACACTTCGGCTTATTTCATTGAAGAGAGTGCAAAAATCGATGCGTTGACGACAGACGTAACCGCAGCTTCGGACGTTATTGCCATAAAAGGCGCCAAAGAACACAATTTGAAGAATATTTCAGTCGACATCCCTCACAATCGTTTTACCGTTGTGACAGGAGCATCGGGTTCCGGCAAATCAACATTAGCCTTTGACATTGTGTTTAAAGAAGGCCAGCGCCGCTACTTGGAATCACTCAACGCCTATGCCCGCTCCATCGTGCAGCCGGCCAGCAAACCCGATGTGGACTCCATTACCGGCATTGCACCAACCGTTGCTATTGAGCAGCGAACCTCACGCGGGGGACGCAAATCCACCGTTGCCACCATGACCGAGCTCTACCACTTTATGCGACTCCTTTTTGTAAAGCTCGGACATCAATACTGTCCTGACTGCGGAGTTGAAGTCGAGCCCAAATCGTTCCCCGCCATTGTTTCAACCGTGATGAGTCGCTATAAAAATGAAGCGATTCACATCATGGCCCCATTGGTCAGTAAGCGCAAAGGCATCTACACCGATTTGGCCAAATGGGCGCAGAAAAAGGGTTATCCGCAACTTTATGTTGACGGAAAATTCGTGAGCACTGAAAAGTTTCCGAAACTAGCCCGCTACAAGGATCACACGATTGAATTGCCGGTTGCAGAAGTGACCGTGAAAGCTGAGGACGAAAAGACTCTCAAGCGAGTCCTTCAGGAAGCGATCACCATTGGCAAAGGTGTTTTAACGGTCTTAGATGAAAGCCTCACTGAAACGATTTTCTCCACCCATCGGGCTTGCCCTATCTGTGGTAGAAGTTTTCCTGAATTGGATCCGAGATTATTTTCTTACAACTCATCGATGGGATGGTGCCCGACTTGTTTCGGCACGGGCCTTTTGATTGAAGGCTTTGATGAAAACGCGACTGGAGAAGAAAGGATCTGGGCTGATGCCCAGGCCAATCCTTGTCCCAGTTGCCACGGCGAGCGTCTCAATGAAGTGGCTCGCGCGGTGAAATTCGCGGGCCTAAACATTTCGCAAATGGCACACATGACCGTTAACGAGGCTTCGGACTTTTTTAGGAAGCTTAAACTCACAGGACGAGAAGCTAATATCGCTGAAGACGCGTTAAAAGAAATCGTGTTAAGGCTGCAATTTTTGGAAAAAGTGGGACTGGGTTACTTAACGTTAGACCGATCTTCGCCCAGCTTATCAGGCGGAGAGGCTCAACGAATTCGTTTGGCGTCACAGCTTGGCAGCAATCTTCAAGGTGTGTGCTATATCCTTGATGAACCGACAATTGGCCTACATCCGCGCGACAATCGTCTATTGCTTGACTCTCTTAAAGCGCTTGTCGACAAAGGCAATACGCTCCTCGTCGTTGAGCACGATGAAGATACGATTCGTGAAGCGGACTATGTCATTGATGTTGGCCCCGGAGCAGGCGTGCGAGGCGGTGAAATCATCGCCACGGGCACGGTCGCCGATATTGTGAAAAATAAGCGCTCTTTGACAGGCCGCTATCTGCGCAAGCCGATTGAGCATACATTTATCCCGCAAAGACCGATTGACAGCCACACACAATGGCTCACTATTAAAGAACCGAGACTCAATAATCTTAAGGCCCATGAAGTTCGAATTCCTCTTGGCAGGCTCACTGTTCTTACCGGGGTTTCAGGTTCTGGTAAAAGCAGTTTTGCCCGAGGGGTTCTCCTACCAGTTTTAACGGAAACTCTTTCGGAAAAGAAACCCTATGAGGGTGAGCTTTGTAAAAATATCGAAGGTTTTGAACATGTTGACCGTGTTTTAGAAGTAGATCAAACACCGATCGGCAAAACGCCTCGTTCGTGCCCGGCCACCTATATCGGCTTTTTGGACGCCATCCGGCGAGTTTTTGCCGGTACCAACGAGGCTCAGGCCAGAGGCTACGGCATATCTCGCTTTTCTTTCAACATGAAGGGCGGGCGTTGTGAGCTTTGCGAAGGACAAGGCGTTCGCACCATTGAAATGAATTTCCTGCCGGACGTGAAGATTCCGTGTGAAGCATGCGGCGGACTTCGCTATAACGCTCAAACACTTGAGGTTCTTTGGAAAGGAAAATCAATCGGTCAAATCCTCGCCATGGACGTGGACGAAGCGGTTGACTTTTTCAGCACCCAGTCTTCCATCGCTCATGCGCTCAAACTGATGCAGGATGTCGGATTGGGGTACTTAAGTCTAGGGCAACCCTCGCCTACCTTGTCAGGAGGCGAAGCCCAACGCATAAAACTGGTCACTGAACTCATCAAGGCTCGCGACGACATTAAGCGACGAGGCTACAAGGCTCCCAGAACGGTCTACGTATTAGACGAACCGACCGTTGGCCTTCACATGGCCGATGTTGAAAAATTGATTGCCGTGCTGCATCGATTGGTCGATGCCGGCAACACGGTTATTGTGATCGAGCACAATCTCGATATCATGGCTCAAGCGGACTGGATTATCGACATGGGACCGGAAGGTGGTGTTGACGGCGGCAATGTGGTTGCCTGCGGAACACCTGCTGAAGTTATGAATGCACAGTCGCACACAGCCAAAGCACTAATCGACTTTAAGCGGGCGCATGACAAAATCAAGCGGACTTAATCAACCGAACTGGAAAAATCTTATAGTCCACCACGGAATTTTCCTATAGTGGACTGGAGATTTTTTGTCGCCAAATTTCCGGAGAATTCCCCCTGAACGTGATTAAATTTCGTTGCTAAAATGCAAGTTTAAGCATAGTCCTTGAGCATCTCCCGTTCTTGCGCCGCGCACCGGTCTGAGCTCATTTAAAGGACTGTGCCTTGCTCTTAAAATAAAACACCACTTACTTCGAGGAAATCGATATGTCAAAGAAACTCTCTGCACTTTTGGCGGGGCTTGTTGTGTTGACCGCTTCGGCTAACGCTGCTGAACTCAACGCCTATACCATCATGCCTGAGAAGTACGCCTCCCAAATCTTTGCGCAATTTACTAAGGATACGGGTATCAAGGTGAACTTCCTGCGCTTCTCAACGGGTGAGGCCTTGGCGAGATTAACAGCGGAAAAACGCAATCCTCAAGTTGATGTTTTGTTAGGCGGCCCGGCTGATATGTATGCAGCCGGTGTCACGGAGGGTATTTTGGAAGCTTACCGCCCTGCCGACTCCGATGCGATTTCTTCGGCCTATCGCGATCCCAATAACTACTGGACCGGCATTGGCTTAATTCCGCTTTGCTTCCTCACCAACACCAAGTTCTTAGAAAAAAATAAGATGCAAGCGCCGACCAAATGGGCTGATTTGCTCGATCCGCGCTACAAGAACAACCTGCAAATGGCCGATGCCCGTACGTCAGGCACCGCTACCGAACGTATTTATTCGCTCGTAAAAGTGATGGGAGAAGATGAAGCGTTCAAGTTCCAAAAAGCGATGAACGCCAATGTACAGATGTACACCAAGAGCGGTGCGGGCGGAGCCATGCCGATCGCTACGGGTCAATGCGCTTCCGGCATTTTCTATATTGTGGATGCTCTCGATATTCAACAACAGGGCTATCCGGTCACGATCACCTATCCTGAAGACGGCGTGAGCTTCGGTATTGAAGCAACGGGTGTTGTCAAGGGTGGCAAGAACAACGCTGAAGCCAAGAAGTTCGTTGACTGGGCAACTTCTAAGAAGTTTGCTGAATTCATCGTGGCTAACAAGATCAATTATGTGCCGACACGCAATGACGTGAAGACCAGTAATCCGATTTTGGACCTCACGAAGATTAAGACAATCTCTGTCGATGTAACGTGGAAGGGTGAAAAGCGTAAAGAATTCACGAAACGCTGGATCAATGAAGTGATCAAGTAAGTTGCTCTGCGGTCACGCTTAAACTCACCAGAGACAGGATCGGCTATGGTTAGATCCTGTTTCTGGCGTTCGTTTTTTATTGCTGATTAATTTCTCCATGAGTTCGTCTGCACCATCTGCTAATAAAGACACGGCCACCAAGCTAACAGTCGTTATGCTTTGGCTCTTGTTGGGTGTCTTTGTTCTTTATCCGCTGTGCCGTTTGTTTGCCATGACCTTTTGGGTTGACGGCAACTTCACCTTTGAAAACCTCCGACCCTTCTTGGATAACTGGTATGACAGGCGCTCTGCTGTCAACAGTATTTTGCTGGGCTGCTCGGTCGGTGTGGCCGGTACGGCATTAGGTTTCGTTTTCGCTTTTGTAACAACGCGCTTAAATCTGCCCACTTGGCTCAAGTTCGCGTTAAGCGCCATTACTATCCTGCCTCTTATCTCTCCTCCTTTTACAAGCAGTATCGCCTTGACTCTTTTGCTGGGTCCCAACGGCATGGTGCTGCAGTTTTTTGGGCTGGATAATTTTAATTTCTATGGCTTTTGGGGAACCTTTATTTCGGAAACGCTCACTTTCTTCCCCGTAGCCTTTATGACGATCTCGACGATTTTGGCTCGCATTGATCCAAATCTTGAAGATGCAGCTTACTCTTTGGGCGCTTCCAGCTCTGAAGTCTTCAGAACGGTGACGTTGCCGCTGGCCGCTCCAGGCATTGCCAATGCTTTCTTATTGGTTTTCTCCTGCTCGCTCGCGGACTTCGCCACTCCTCAGGTTTTGGGCGGTCACTCTTTCCCTGTCTTGCCGACACAAGCATATTTGCAAATCACCGGCATGTACGACTTTAAGGGCGGCGCGGCTTTATCCTTCATGCTGTTGATCCCGGCCTTGGTTGTTTATGCTCTGCAGCACTACTGGGTCAGCAAAAAGAGTTACGTTACCGTCAGCGGTAAAGCCGGCGGCAAGAGCAGCATCAAGGGGCCGGGCATTGCGCTTACCTCGTTGATGGCTTCAATTGTCGCGGTTGTCGTTGCTTTCATTATCGCCATTTACGCCGTTATTTTGATTGGCTCTCTCGTTAAGGTATGGGGCGTCAACAATACCATCACCTTTGATAACTACAACTATGTGTTCACACACGGCATGAAGGCGATCAAAGATACGCTCATCATCGCCTGTATCGGCACACCGTTAGGCGGCCTATTGGCGGTTCTTGTCGGTTACGTGACAACTCGTCTTAAGATTCGCGGACACAAGACGCTTGAAACGGTTTCGCTATTGAACTACACCCTGCCGGGTACCGTGGTCGGTATCGCCTACATCATTGCCTTTAACGACAAGCCGATCATGCTCACCGGTACGGTTTATATTTTGATTGCCGCTTACCTCTTCCGATACTCTTCTGCCGGTATCCGCAATGTGATCGCCGCGTTAACGCAGATTGACCCTTCCATTGAAGAGGCTAGCCGCAGTCTGGGTGCCGGATCAACTCGTACCTTTGTGTCGATTACGATCCCGCTTGTGCTGCCGGCAATCCTTGCCGGTATGAAGTACCTATTCATTCACTCCATGACGGCAATCAGCGCGACGATTTTCCTCGTTTCCGTAAACTGGACGCTGATCACAACGCGTATTTTGGAATGCATGACTGAACTTCAGTTCGCGCAGGCCTGCGCCTTCTCTGTCGTCTTGATTTTGCTCGTCTTCGCAGCCTCCGGTGCGATGACGCTGTTAGCTAAAGTACTCTGCCGTACCGGCGACCATATTGGAGCCTGATAAATCATGTCCGTATCACTTACTTTGAAAAATATTTCTCGCCGCTACGTCAAAGACAATGAAGAGTTCATGGCGGTCAATAACGTTAACCTTGAGGTCAAACCCGGTGAGTTTTTAACGTTTCTTGGACCATCCGGATGCGGTAAAACGACAACTCTTCGCATGATCGCGGGCTTTGAAACGCCGACAAGCGGTCAAATTCTGATGGACGGCGTTGACATCACCAATGTTCCGGCCAATGAACGCGGTTTAGGCTTTGTGTTCCAAAACTATGCTCTTTTCCCGCACATGAAGATTTTCGACAATGTCGCCTACGGTTTAAAAATTCGTGGAGAAACCGGAGAGGCGGCAGCTAAGAAAGTGCGTGAAGCGCTGGCCATGGTGGGATTGAGCAAAGAAGAAAAACGTTATCCGAATCAACTCTCGGGCGGCCAGCAGCAACGCGTCGCCTTAGCCCGTGTGTTGGTGTTGCGGCCCAAACTTTTGCTCATGGATGAACCGCTTTCAAACCTTGACGCCAAACTTCGTTTGCACATGAGAAGTGAAATTCGCCGAATTCAGCAAGAATTGGAGATCACTTGCCTTTATGTGACGCATGATCAAAAGGAAGCCTTGACGATGTCAGACCGCATTATGGTAATGAACCGCGGCCATATTGACCAGTTGGGTACTCCGATGGAACTCTACGAAGATCCGGCAACGCCTTTTGTGGCGGACTTTATCGGTCAAGCCAACCTCCTGCAAGGGAAACTGGCGAGCGTTGATGAAAACGGTTGGGGACACTTTGCCGTCGCAGGCAAAGAATTGCTTGCCCGCATGGGTAAGCAAAATCCGCCAACTATTGGTGAAAACGCCTTGCTTGTTGTCCGACCGGAAAATCTGACAATGAATGAATCCGACAATGCTATTTCGATGCGCATTGTCAATAGACTTTTCGAGGGCGACCGCATTGACTATCACGTCGTCATTGAAGGCTCCGGACAAGAAAAAGCCTTTAGCATGTCCGTGCCCTTCCTGCCCGGCACTCAAATCATTGACGAGGGCTCAACTGTCAATGTTTCCTTTAATCCGCAAGCCGGTGTGATTATCAAGGGTTAGTGTTTTTGATGTGAAGCGACAAGATTTCCGACGTCTTGTCGCTTCTTGTTATCTTTTTCACACTCTCAAGTTATCCTTTAGTCCTTCTTATTAGGTTCTCATTGACTCAATCGTCAACCCACTTGAATTGACCAAACTGTTAGCGACAACAAGGGGCATTTAATGGCTCTAACTATTGCGTACAGCGTTGATTTCGTTAAAATCAATCCGTTTTTGTAATACTGCTGATTGTCGCAGTCATCGAATCTTTCTTTTTTCTTGATCAAAAATTTGCCATGCAAAATTGCACTCGTAGCAAAATAGCCGGCGCTATCGCCGGCATGGTGTTGGGCGACGCGTTGGGCGTGCCCGGAGAACTCTGGCCTCGTGAGAAAGTACGTGAGCGTTTTGGTTGGATTGATACGTTTTTAGACGGTCCGGAAGACAACATTGTCGCCTGTTACTTCAAGGCAGCGCACTACACCGATGATTCTGCTCAAGCTTTTGTTGTCTTAAAAGCTCTTTTGGAATATAAGGCTGTGCCGCCTGTTAAAGAATTAGCCAAGCGTTTAATCGACTGGGTCATCTCGATGAATGGCTTTGAAATTAATCTCTTGGGGCCAAGCTCCAAAGCCAGTCTTTTGGCTCATAGCGAGGGCCGGGATCCGAGTCAATATCTCAAAACCGCGCTCACCAATGGAGCGGCCATGCGTATTGCGCCTGTCGGTTGCTTAATTGATGCGGACAAATCTGAATTGCTGGCAAAAACGGTCGCTGACATCTCCAAAGTTACCCATGGAACTGATG
The DNA here is from genome assembly GCA_905212345.1 of uncultured Sutterella sp. Taxonomy (GTDB): domain Bacteria; phylum Pseudomonadota; class Gammaproteobacteria; order Burkholderiales; family Burkholderiaceae_F; genus Aphodousia. The sequence goes on along the minus strand of CAJMEC010000040.1, from coordinate 6,993 downwards.
TGGCCATCGCCGGTGCGGCCATGGTCGCTCAAGCCGTTGCAAGCGGCATTGCGGGACGCTCATGGGATGAGGCTGCCGATGATGTTTTAGCGATTTTTGATATCGCTAAAACTTACGGCGAACCCACCTGGGCAGCTTCAGTCAAGCGTCGTTTTGAATTAGCGCTGGACGCCGCCTGCAATATTCATGACCCCGAAGAATATTCTCGCTGGATTTATGAAGTCCTCGGAACAGGCACGATGACTAGCGAGTCTGTATCGGCCGCCTTAGCCGTGGCTTGGTTTTGCCGGGATGCGAAAAAAGCGGCCATCATGTGCGCCAATATGGGCGGAGACACCGATACGATGGGAGCAATGGCCGTAGCGATATGCGGAGCCATGAATGGCATTGAGAGTATTCCTGCTGACTGGTTAAAGACACTCGAAGAGACAAATAACCTCAATTTCTTCGAGTTGGCCGATCAAATCATCGAAGCGCGCCCTGCGTTTAACAAGGATTGAGTATGCGAGCCGTTAAAGAGCTGGTTAATAACCTCAACCCTCAGAAAAAAGTCTTCATTTTGGGTTCCGCTTTTGTGGACATGATTTTAAGTGTCCACGAAATGCCTCGCGCAGGCGCTGATATCGAAGGAAAGTTCAAGAAAACGGTCGTGGGCGGCTGCTCATTTAATGTGGCCGATGTACTTTGGAAATTAGGCCTTCCATTTGACTCTTATATGCCTGTGGGAGAGGGACAATTCGCCGATCTCGTCGAACAGACACTCACCCGACGCAACCTTCCTGTCTATCGAGAACAAGGAGCAGGCGACAACGGTTGGTGCCTGTCGATTGCAGACCACACCGGGGAACGCACTTTCATTTCGATGTTCGGTCTTGAACGGCAAATGAAGGCTGAGTGGTTTGACCGATTCACTCTTTCCCAATATGACTATATCTACGTCTCGGGTTACCAAGCCGAAGGGAAAAACGGCGAGGTGCTGCTCTCGGTCCTGAACCGAAAAGCTGACAACGCGTTAATCGTTTTCGATCCGGGGCCTCGCGTTACGGAAATGGGGCAAGAGCGGCTTAAAGCTTTCGAAGACTTGGGTTGCCTTTATACCGTGAACTGCAGTGAAGCGATGTGGATGACCAATACACACAATGCAACCGATGCCGCCATTGCCTTGTCGGTTCGCTCCGGCAATCCATCCGTTGTTACCGATGGTGGCAACGGTGCTGTCTATACGGAGAAAAAACCGTCAGGATGGACAGCTAAACGCATCCCCTGCTTCAAAATTAATCTCGTCGATACCATCGGCTCTGGTGACGCTCACACCGGAGGTATTTTAGCTGGCCTTATGTGCGGTCTGACCATGGCCGAAGCTACGCTTATTGCTAACGCCGTTGCGGCGCATGTCACAGCAAGCGAGGGGGCGGCAACCGCCCCTACTCGCTCAGAACTCGAACAGTATTCTCTTTAATCTCTTATTTATCATGGCTAACGACAATAACATTTCACAAATCGAAACCAACGGCGTTAATCCCGTGCCCGATAGCGAGCGCTACGGTAAACCGGCCGATCTGTTCCCGATTTGGTTTTCTTGGAATATTTCTATTTTTGGTATCACCTGCGGGATGTACGTATTCGGCTTGGGACTTTCTGTCGCCCAAGCAATGGCTGCAGGCGTTATCGGTTATTTTTTATCTTGTTCATTAGTGGGTATCTTAGCGGTCGGCAGTGTCCGCACCGGGCTTCCGACCTTAGTGCAATCGCGCTTAGCTTTCGGCTACCACGGCAACAAAGTCCCCACCTTCTTCGGTTATGTCGCGAACATGGGCTGGAAAGTGACGATGCTTTCCATGGCGTCGACCACTTTTGCCGACTTGGTGGCTAAATTGATTCCCGTCATGGCAACGCCCCAAGGAACGGCCACAACAACCTGTTTACTCGTCAGTTTTGCCTTTGTGCTCTTCTTTACGATGATCGGCGCTGTTTACGGTCACGCTTTCATTATGAAGATTGAGAAGATCATCGCTTGGATCACGGGCCTGATGACTTTGGTTTATCTCTTTTTCTTTATCCCGCAAATTAATTTTGCAACGTTGGGCGATGCGCCCTCCGGCTCTTTTGCCACGTTCCTGGGTGGAATCGTGTTAGCCATGACCATGGTTGGATTAGGATTTTTAAATTACGGCGGTGACTACTCTCGCTATCTACCCCGTCAAACTCCCGGGCGCGGAGTCATTTTCTGGACTACCGTCGGCATCGCCTTGCCTGTTTCCGTTCTTTTGATTTTGGGAGTCATGTTAAGTGCTGGCAATCCGGAACTTTTGGCTCGCGCTTCTCGTGAGCCGCTCGCAGCCTTAACGGGTATTTTGCCTTTCTGGTTCTTTGTACCGTTCTCCATTGTGATCGTGACCTCATTGATGTCTGCCGGCATGACTGGGGTTTATAGTTCGGGCCTTGCCTTAATGGCAATGGGGGTCCCCATGAGCCGAGCCGCCACAACGATAATGAATGCTGTCATTATTGCCTTAGGGGCGTTCTATTTAACCTTTATTTCTGACTCATTCTTATCCACATTCACATCGTTCTTGGCCGCCATTTCCGTCATTATGGGATCTTGGGGCGCAATCGAAATCGTGGACCTTTTGCGCCAAAAGCGCCTTTCTTGGAATGTTAACTTGGCTTTGCCGCCCTCTCAAGGAGGAAAAAATTTACGTTGGAGTGCCTGTCTGTCTCTATTGGTCGCAACGGTTGTTGGATTAGGAACGATCACCTCAAGTGACCCCTACATTGGCAAGATTACAAGCTTCTTGTTAAGTGAGGAAACAAAAGCAAGCGTTTTTGCTCAAGCCAATATTGGTGTGGTTGCCGCGATGATTATCGGCGCAGTGCTTTACGCATTTCTCACCTATGTTGTGAAAGCTGAACGTTAAAGGAAGCGCTTAGACACAAACGGTTGACAGATGATTCTTTCCACCTGCCAACCGCTTGCGACTTTACTGGTAGGGGCCCCTCACGGGGCTCTTTTTTATTGAGAAGTTAGAAGTTATAGCGGACACCGAAATTCACGCGCCACGGCTCTTCAATTTCTCCACCGGTGGTGTGTTCCACATCCGCGTACACATACGTGTTGTCAGACACACTGACATTGGCACCAATGCCGAATTCTCCCCAGGTGCCGCCAAAGTCACTGCTGACCGTGCCAGACATATGAGCGTTGCTGACCTTAATGTCTGTTTCGCCCAAGAAGTCATGCACCACAGAAGCTCTCACATAAACATTGCCCTTGTTATCCGGACATTGGATACCCGCCATGAAGCCTGCGCGAGCAATGAAGGAATCCGTTGATTGCAGCTCGTACTTACGATCACCATAATGGAAGCTATCCGAATCAATGTAGCTGTAAGTGGCTTCGACTTGCGGTTCAATGAAGAGGTTATAAGGCAGGGCAAAGCGCCAGCCAGCCTCTGCCGACAAAGACAAGCCCGTGTTATCCATCTTGCCGTCATAGGCCTTACCTTGTCCAGTCAAGCTTCCGGCATTGGCGTCATTTTTAATGGAAGCCACGCGGCCAATCACATCAACGTATTGTCCCTTGTCACCTAACCAAGTGCCATACAACGCTAAGCTGTAAGTGTCCAAATCAGCGCTGCCTCCATCGAAATCGGCATCACCCTTGGTGTAGCTGAAAGCGGTACCAAAGCGGATATTGTTTTCGGTGGGCATCGTATCGATACCGACTTGGATCATGTGGAAGTCGTTTTCCAAATCACCATCGGACCACTTGAGTTTACCGCCGTTATAGCGCACCCATGCGCCGCTCTTATAAGGCGTTGCACGAAGATCACCCATACGTTTGTAAAGATCATTTAATTCGGCGCGCCAGGCAACAACAGGAAGATTAGCAACGGCGGTTAGCGTACGGTTTGTTTCATTGACATCTTCAGTCTGGCTGATCTTATTGCCCTTGGCGTCGTAAACCGCTTCAATGCGACCGGTCATGTCATTGGCGCCGATCACAACCTTCATACCTTCGGCACCTTCTGCTCCATTGGTATTCAGATCAACGGTTGCAGCTAAATCAGCAACGCCTTGATCAACACTTGACATGGAATTACCGTAAGAGCTGTCAGAACGTACCAAGGTTAAGTTGGTACTCATGTTTTTCCCAATGCTTATTTGATTTTCTGCGGTATCCTCAACAGACAAAATATTATTTGAACCAGTCAGTGTACCAATATTGATTTTCCCATTAGCTTGGTTAACAATCGTGGAATTGCGGCATTGATATTTTCAAAATCAACAGTCTCAAATACCGGCTTTAAGCCTTCATCTTTGTTGATATAGGAAAAAGTTGTCCCTGATTTAAATTCCGCATCTGTGATATGAATGGCAGAACCCCAACCTTCAGTATCGTTGATTCGAATATTCGAGTTTTCTTCTGTAGTTAATTTGACAATTTTTAAATCCGAAGCTTCTTTACCGTATGCCTGAATAAACAATTCCCCATTAACATTCAGCCCCTCAATTGAGGCATTGGCGACTTTTGTCTGGAATCAATAGAAAAAGAGCCCGATTTCTCGAGCTCCAGATGTTAGCGTCTTTCGACAAACCACATGCCGATCATGGCTAAGACCAGCATACAGGCGGTCGGAACCATCGCCACCACCAATGGTGGCCAAGTATTGAGCATACCGATATAGGAGAAAAGATTATTGATCGTGTAGAAAGCCAAACCGATCATAACGCCCGCAAAAATCTTAATACTCACACCGCCTGAGCGACGGTTCATGTAAGCAAAGGGCATCGCTAAAGCAATCATGACCAAAATGGCGATTGGATAAAACGCCTTATTCCATAGGGCAATCTCATAACGATCCGATTCTTGGCGACTTTGCTCCAAGTGGTTGACGTAACGATAGAGCGACCTCATGGACATATTTTCAGGTTTAAGCATCATCACTCCGAAAATGCTCGGATCAATCGCAGACCTGAACATCATTCGAGTGGGACTGCTCACCATGACGCGATCCATAATCGGGGTTTGAGTAAGGTTTTCCAAAAGAGGTAACGCTGTATTAACGGCCCCTTGTAAAATCCACCCCTGGTCATCCACATAATTACCGGATTCAGCGGCAATGACTCTCGTCAGGCGCTGCTTTTCGTCAAAGTCATAAATACGCCAATCAAGGGCTTCTTCGGTCGGCGTCATTTTTTGGATATTGATATAACGAACCTGGGGACCATTGGGAGAGTCGATCGTTTCACGAACCCAAGCCCCGGTGTCCGATCCTCGGATATCCATTGTCTTATGTTGGACAGTCGCTCGATACTCGCGCGAATAAGAATCTGAAGAAGGGGCAATAAATTCACCGAAAGCATAAGTAAAAGCCACCAGAATAATACCCGGGACCATTAAGATGGCAGCCAAACGCACAGGAGATAATCCAGCCACGCGCAAAATGGTAAATTCTGAACGTGAAGCCCATTGACTCATTACAAAGACTGTGCCCAGTAATGCTGCAATAGGCATCACCTCATAAATTCGCATAGGCAAACTTAAACCGGTGATAACGAAGGCATCCAAAAGACCATAGCGGCTGCCGATTCGACCAAGCTGGCCGACTAAATCAAAAAAGGCAAACAAAGCCACTAGGGCTAAGAGCACAAAGCCCGTAGCTTGCAAAATTTCCTTAGTCAGGTGCTTGGTAATAACTTTCATAGTCTATTTCCTTGCACGCCAATAACTCAGTGTCAACCACTCAGGCACCCAACGTTGCATAATTGTGCGACGCAAAAAGAGCACAACAGCCAAAACAGTAAACGCGCCGTTTAAAAGAATGATGGCAGGAATCAAGTGGAAAGTTCCATGTTCCACCCAAGTTCGACCCACACTAATTCCGTTCAGATATAAAACAAAAAGCAAAAGTGCCACAACCATATTCAGGCTTCGACCGGCACGAGGGTTCGTAAAAGAGAGCGGAATAGCAATCAGAATTAAATTAAGAGCTGCCAAGGGCCAAGAAATTCGCCATAGTAACTCACCTTGGGCTTCCAAATTATCCTTTTGCATGACGAGCAACGGTAAGGGCTGGGTGTCTACATCCTTCATCTGGATGGCGCTTTCTGGTTTTACATCCAAGCGAATACCGTATGTTTTAAATTCCGTTACACGATACTCGGGCGTCCCGGCCTTACCTTCATAGCGACGACCATCATGCAAAATCACATAACGGTCACCCTGTTCATTCGTTGTCACTTCCCCCGTCTCAGCCATTAAAACCATTTCGGATTTAGGATCGGTCTCGGTGAGAAAAACATTTTTAACGGACAGACCGTCAGCTGAAACTTCTTCAATAAAGAAAACTTGTTTGCCACCTGAAATTTCGATAAATCGCCCAGGCGAAAGTCTGTCAACATCATCACGCTGAGACCAAACTTCCCGGTTCAGCTCACTTTGCCCCTTTGCCCAGGGTGAAATAACCAGCGACAATGCAGTAATGAGAAGGATAATGGGGATGCTAAAACGCAGAACCGGACGAATCCAAGATACTAAACTGATTCCACCCGAAGAAAACCAGACAACCATTTCGCTATCGAGCCAGCTTCGGGTTAGCGTGATTAACACAGCGATGAAAAGAGAAACGGCTAATAGAGGGGCTAAATTAACAAGTGCCTCATAAACCACCATTTCCATCACAGTCCCGCTATCGATACGACCACCGGCAGCTAAACCCAAAATACGGACCAGCCCGATCGTCAGTACGATCGAGAAGATAACCGTAAACACAGCACCGGCTGTGTTAGCGAGTTCAGAGACGAGTGAACGTCTGAATATCATGCGGATCCTTTATAACAACAGCTAGGAGTAAACAAAGCTCCAATCCGTGAATTTTATCGCAGTTTTAATCGCAATATACAATAAAAAACCCCGAAATCCTAAAGACTCGGGGTTTTTTGAATGGGGAGCCGGGCGATGTCCTACTTTCACTGGAAATACAACCAACT
>CAJMEC010000039.1 GCA_905212345.1 uncultured Sutterella sp. | reverse complement strand
ACCATGTCCGGTCAAACCGTTGAAGTGCTGAACACCGACGCTGAAGGCCGCCTGGTACTGTGCGACGTGTTAACTTACGTTGAGCGTTTTGAGCCGGAAGCGGTGATTGACGTGGCGACGCTGACCGGTGCCGTTGAGGTGGCCTTGGGTTCGGATATCAGCGGCCTCTTTGTCAATGACCCCGTTTTATGTGACATGGTTGAAACCTCGGCTGATGTCGCCCACGATCCGGTTTGGGCCTTGCCCTTTGGCGGACGCCGCTTCAAAGAATTAATCAAGAGCAATGTTGCCGATTGCGTTAACACCGGCCCGCGCGGAGTGGGCGGCTCCTGTGTGGCAGCGACATTTCTAAGTCAATTCGTCGACAATGAAACACCGTGGGCTCACCTTGACGTGGCGGCCACCGCCTTTAAGTCCGGAAAAGACGCGCACAGCACCGGACGTCCTGTTGCGCTTTTGATGATGCTCTTACACCAAATGGCCACTGTCGCCGAGTAGCAAAAAATGGCGCAACGAATCGATTTTCACTTTAACGTTGCCAACAGGCTGCTATACGCCTGCCGGGTCGTTCGCAAGGCACGTGCCAACAACATGAGCGTGGCCGTGTGGACGCGCGACGCGCATAGGCTTGATTTCTTTGTCCGTCAACTCTGGAGTTTCGAGCCAACGGGCTTTTACCCCCACGTCGCCGCCGATGATGAGTTGGCGGCCGAAACGCCGATTGTTTACCACACGGACGAAAAACTCTTACCCGCCAGAGACGTTTTGTTACTGCTCGATGATGAAGTTCCTGATGACTGGAAGAGTCTCTTTAGCCGCTTTGGACGGGTGATTGATATCGTGGGGGCGGCAGAGTCAGAGCGGCAGCCTGCGCGCGAGCGTTTTAAGATTTACCGGTCGGCGGGTTTAGCTCCCGTCGCCCATGACCAAGGAGCACACGCATGACCAATGAATTACTGCGAAAAGAGCCCACCATCGCTCATCACGACGACATCCCCGTTCTTAACGACCGAATCAATGTCTCGTGGGAAAAATTAAGCCGTGTGCTTGAACCGGTCAGCATGCCCGGTCATGGCCAAAACGCCGCTTCGCTGTCTGAGCGGGAAATGGCGTTGGTGCTCGCCGGTGACCGCATCGCCGAGAACGTATCAGCGCAAATGGACGATATTTTAAGCATGGCTATTAACAATAGTTACCATCGTCTGCGTGCAGACCTAACTAATCAATTAAGGGCCGCTGTAAAAGAAGCGGTTCATGAGGAAATTGAAAAAATCGTACAATCCGACAAACGTTCCAATTTGTCGTAACGAACACCGAATTTATAAAAACTTTAGTTTAGAAAGATCGAAAAATGAGTACTGAAGAACTTGCCAAGAGCTTTGAACCGGCGCAAATTGAAAAGCGCTGGTACGAAACGTGGGAAAAGCGCGGCTACTTTGCCGGCAAGCTTGACCCGACGAAACCTTCCTTCAGCATCCAGCTGCCCCCGCCCAATATCACGGGTATTTTGCACATGGGGCACGCTTTCAACCAGACGGTGATGGATACGCTCGTGCGATACCACCGTATGAAGGGCTACAACACAACTTGGGTGCCGGGTACCGATCACGCCGGTATTGCCACGCAAATCGTCGTTGAACGTCAGCTTGAAAAAGAAGGACTCAATCGCCGCGATATGAAGCGTGAAGACTTCATTGCGCGCGTGTGGGACTGGCAAAAGTTCTCCGGCGGCACGATTTTGCAGCAGATTCGCCGCATGGGCGACTCGGTTGACTGGGATCGCCTGTATTTCACCATGGATGAGAAACTCTCCAAGGTGGTCGTGGATACTTTCGTCAAACTCTACAACGACGGTTTGATCTATCGCGGCACTCGTTTGGTGAACTGGGATCCGAAGCTGCAAAGCGCCGTGAGCGACCTGGAAGTCGAAAGCGTTGAAGAAAACGGCCACCTTTGGGAAATCCGCTACCCGGCCGCCGATGGTGGTGAAGGTGTTGTAGTGGCAACCACCCGTCCGGAAACGCTTTTCGGTGACCAAGCCGTGGCCGTTCATCCTGAAGATGAACGTTATCAATCGCTTATTGGCAAAGAGTTGGTTCTGCCTCTTTGCAACCGCACCATTCCCGTGATCGCCGATGAATACGTTGATCGTGAGTTTGGCTCCGGCTGCGTGAAGATCACCCCCGCGCATGACTTTAACGACTTCGCAGTCGGTCAGCGCCACAACCTTACGCCGATGTCGGTTTTAACAAAGACCGCCAAGATGAATAACAATGTCCCGGAAAAATACCGCGGCATGGACCGCTATGAAGCTCGTAAAGCGGTCATTAAAGATTTAGAAGCTCAAGGACTTTTAGTCGGCATTAAGGATCACAAACACATGGTGCCGAGAGTCTCTCGTACTGGCGAAGTGGTTGAACCGATGTTGTCCGAGCAGTGGTACATGGCTATGAGCAAACCGGCTCCCGCCACGGCCTACTTCCCCGGCAAATCCATCGGTGAAATCGGTCTTGAGGCTGTTGAGTCCGGTGAAGTCAATATTCAGCCCAAAGAGTGGCGTGGTGTTTATCGTCAATGGCTCGAAAACATTCAAGATTGGTGCTTATCCCGCCAGCTTTGGTGGGGGCATCAAATTCCAGCCTGGTACGATGAAAAAGGTAACGTTTACGTCGCCCATAATGAAGAAGAAGCGCAGGCTCAGGCTGGAGCCGGCGTGAAACTGACACGCGATGAAGATGTTCTGGATACGTGGTTCTCTTCTGCCATGGTCCCCTTCTCCACCCTCGGTTGGCCTGACAAGGAAAAGATGGCTAGCGAAGGCTATGATCTTTTCTTGCCGAGTTCCATGCTCGTGACGGGCTACGACATCATCTTCTTCTGGGTTGCTCGTATGGTGATGATGACTCGCTACTTCACGGGTCGAGTCCCCTTCAAAGGCGTTTACCTGCACGGCTTGGTGCGTGACGCTGAAGGCAAGAAAATGTCTAAGAGCGAAGGCAACACGCTTGACCCGCTCGATATCATGGACGGCATTGATCTGGAAAGCCTGGTGAAGAAAAACACGCGCGGCTTGCGCCAGCCTGAAAAGGCTCCCCAGGTTGAAAAGAAAATCCGCAAAAATTATCCGAACGGCATTGCTCCGCACGGCGCCGATGCCTTGCGTTTCACCATGGCCGCTTACGCCACGCTCGGCCGCAATATCAACTTTGACTTGCGCCGCGCTGAAGGCTACCGCAACTTCTGCAATAAACTCTGGAACGCCACGCGCTTTGTGCTCATGAACGTTCAGGGCAAGGACTGCGGATTGGATGTGAGCCTGCCGCAAGAACGCTCTTTCGTGGACGAATGGATTCTTCGTGAATTGGACCGCACGATTGCTGAAGTGGAAAAAGCCTTTGCGGAATGGCGCCTAGATAATGCAGCCAACGCCATCTACTCCTTCGTTTGGGATCAATACTGCGACTGGTACCTGGAATTGTCCAAAGTGCAGCTTGCTAACGGCACTGAAGCCCAACAACGTGCGACACGTCATACCTTGATCACAGTATTGGAAGCTGTGCTTCGTTTAGCTCATCCGATTATTCCGTTTATCACGGAAGAATTGTGGCAAAAGGTCAGCGTTGTAGCCGGTACACGCACCGAGGACAAAGAAACTAGCGTGATGATTCAGGATTATCCGCAAGCTTGTTTTGCCGGTGAGGATACCGGAGCCGACCATAAGATGGCGCTCACAAAGCAAATGATTGACGCTGTTCGTAACCTGCGTGGAGAAATGCAACTGTCTCCCTCTCAACGCATCCCGTTGGCTGTTCAAGGCAATGAAGATGTACTGAAGACAGTGGCCCCGTACATCATGCATTTAGCTCGCGTAAGTGAAGTCACCATTTGCGAAGACATCAATAAGGCAAATGAAGGCTCGATCGCCCCGGTGGCTATTGTTGAAGACTACAAGCTCATGCTGGTCGTGAAGATTGACGTGGCCGCCGAGCGTGAACGCTTAGGTAAGGAAGCGGCTCGCTTAGAAGGCGAAATCGCCAAGGCAAATGCCAAGCTTTCAAACGAAAAATTCACAGCGCGTGCTCCGGCAGCCGTTGTCAACCAAGAGCGTGAACGCCTGGCAAACTTCACTAAACTTTTAGCGAAGGTTCAGGAACAGCTCGATAAGTTGCCTAAAGCTTAATTTCTTCAGAAATTTTCATTACCCGACCCGAGTCATCCAATAGGATACTCGGGTTTTTCCTTACGTGTTTGGATTACACTGAAATTAAAAAAGCGGAGTATCTTGGGAATGGACATATGTACCTTACATATGTTTTAAAAGAAGGAGCTGACATCATGAAATTAACAAAAATTGCCGCTGGCATTTTAATGGCCGCTACGTTGACCGCTTCAAGTCTTGCTTTGGCTGCCGACCGTCCGCGCGACATGGGAATTGAAATCGGCGTTTTACACCCGGGCGCCAACAACGCCATTACGGACGTCGAAGGCGTGCTTGTTGGTCAAGTTACGCTCGTTGACGAAAAGAAGGGCATGCACACGGGTGTCACCGCCATTGTTCCGCATTCGGACAATATCTTTAAGAACAAGGTGCCGGCCGGTGTTTTCCTTGCCAATGCTTTCGGCAAGATGACAGGCTACCCGCAAGTTCAAGAATTAGGCAATATTGAAACGCCTATCGTTCTAACCAACACACTTAACGTTGCCGCCGGCATTGACGGCATCATTGACTACACCTTCTCCTTTAAGGATAACGGTGATGTGCGCTCGGTCAACGCCATCGTCGGTGAAACCAATGACGGCTCGATCAACGATATTCGCGCCCGTTTCGTCAAACCAGCTGACGTTTTGAAAGCCATTCAGTCTGCCAAATCCGGTCCGGTTGAAGAAGGCTGTGTAGGAGCCGGTTCCGGCACAATCGCCTTCGGGTTCAAGGGCGGCATCGGCACGGCTTCTCGTGTACTGCCGAAATCCATGGGCGGTTACACGGTTGGCGTCTTGGTGCAAACGAATTTCGGCGGTTTACTCAATATTGACGGCGTTGAAGTCGGCGAAGCGTTGGGCGGCTATCCGTACCAAAAAGAAATTGAAAGCGCTGACGGCTCCATCATGATGATTGTGGCCACCGACGCCCCCTTAAGCTCCCGCAACCTTGAACGCGTTGCCAAGCGCGCGTGGCTTGGCATGGGCAAAGCCGGTGGCGTGGCTTCGAACGGATCCGGTGACTTTGTGATCGCCTTCTCGACGAACAAGTCCATGCGTGTGCCCTACGATGCTAAGGCCAACGAAACGCTCAAGCGCGATGTGGTGCAAAACGACAACATGACGCCTTTGTTCATGGCAACGATTGAAGCCACGGAAGAAGCCATTGTTAATTCGTTATTTGCCGCGAAAGACACAAAGACCTATAAGGGCACAACTGTGAAGGCTTTGCCTGTCGATAAGGTCATGCAAATGATGAAGGAACATAACAAGATCGTTTCCAAAAAGTAGTCTGTTTAAGAACTGATTTTTAACGGTTTCTCGATTTCTCTGCCGCTAATTGCTGATTAGCGGCAGATTCTTTTTGTGGCACCTGCTAAAGTAACACTCGCATTTTTCTGTTTAAAAGGATAGACCATGTCAAATCAATATGAAGGGAAACGTCCCCGTGAATTAGGGATCTCTTTTGGCATTTTGCCTACCGGTAAAAACAACGCCATTACTGATGTCGAAGGGGTAAAAGTTGGGCAGATCACCAAAATTGATGATTCCAAAGGAATGCGCACGGGTGTCACCGCCATCCTGCCTCATACGAATAACATTTTTAAGCATAAAGTTCCCGCCGGTATTTTCTTAGGCAACGCCTTCGGAAAAATGGTGGGCTATCCGCAAGTTAAAGAACTCGGCAACATTGAAACCCCTATCGTATTGACCAACACTTTAAATTTGGCGAGCGCCATTGACGGCATCATCGACTATGTTTTCAGCTTTGAAGACAACAACGACGTGCAGTCCATTAATTGTGTTGTGGGTGAAACCAATGATGGCGCCATCAACAATATTCGCCAACGTTTTGTGACCCGCGATGACGTGTTAAAAGCCATTATTGAAGCTACGAATGGCCCTGTTGAAGAAGGTGGAGTGGGCGCCGGCACCGGCACAAAAGCTTTTAACTTTAAGGGCGGCATCGGCACGGCCTCTCGCAAACTGCCGGAGAATATGGGCGGCTACACCGTAGGGGTGCTCGTACAGAGCAATTTCGGCGGACTTTTAAATATCAACGGCGTTGAAGTTGGCAAAGCTTTGGGAGGCTTCCCTTATCAAAAAGAAATTGAATGCGCCGATGGCTCCATCATGATGATTGTCGCCACAGATGCTCCGCTTGAAGCCAGAAATTTGGAACGCGTGGCCAAACGAGCCTTTATGGGGCTGGCTAAAACGGGCGGCATTGCCTCAAACGGTTCCGGAGACTTTGTGATTGCGTTTTCCACCAACGAGAGTGTTCGGGTGGAACACAAAGCCGAAAAACTCACCAAACAAACCATGTCTGTTGTTCGCAACGATGATATGACCCCGATTTTCATGGCCACAATTGAGGCCACGGAAGAAGCCATCATCAATTCACTTTTTGCAGCACATGACACCCCGACTCATGACGGTCGGCTCATTAAGGCTCTGCCACTTGATAAAGTCATGGAAATGATGCGCAAACACGCAAAAATTAATTAATTTACTTAGTAGGGCCGGTTAACCTATGTTGCCGGCCTTATTTAGTTCTCTTCGTTTTTAATTTGCTGGTCCGTCAAAGCTTCATATCCCACACTGAGTTTTTGCGGACGCTTTTTCCAAACAACCCAATAAAGCGGAATGGTAAGAGCAACAACGGCGGCGTTAATAGCAAAAATACCCGCGTAGCCCACCGGTTGAACCAAAAAACCGGATAAGTACGGAGCCATACCCACGCCCAAGTCAAAGAAGATGAAAATGGTGCTCGTAGCCTGAGCAAAGCGCTCACGCGGCACTAAAGAAATTCCGGAAACTTGAGAAAGTGATTGAAAGTTTCCGAATCCCAAGCCCATGATGGCGCCGGCTAACAGAACCACCCAGCTGCCTGCGTGAGATGCAAGCAGCAAAAGCCCCACAATCATTAACACGAGTGTTGAGAAAATTAACACTACCGGACCATGAGCATCATAGAATTTTCCCGTTATCGGACGCGTGAGTAAGCTTGCTCCCGCGTACAAAAGGAAAAAGCTTGAAGCGGCAGCCACCACGTCATACGTTTTTGCATAATCGGCGAGCAGCGCCTGAACATTGCCCCAGGTCAAACAAACGATACCGACAAAGATACTGAAGGGCACCAAACGTTTGTCAATGAAATCGTCAAGTGAGAGACTCTTTTTCTCACGTTTTTGATCTTTGGGGGGCGTGACATCAATGACAAACCACATCAAAAGAAGGCTGACAGCAGACAACCCCGTAGCGATACTGAAAATACCGTCATAACCCAGCGAGCCGATTAACGCGATACCGATAAAAGGACCAAAGCACAGCGCCAGAGCCGTACTCATCGAAAAATACGAAATTCCGCGCCCATGAAACTGTCTGGGAACAATTGTAGCCACATAGGTACCGGTAGCCGTGCCGATAACGCCCATGGCTACGCCTGAGATAAAACGAACAGAGAAAATCTGCCATATTTCGTGTGAAAAGAAATAGGCCACGTTCATTAAAAAGAAAAAGAAGACGCCGATACCTAAAACACGCCGATAGCCAACATCACGAATAATACTGCCGGTGAAAAAACGACCCACCAGGCAACCGATCACAACGATCCCCGTCGCAAGACCGGCCGTTGAGGCTGAAGCAGAAAAACCGTCCATTAAATAGCGAGTACAAACAACAAAAATAGCGTAGTAACCAATCATGCCCAGCATATTGATGAGCGAGATCGCAACAAACGTACGGGAGAAAATAGCGCGCAAGGCGCTTAGCGGTGCTTCAGAACCCATTTCATTCAGCATAAAAAGCAATAGAGAGAAGGCTGGGTATCTTACTACTTTTTTTTCTGTTCCCTATAGCTTCAGACGCATATGATCAGTACTGTATATTTTTTACTTTTCTGAGTAGTTGCCCTTAGTTTCTAGAAAAATTAATCCAAAAAGCCTATTTTTTGGCCCTAATTCTCTATATAGAATGATTTCATCATGAAAGCAAAATCGTCTTTAACCTCTTTGGCTCAATCTCGCCGTTGGTGGTGGCTCGCTCATTAGTAGCGGGCCTTGGATGATTTACGCTTGACTGAATACCCCCAATATTAGCCCGCGAAATGCGGGCTTTTTCTTATCTATCCGGTTTCGCGGCTAACTCAAAAAAGGAAAAGCGATGAGTTACCGGATACAAAAAAAGAAAAATCTCCTCCGTACACGATGGCAAAAAGCTTTGCGTTAAAAGTTTTTTATCAATGTACTTTAAAGGGATTTCATCATGTTATTTCAACACGCAGCTTCCGTAACACGCCGCGCTTTAACACTGTCGGTCATCTCCTTGCTATTGGTCGGCGCATATAGCGATGCTTTCGCTCAAGAGGAAAAGTTTTTCGCTGGAGCAGCGCCGGGGACTTTCTCACCTTTGATGTTCACGCACAAAATGAGTCTCTGAATTCAGCAGCTAACGCCGCGGTATACGAAGCACTGGTTCGGTACAACACCGATATGCGTGTTGAGCCTTGTCTGGCAAGCCAATACCAACGAGTCAAAAACGGTTTTCTTTTTACCATCCGAGAAAATGTGCGTTTTCACGAAGGTGAAACTTTAACGGCCGAAGACGTTGCTTATTCAATTAATCGGGCGCTTTTACCTGAAAGTCAATTTAAAGCTGCCGCCTCCGGCATATTGGGCGCAGAAGTTGTCAACACTCGCCAAGTCTTGGTTAAAACCATCTCCGGCTCCCCAGTTTTTTTAAATCAACTCACTCAATTACGCATTTTGAATAAGAAATGGGCGGAAAAACATAATGCTCTTCGCCCACAAAATTATGTCTCGGGCGAAGAATCCTACTTAGCGCGACATGCCAACGGCACGGGTCCCTTCAAACTTGTCTCTCGAGAGGTGGATGTTAAAACACAATTTGTAGCCAACCACGAATGGTGGGATGAAAAAAATCGCAGAGGCAACGTAGAAAAAGTCATCTACACCCCGATTAACTCTGCGGCCACGCGGACGGCCGCGCTTCTGTCAAGACAGGTGGACTTTGTGTTGGACCCAGCCCCTCAAGATATTGCCCGATTAGAGCGAAATGCGTCTATTCAGGTTCTGTCACGCGCAGAAGATCGCGTCATGATAATCGCGCTGGATCAGTACCGAGATCAAACGCCTTATGTCAGTGACCTTAACGGAAAGCCTTTAAATGCAAATCCTTTTAAAGACGTGAGAGTACGTCAAGCTCTCTCTCTTGCCGTCAACCGAGAGGCACTGGTCAGAAGCATCATGCGGGGAAAAGCGGTTGCAACCAACACAATCATTTCTGATTCTGTTTTTGGTTACGATCCTCACATTGCGCAAACGGGTCAATACGATCTGCAAAAAGCTAAAGCATTACTTAAAGAAGCCGGATTTGAAAATGGTTTCGCTTTTACTTTGGACACCCCCAATAACCGCTGGGTCAACGATGAAAACCTCTGCAAAGCACTAGCCGGTATGTGGGCCAAACTCAATGTTAAGGTCAATGTTCACTCCATGCCTCGGGCCCAATACTTTCCGAAAGTTTTAAGTTTCGACACATCTGCCGGATTGGTTGGATGGGGTTCTAGCACTTTCGATGCCTTCTATCCCCTGCAAGCCTTATCGGCTACTTACGATGGAACCTCCGGGGCAGGTATCAGCAATATCGGCCGTGCTTCCGATAAGCAAATGGACGCGTTGCTCAAAAAACTGAATTTGGCCGAAGATCTTAACGAAAGAGAGGCAATTGCCCGACAGGCTCTTTCACTGGAACAAAAGCGGGTCTTGCATATTCCTCTGCTTCAACCCATGTTTTCTTGGGCAATGAAGAAAAATATTGAGCCGGTTGTCAGACCTGACAATAAATTGACATTGGAATGGATTGTTATGCACTGAGATTTATAGGCAATTTCTAAAATGATGATTGATCTACAATTTTCTTAATCGGATTGCAAGGAGAAGGAGCTGATATGCACAAAAGTTTTAAAACCGATTGCGCTCAAGCAAGTGTTGTCTATTTCACAAAAGAGATTTCTCCTGAAGCGCTGATGAAGCTTTATCAAAAACTTGGACGTCAGGCTCAAGGACGAGTGGCTGCGAAATTAAGCACGGGGGAAGCCGGCAATAACAACTACCTAAAACCCGCTTTGATCAAGGACTTGGTGCAAAGCGTTAAGGCTACTATTGTGGAATGCAATACAGCTTATGCCGGTGCCCGCAACACAACTGAGGCACACAAGCAGTTGATCAAAGATCACGGTTTTGAAGCTATCGCTGAGGTGGACATCATGGATAGCGATGGCGTTGAACACCTCCCCGTTAAAGGAGGCACTCATCTTAAGGAAGATATCGTTGGCGATCACGTCAAAAACTATGACTTTATGATGGTGCTCACGCACTTTAAAGGACACCCAATGGGAGGTTTCGGCGGTGCGCTCAAAAATATCGCCATTGGTGTGGCTTCGTCTGACGGTAAAGCTAACATTCATACGGCCGGAGCCATGCAAACGCAAGGTTGGCAAGCCGCTGAAGACGGTCGCTTTATGAAACTGACCGGACCGGATCATGACGCTTTTATTGAATCTATGGCTGAAGCCGCGAAGTCTGTCAGCGACTTTTTTGGCGAGGGCGAAAAGATGCTTTATATCTCAGTCATGAACAATATGTCGGTTGATTGCGATTGCGTCTCTCATCCGGCTGAAGTTGACATGAAGGATATTGGCGTCCTGGCGTCTTTAAATCCTGTCGCACTGGATCAAGCCTGTGTAGATTTGGTTTACGAAGCGCCCGATGGTCATTCGCTCATTGAAAGAATAGAGAGCCGAAACGGCGAACTGATTCTTGAGCATGCGGAGAAAATCGGTTTTGGTGATCGCCACTATCGTTTAGTTTGCGTTGACTAGTACCGAATGATTTAATGCTTGTAACATCCCGCTAAACATGGGCAAGCGCCAAGAAAGGAGATTAGCATGGAATTCATCATAAGGCCTTTTCGACCGGGTGAAGAAAAATACGTTGCTAACTTACATGAGCGACTCTATAGCAACGAGTACGGTTGGGGGCCAGGATTTATTGACTACGCAAAGGCGATTGCGCTTGAGTTTCCGGAACGGCGTAAACCACCGAAGGATGAACTCTGGGTGGCAGAGACATCTGATGGCGAACTCGTT
Source organism: uncultured Sutterella sp. (assembly GCA_905212345.1). Taxonomy (GTDB): domain Bacteria; phylum Pseudomonadota; class Gammaproteobacteria; order Burkholderiales; family Burkholderiaceae_F; genus Aphodousia. The sequence goes on along the minus strand of CAJMEC010000039.1, from coordinate 4,754 downwards.
GGTTCGGTGATGCTTTGTGCAACGGATGATCCGGAGGTTGGTCAGTTGCGGCTCTTTGCCGTCGAAAAGCACTGCCGGCGTCAGGGAATAGGTTCTGCGTTGATGGCCAAGCTTTTCGAGCAAGCTCGAGAGATTGGGTTCAAAAAACTGATTCTTTGGACAGCCGCTCCCCTTGAAGCGGCAATCCGCGGCTACGAGCGAGCCGGCTTTCAGGTCGTAGAGTCTTCTGAGAATACGAATTGGTGTACGGACGGCAGCTCTATCACTGAAATAAAAATGGAAATGACGTTATGATCATTCGGTCCTTCAACTCACTGTTGGAGGACCATTTTTCAGACTTCTCTGAAAACCTTCTCATTACCATATCCACCACCAATACACTATCGGTATCAAGCGCCAGGTTTCACGGTGCATTTCAAAGACGACTCGAGTCTTTTACACAATTCATCCGACAATATTTGCGTTCAATAAAATTTCGACAAACACCCGTTAAGTTGCACAGCTGATTAATTTTTTGTCAGCCTTCCTGAGAGTCAATTGCAGGTGTCAGGTGTTTCACCACACCAAAGGCTCCTTTTAAGCGCTCTCGTTGATATCGGGCCTACATCTTTTGCCATACTTTCAGCAAAATTCAAAGAAAATCTCAGTATGGTAACTGCCCCACTAATTCCAAATTTCAACGATTTTTCACGTACGTGTGAGGAATAACACGCAATAGAGCGGATTGCTTGAAATGCCTTATTTTTTGGGGGATTGCGTTGGATATACTGAAAATAAAGGCCTTCTCAATGGAAGGCCAAAATTCGATGATGGCGGAGAAGGGGGGATTCGAACCCCCGAAGCCCGTTTTGCGAGCTTGCACCCTTAGCAGGGGTGTGCCTTCAGCCTCTCGGCCACTTCTCCGCACAATCTGAGCGTTGCTCAGTAAGAATGGGGATTTTATAAGATTTAAATTTGTTTTTCAACTACATTTTCTTCCAGTCTGAATCCGTGAGAGGTCATAACTATTTTTTAGGACATTTTTTGCCCGATCTTTCATTTTTCGGTGAAATAATCTGCGAACACACTCCTCTTAATAAATCAACTTCCGGCTGAGTGAGCTGCGTACGAGAAAAAAGTCTTCTGACTCGAGGCATAAACAACTTTGGTTCTTTAGGATCCAACACGCCGCAGTGAATCATTGCCTCTTCAAAATGAGCTAAAAAACCCTCTATTGCCTGAGGTCCTGCGAGTTTTTCACCGGCAAATCGTTCCTGCCATTCATAAAGGCCGTCATGAGTGATCGTCTTATCCATCATCGCCATGTGCATTTCATAAGCCATGATTTGAACGGCCTGGGACAGATTCAGGCTGGTGCAGTCAGGATCGGCCGGGATGGCCGCGCAACCTTGACACATCGCCATCTGCTCATTGGAAAGACCGGTTCGCTCACAACCGAAAACAAAAGCAATATTGCCCTGCTGCTTTTTAACAAAATCGACCGCTTTTTCAGCAACCCTTCTCACCGGTTCGATTGCAGGACCAAATTCACGATCATATCCCGACATCGCCCATGCGAAATGAACACCTTCAAGCGCATCTAAGAGTGACTCATAGGAACGACTTGATTGAAGTACATCCACGCTGCTTGTTGAATATGCAATAGCCTCAGGGTGTGTGCGGTAATTTTCTTCCCAAGGTCTCACAACTCGAAGATCTCTAAAACCCATCGTTTTAATCGCCCGGGCAGCCGAACCGATGTTGCCGGGGTGCGCCGGTTCCACCAAAATAAAACAAACGTGTTGAGATAAGACAGAAGTTGACATTTCAGAAGCTAAATAGCCAAAAATCATTAAAATATTTAGATTCTACACGTAGTTATCACATCAACTGATTTAAATTTTCAAAAGGGATTCTGACAATGAGTTCTCCGATGCTCAACACGGCGATGAAAGCCGCCCGTGCGGCCTGCACCATTCTTAACCGTGCTGTCGACAACCTATCTACCCTGGAAGTTCACAAAAAAGGTCATTCTGACTACGTCAGCGAAGTGGACGTTGCTTGTGAACGCACCGTGGTCGAAATTTTGCGTGAAGCCTATCCCCGTCACCAGATTTTAGGGGAAGAAAATGGCCTTACCGGCCCCGAAAAAAGTGAATATCAATGGATCATCGATCCTTTGGATGGCACGACCAATTTCCTGCACGGCTTCCCCCAATACGCAGTTTCTATTGCTTTAAAGCGTGAAAACGAAATTATTGAAGCCGTTATCGCTGATCCCGTTAAAAACGAAATCTTCACCGCCACCCGTGGCGTAGGCGCTTTTTTAAACGGCAGACGCATTCGTGTCAGTAAGCGCACCTCCATGGCTGAATCTTTGGTTGGCGCAGGCTTCCCTTTCCGCAAAACCGATGATGTTCAGGCCTATATGAAGGTTTTCAGTCAATTGGCTAAAACCACCAGCGGCATCCGCCGTGCTGGCGCCGCTTCTCTGGACCTGGCCTACGTTGCCGCCGGTCGCCTTGACGCTTTCTGGGAACCGAATCTCAAAGCTTGGGACATTGCTGCCGGATCGCTCTTAGTTCTTGAAGCCGGCGGACTCGTTACCGACTTTAAGGGAGAGTCTGATTACCTCACGACCGGTCAAATCGTAGCGGGTACTCCTAAAGTATTTGGTCAATTATTAGCTGTGGTAAATAAAAACTACGGTGATATCCGCTAAGTAATCGAAAGACTTCATCGTACACGGTCGCATCAATGGCTAAAGCAAAAACGGTTCAAAACATCAATGACCCGTTGGCAGGGCACACCCCTGCCATTCGGCGTTTTCTTGAGATCAAAGCCCAACATCCAGAAACGTTGGTTTTATACCGGATGGGGGATTTTTACGAAACGTTTTTTGATGATGCGGTCCGAGCCAATAAGCTTTTGGGGATTACGCTGACCTCACGCGGGACCGATTTAAACGGTGAGCCGATTCCCATGGCGGGCGTGCCTGAAAAAACGCTCGAACAGTACCTTGCCCGTTTAGTTAAGCAAGGTGTTTCCGTCGCCATTTGCGAGCAAATCGGCGACCCGAGCAAAGGCCCCTTAGAAAGAGAACTTGCCCGTATCGTCACGCCCGGCACTTTAACTGAAAATGAGCTTTTGCCTCAAAAACAGGATGCTGCCCTGTTGGCGATATCACCTGCCGGCCGCCATGGCGCCCGTCTAGGTATGGCCTGGCTTGTTCTCAGCAATGGCCAATTTCACGTTGCCAACACAAGTCTTGAAGAACTGGCGACCGAAATTACCCGAATCGCACCCAGCGAAATCCTGGTGCCTGAAGACTTTAAAGAAACCATTGATGAGTTAAGGTTGCCCGCGGCCATTACCCCTTTACCCAAATGGTATTTCACCGTTGACCACGGAACCGCAAAACTCAAGCATCAATTCCAAGTCCAGGAACTCACCGCCTGGGGGCTTGACGATGTTCCCGATGCGGTAAGCGCCGCCGGCGCACTTTTAACCTATGCGGAAAACACTCAATGCGAAGCGATTCCGCATCTTCTGCCTCCTGTGTTGGAAGTTCAAAGCCAATTTGTCGGGATGGATTCGGCTAACCGCCGAAACCTGGAACTCACACAAACCCTTCGAGGCGATGACGGCCCAACCCTTTTTTCGCTGCTTGATCAATGTAAAACCAGCATGGGATCACGCCTGTTACGTCAATGGATTCACAATCCTTTGCGCGATACGCAGATTGTCTCCTCACGGCATCAGGCCGTTGAAAGTTTTGTTCAAGCTGAGCACCTAAGAGAAAGTGTCCGCGATAAATTAAAGACCGTCCCGGACTTTGAACGTTTGGCAACGCGCATTGCCATGCGAAGCATTCGCCCCAAGGAATTGGCCGCGCTTAGGGACGCCCTCCCCCATTTGGCTCAGATAGCCCAAGAGCTAATGCTCGCCGATGATCCCCTCATTGAAGAAAAAGCGGCCGACCTTGTCATTGATCCGGCATTGTACGAAAAGCTCAACGCGGCCCTTTTAGCTGAACCTGCCGTGCAACTGCGAGACGGAGATGTTATTGCCAGCACTTATAACGAAGAACTGGCTACCCTCCGTGAACTACGTGACAATGTCGGCGACTTCCTGACGCAAATGGAAATCCGTGAAAGAGCCTCAACGGGTATCCCCACTTTGCGTGTTCAATACAACAAAGTCCAGGGCTTTTTCATTGAAATTTCCCGTGGTCAAGCCGACCGTGTTCCGCTGCACTACCACAGAAAGCAGACTCTCAAAAATACGGAGCGCTACATCACGCCTGAGCTCAAAGAATATGAGGATAAGGCGCTTTCCGCTCAGGAACGCTCCCAGGCTTTGCAAAAGTCACTTTATAACGAATTGCTTGCATTTGCAGACGGCTACGTCCCAGTTTTACAAAAGGCCTCGGCTGCCGCCGCGATTGACGTGCTGACGTCTTTTGCCTATCACGCTAGCCGCGCTAACTGGATTCGTCCTGAATTGGAAAAAGCGCCCGGCATTGAAATTATCGGGGCGCGCCATCCGGTCGTTGAAGACGCCATCGAAAGCTACACACCTAACGACTGTTTGCTTATCCCCGGTCGCAGGCTTTTGGTAATTACCGGTCCCAACATGGGTGGTAAATCCACCTATATGCGATCCATCGCCCTTATTGTGCTTTTGACCTATATCGGCAGTTTCGTTCCCGCGGCCAGCGCCAAAATCGGCCCTATCGATCGTATCCTCACCCGCATAGGAGCCAGCGATGACCT
>CAJMEC010000038.1 GCA_905212345.1 uncultured Sutterella sp. | reverse complement strand
CAGCCGTACCGGCAGCCGACATGATGGCGATATTAATCAAGAACGTGATGATGGTGCAGATGGGGATGAGCAATGCACCGAGGCTGCGCAGGGGGGTAGCCAAAGCCTTCACCAAGTGAAGGTCACACTTGGAAGCCGTCACCACGGCGGCAAAACCCATGGCCGAACAGATGGCTGGTACCAATGTCGGATTGGTCATTCCTTTAATAAAAGCTTTAAAGGGAGCGACCGGGGATCCGGCGATCAGGCACATGACCAAACCGGCAAGAAATAAGACCATGCGTGTTTCAATGCGCTTGACAAGCGCGTAGATCGTCAAGACGATCACGGCGACAGCGCACCAAATTTGTATAGTCATTTTGTGAACTCCTCGAAGAACAGTTAGAGAGTGGACTGCTTTTAGTCCTTCGAGATTGGCATTATTGAGAAATAAGAAAATGTTTAAAAGGCAATAAAGTCAAATATAGGTTGCAAAAATGTCAATTCAATGAGTGTTCAACAAAGGGCTATGAAAATAATTACTGAAAAATCAAAAAGAAACGAGAATCCCTAGGGTCCTTTCAATATTGCAAAGTAAACTAAAACAAGTTGACAATTTTTCAATGTGCAAGTGAAAACCCTAAGTGAGTATTCTTTCTCGACTAAGCAAATATACCTATTCGCTTTTGAACGATTTTTTGCCGATGCTCTTTTTTCCTAATTGAACCATTAAGTAAATTTCCTTACAATGTCGAAAATTTTCCAATGAGCTCAACGAATTAGATTAATAGCTATGGATATCGCTGCGACTCTTGAGGCGTTCTACAACAAAGTAGACCTTTTATATCTGACCGATGTGATCGGTATTGTGGCCTTTGCTTTTGCGGGCGTTCTTATCGGTATTCGCATGAAGTGTGACCCGGTTGGTATTTTTGTTTTGGCATTCTCGACGGCTTTTGGCGGCGGGATTGTTCGTGACTTGCTGATTGACCGTCGTCCGATGTACTGGATCGCCAATCAAGAATTGGTTTGGTTGGTTTTGCTCATTACTATTTTTACACCGATGATTTTCCGCTTCTATAAAAAGCATCTTTCCTACGATGTGTTTGTTTGGAGTGATGCCATCGGTTTGGGCTTTTTCTCCGCCGTTGGCACCAGTCACGGTGTCAATCTTGGCGTGCCTTATTTGCCCGCGGTTCTCTGCGGTGTGGCAACCGGTGTCTTCGGCGGTCTGTGCCGTGACACTTTCTTAAATATCAAGCCCTCACTTATTTACGACCACCAGCCTTATGGCTCTGTCGCTTTTGCCGGTTGCTGGCTCTACATTGCAATGATTGAGTTGGGATTTGACAATACGCTAAGCATTTGGGTTGGGTCGCTTTTTATCTGTTTCTTCCGCATGTGGTGTTATTACCGTTCGTGGCGCATCGCCTATCACGATGAATTCATCCATGAGGACCCGTCTCCTGAGACTGACCGCGACCGCCGTCAACAGTAGATTCCGGTTGTTTTTTCGAGGCCGCGCAATAAGCGGCCTTCGGTGCGTCTGGACAGGACGCTCTTTTTGTTTTTAAAATCAAAATCCTTTTTTAGGTAGGAAAAATAGCTCGTGCGTTTGCGCCAAATTCGTATCAGCGGCTTTAAATCGTTTGCCGATCTCACCGTCATTGAGGTGCCCTCATCCATTGTTGGGATTGTGGGGCCGAACGGCTGCGGCAAATCCAATGTGATTGAAGCTGTGCGCTGGGCCTTGGGTGAAGGTAAGGCGAGTGATTTGCGCTGCAAGAGCATGAGCGAATTAATTTTTGCGGGCTCGGACAACCGAAAGCCTGCTGGCCGTGCCATGGTTGAACTGGTCTTTGACAACAGCGACGGCACGCTTCAAGGGCCCTGGGGCTCTTACGTGGACATTTCCGTTAAGCGTGTTTTAACGCGTGACAATACCAGCTCCTACCTTATTAACAATCAGCAGGTACGTGCCACTGATGTTCGGGATCTTTTCATGGGAACCGGTCTTGGAGCCAATTCTTATGCCATCATCAGTCAAGGCATGGTGACGGAATTTGCCAAAGACTCGCCCGAAAAGCGGCGTGAATATCTCGAAGAAGCCGCGGGCGTTTCCAAATATAAGAAACGTCGCAAAGAGGCCGAGTCCAAATTAGCCAGCACACGAGCCAATTTGGAACGCGTCAGTGACCTTCAAGTTACGCGCCGGGAGTCTTTAAAGAGGCTTGAAGAAGAGGCCCGGGTTGCTGAAGAGTACCAGCAACTTAACACCAAACGTCAAGCGCAGGAATCGCTTTGGTGGTTTACCCAGATGGTTGAGGCGAAAAATGCTATCGACCGCATCAATGCCCAAGTGACAGCCGCTCAAGCTGAAGTCGGCAAAAATGATTCTGAATTAAATCGGCTCCGTCAAAATCTCCAGCAACTTCGCTCTAAGCTCAACGATGCTAACATCACGGTGCTCGGGAAAACGCAGGCCTTAGCTGAAGTTGACAAACAAATTTCAGCCGTTGAAGGCAATATTCGTTCCATTGTCGAGCGCCGAGCGCTTATGAAAACGCAGCTGGAAAGTTATCGCTCAATGCTTGAAGCGCGCGGTCGTGAAGTGGCGGCTCAGCGTGAAAAAATTCACACTTTAAGCGCCGAGCGCGAGGAAAAAGAAGAACTCGTGGCAACGGCCAATGAACGTGAAGCGGTTTTGGAAGAAAAGAAATTTGCCGCTGAAGAGTTGGCTCATCAAAAGGAACTTGCTTTTGAAGCGTTACAGAAAGAATCTCAGCGAATTGAAAATGATTCCAGGAATTTGTCACTTGAGTTAGCCAGACTGTCGAAGACAAAAGAAGAGTTAACGCTTCGACTTGAAAAATTCAAACGGGAAGCTGCACAGACGGAAGCGCCCGATATGAATCGCTTCAATGCGTTAAAGGAAGAACTTTCCATTGTCAAAGAAGACAGTGAGGCGCTTAAAGTAGAACGTGAAGACGTTCAAGCCATGTTGGAAGAGGCTCGTGAGGGACTCAGCGGCTCACAGAGTGCAATTCATGAGAAAGAACAGCGCTTGGCGGCCATCACGGCAAAATTGACTACGCTGAAAGAATTGGAAGAAAAAAGTCTGACGGGCGATAAGCTTTCAGATTGGCTTGAACGCCAAGGCTTATCGTCTTTGACGCGCCTGTTTGAAAAATTGCAGCCTCAAGCCGGTTGGGCCAGGGCGCTCGAAGCTGTTTTACGCGAACGAGTCAATGCGCTTGGTATCAGCAATCTTTCCATGGCCGCAGCTTTTGAAATGGTGCCGCCTCCTGCCAAACTGACTTTCTACTCGACGCTGCTTAAGATCGAAGAGCAGACGGCTCCGACCGGTCTTTCTGGCCTTATTGAGAAAGTCAGTTTTGACCGTCATAACGAAGAGACTCGCGCGGCGCTTACCCGTTGGCTGTCTCATTACTTTGTTGCCGAGAGCGTTAAAGATGCGGTGAGCAAAGTTGACCAATTGCCTCCCGGTTGTCATTTTGTGACCCCGCAAGGTCATATGATCGATAAAGTAAGCGTGAATTTCTGGGCGGATGATTCCACCGGTTTATTGTCCAGAAGGGCAGAAATCAACACGCTTGAAGAAGAAAGTGAAACACTTCGCCGTGAGTTAGAACAGTTGCACCAACAAATGGGCGAGGCTCATGTAAAAGTTTCTCAGATGAGTGAACGTCTTCAAAGTGCCAATACGCATTTTGAGGCGGTTCGTGCCAGAGAAAGTGAATTGGCCCTTGAGTTAACAAGATTGACGGCTGCCATTGAGGCTTACCAAAACCGAAGCGCAGAACTTGGTGAGTGGATTGAAGAAGCTCAGGCACAACTTGAAGAAACCACGGTCGCGATCGAAGAGGCCGATGAACGTTTCAGTGCTCTCGATGAAGAAGTGGCGACCCGCCAGCAAAAATCTGAAGACGCCCGACTTTCTTGGGAGGCCGCTCGAGAGCAATCTCGCCGTGCGGAGCAAGAATTCAACGTTTTTGCTTACACCCAAAGAGAAATTGAATTGGCTCTGAAAACTCTGTCAGAGCGTATTGCAGAAGCCCAGCGTGCTCAGCTTTTGGCGCAAAACGAGCAAACTGAACTTAAAGAAAAGATTGAAACGGTCAGCGCTTCGCTTGAAGAGTTGGATGAAGATAGTGAAAAAGCAGGTTTGCAGGAGCTTTTGCAAAAGCGTGAAGCCGCACTGGCCGCCGTTGAACAATCTAAGATCGAATTAAGCAGCTTGGAAACTCACGTTGCCGAGAATGAGAAATCTTTAGACAGTTTTGAAGAGGCCAAGCGGCGCGAACAAAATCGCATGGGTGACTTGATTGCCAAGCGCGGTCAGCACGAAGTTGAGTACGGTACGGTTAGAAGCCGTTTGGAAGAATTTAATTTTGATGAGCAAGCGTTAAGGACTCGCTATGAAACCGAGCGTCCTAAACTCAACGCTCTTCGTCAGGAAGTCGAGCGTATAGCTCAATCAATGGCTCAATTGGGAGCGGTCAATCATGCTGCCTTGGAACAATTAAAAACGCAGCAAGCTGAAGTCGAGCGCATTGATAGGGAAGTGGCCGATCTTGAACAGGCAATTGCCACGATTGAGGCGGCTATAAAGAAAATTGACCACGAAACGCGGACACTGTTGCTCGATACGTTTAATCGTGTCAATGAAGCTTTTAACCAAAAATTCACACAATTATTCAACGGCGGTCATGCCCGTTTGGAAATGACGAGCGACGATGCGCTTGAAGCCGGTATTGAAATGTTTGCCAATCCGCCCGGTAAACACAATCACTCTATCCGCCAACTATCAGGCGGCGAATTAACACTGACGGCCACAGCTTTGGTGTTTGCTTTCTTTACCCTTAATCCTGCGCCATTCTGTTTGCTCGATGAAATTGATGCTCCTCTTGATGAAGCTAACCAAGAACGTCTCTCAAGACTTGTCGGAGCTATGAGTGAAAACACTCAATTTATGATGATTACCCACCACCGGGTGACCATGGAGCACACTAATCAGCTGATTGGTGTGACGATGAAAGAACCCGGTGTCTCGCGTGTGGTGAGCGTGGATATTGCCGAGGCAAGCCAATACGCTCAAAAGCCTCGCGTCAGCTGAGGCAAGCAATAAACGGCGATAAAAACTTCGCCTTTTCGATATTCCTTTTTGTGGTTAGATTTCCCCGATCTTAGGGATAGGGGAAGTGTTTTTTATTTTTTGGGGAAACGGACGATGTTTGTGAGATTTTTGATTTTCTTTTTTGGTTTGTCGATTTTGTCTTTAGGCATTGCCACGGTGACCAATGCCGGGTTAGGTACGGGCACGGTGAGCTCAGTTGCCTATGTTCTCAACCATATGACAGACTTTTCCATGGGCTTTTTTGTGTTTCTCACCAACGTTTTTTTCTTTGTCCTTCAAGTAGCTGTCGATCACAAAAATATTTTTCAAAAGGCCTTGCGTCAATTACCGATTTGCTTTGTGTTTGGAATGATTTTTGATGTGGCTTTATGGATCAGCGCTCATGTTGTTCCACAAAACTATATTCAGGAAATCTTAATGGCTTTTGCTGGCAGCGCTTTAACCGGACTCGGTATCGCTTCCATGGTGTTTGCCCGTTTGGCCATTTTGCCGCCCGAAGGCTTTGTGTTGGCGGTTATGAATCGGTGGGGCGGCTCTTTCGGAACACTTCGCATGACCATTGACTTATTTTTGTTGGCAAGCGCGGCTATTGTTTCGCTTTTGGTTTTCGGAACCATTTTGGGCATTCGTGAAGGGACTTTGATTACCGCGGTGTGTTCCGGTCCGATCGCCAAACAGTTCCTGAAAGTCTGGGGTAGGATTTTTCCGAAGCATCGTCCGATTGACTAAAAATTTATTCGCATTAAAGCTGAAAAGAACGGGTGCCTTGTTCTAAAATAACAGACTGTATTGACAGATTTTTCCGAAGAGTTTTTTTCGGGAACGCTTTCGCGCGGGCGTTGCGCTTTTGAGGTTTTTTATGAATGAAACAGTTCTTTTTCTGGTGATCGGCGCGGCCGTGATCTTAGTGGGCTTGTTTTTATGGTCCAGAATGGAAGCCAAGAAAAATGACCAAAGTAAAGTCGGACTAAGTAAAGAATCCAGAGATGAGATCTATCAGCGGATGACCCAAATCCGACCGCCGATGCGCGAAAACAATCAAAAAGATTTGGTCTCACAGTTGAAAGGTGACGATGCGCTGTCGGAAAGCTCTTTTGACGTCGTTGATGTCAAAGATCATGATGTGCCTGCAGTTAACGAAATTCAGCTCAAACCCGTTCAAACTCAAACGCCCGAGCCCAAAGCAACCGCCGTTGTGACGCCGCCTGTCTCAACGACTGCTCCAAAAGCGCCGGCTAAGGAAGAACCGGCCAAAGACTCACTTGAAGCGACTCAAGAATCGCTTAATTTTGATTCACCCGCAAAACGTGCGGAAGATCTTAAGCCAACAGACAAAGAAGAACCGGTTGTTGCCCCAACGGCTTTCCCGAAGGAAGGCTTGGCTCGATTTAAGTACGATGAAGTAACCGAAACGGTCGGCATGGTTCAGTCGGTCCGTCCGATTGATGGGGCCAAGATGATGGAAATGGTGGCGACCCTTCAAAAGTTGGGATTGGCTCTTCGTATTTATGTTCGCAGGGTGGATAACAAACGCTGGTATCAACCGAGCGCAGTTGGCCGTTACAACGAATTGGCGGTTGTGCTTTTGCTCGCAAACCGCCAAGGTTGCATTAATGAAATGGATGCAAGCCGTTTTGTTATTACGGTCCAGCAAATCGGTATTGCCCTCGAAGCCGATAGCGACACGGAAGCCACGCACGAAATCGTCAAGCGCGCTCAGAAACTTTATAACGATGTGTTGCGTCTGGATGTGCAATTGAATTTTGTAATGGCCTCTAAAGAACCGCTTAATCCCAATGATGTGGCTGAAGCCGCGCGCCTAGCCGGCTTCACACAACTTAATCCGGTGCGTTATTTCTTGGGCAGTGTTCGTGACATCGCATCGGCCACCATTTTCCTTACGCACGATGATTTCGACCGTCGCTATTTGACGATCGCTTTGGATGCGCCGTTGGCCCAGCCCGATTCCAATCCGCTTCGCACACTCTTTAGCGTTGCCAACGATTTGTGCGCCCGATTGAATTTGCAGCTTCAAGACTCGCGTGACCGTGCGATCAATACCGAGTCGGCCCAATCGATCAATCATCAGTTAAAGAAGTACTACGGTGAAATGGTCAAGGCCAACATTGAACCCGGCAGTCCCCGCGCCCGAGTGCTCTTTACTCGTGACTAACACCTTTAAGAAAGGGAGCGGCCTTGAAGGTCGCTCTTTTTACTCTTATGACAGAAAAACAATCAAACGCCACTTTGAGTTTATTTGACGACCTTGCGGAAAACGACGATAAGCTCGATCGTCAGGCCGCGGCCACTCGCATGCGTGAGCTTGAAAAGGAGCTGGAACGTTGGAACTATGAGTACTACGTACTGGATACGCCGAGCGTTCCTGATAGTGAGTATGACAAAGCCTTCCGAGAGCTTTCTGAACTTGAAAAGCAATTTCCGGCTCTAAAGTCTCCGGCTTCGCCTACTCAAAGAGTGGGCGGAGAAGCGCGCAGTGATTTGGCTAAGGTTCGTCACGCTGTTCCGATGCTCTCAATTCACACTGAAACAGACTTCGAAGCGCAAGGGGCGCAAGCTTTTGATGAGCGCGTGAGAAAGGGCTTGGGATTAGTGGAGACCGACGATGACGTGGCCTACGATGTCGAACTGAAGTTTGACGGTTTAGCTATGAACCTTCGCTATGAAAAAGGTATTTTGGTCTCGGCGGCAACGCGTGGAGACGGTCTTATCGGAGAAGATGTCACGGCCAATGTTAAAACTATTCGGACCATTCCGCTTCATCTGCCCGAGGGTGTACCCGATATCCTGGAGGTGCGCGGTGAGGTCATCATGCATAAGGCCGACTTCGAGCGTCTCAATGACGAGCAACGGCTTGACGGTTTGAAGCCGTTCGTCAACCCCAGAAATGCCGCGGCCGGTTGCCTTCGGCAATTGGATCCTAAAGTAACCGCTAAACGAAAACTTTCGTTTTACGCCTATGGTTTGGGGGAAGTGAGCGCTGTAGTTGCCCTGACTCATAGCGGCATTTTGGATAAGCTTGAGAAATGGGGTTTCCCTGTTGCAAAAGAGCGTCGTGTCGTAAAGGGTTGGAAGGCTCTTGCTGAATTTCACGATTGGGTGAAGTCGATTCGCCAAAGCCTGCCCTTTGAGATCGATGGTGTCGTTTATAAAGTCAATGATTTGGCCCTGCAGAATACATTGGGCTTTATTTCCCGCGAACCGCGTTGGGCGTGCGCGCATAAATACCCTCCTGAAGAGGCGATGACAAGCGTTGAAGATGTTGATGTGCAAGTGGGGCGCACCGGAAAGTTAACGCCGGTCGCACGGCTCAAGCCTGTTTTTGTCGGTGGCGTGACGATTTCAAATGCCACGCTTCATAACGAAGATTTCATTGCCGAATTGGGACTTAAGATTGGTGATACGGTAGTTGTCAGACGGGCGGGCGACGTCATTCCCGAAGTCGTTCGCGTGTTAGCCGACAGACGCACAGGAAAAGAGCGTGATTTTGTAATGCCCGATCACTGTCCAGTGTGTGGCTCAGAAACCTTTAGGGATGAGGAAGAAAAAGATACCCGATGCACAGGTGGTCTCTTCTGCCCGGCTCAGAGAAGGGAGTCGTTGGTTCATTTTGCCTCGCGTTTAGCGCTTAATATTGACGGCTTAGGGGAAAAGGTCATTGATCAACTCCTGGAGGCTGAACTCATAAAAACGCCCGCCGATCTTTACAAGCTCACAGACGAGAAGCTTTTGTCACTGGATCGTTTTGGTAAAAAGAGCGCGGCTAACTTAGTGGCGGCCTTGGAAAAGAGTAAAGAGACAACGCTTGCCCGTTTTATTTACGCTTTAGGAATCCGGCATGTTGGGGAAAGCACGGCAAGAGACTTGGCTTCACACTTTAGAAGTCTGGATAAATTAATGCAGGCAGACGCTGATTCTCTTTTACAAGTCAATGATGTGGGCGAAGTAATCGCGCAGTCCATTATTCACTTTTTTGAAGAGTCGCATAATTGTGAAGTAATCAGTGAATTACTGGCTGAGGGGGTGCATTGGCCAATGCCCGAAGCTGTCGCTGTCAATGAAAAGGTATCCGGCAAGACTTTTGTGCTCACCGGCACGCTTCCCAATATGGGGCGAGAAGAAGCCAAAGCGCTTTTATTAGCTCAGGGCGCCAAGGTAGCTTCCAGCGTCAGTAAGAAAACCGATTATGTCGTTGCTGGTGCTGAGGCCGGCAGCAAATTGGAAAAGGCTCAAGCGTTGGGTGTAACCATCATTGATGAAGCACAGATGCTTGAATTACTGAAAGGACAACCATAATGTTAGGCTTGATCGTTGGCAGTGGCTTTGAACATTTCGAACTCGTTGATGTCAAAACAAAAACAATCGAGACGCCGTTTGGCGAAGTCGAATTGGATGTCGGCCTGATTGAAAACAAAGACGTTGCTCTTTTGCATCGTCATGGGAAAGATCATCATTTGGCTCCGCATCAGATTCCTTACCGAGCTCAGATGTGGGCGTTGAAAAAGATCGGCGTAACGGCGGTTGTTGCCGTGGGATCTGTTGGCGGGATGGCTGCCGAAAATGCTCCCGGACACTTTACCGTTCCCGATCAAATCGTTGACTACACCTTTGGTCGGGAAAGCACGTATTGGGGTGAAGCCGGTATGCCGATGACACATATTGATTTCACTAATCCTTTTGATGAATCCGTTCGTCAAGCTATTTTGGATGCGGCTCAAAGTGCCAAGATCTTTGTTCATAATCGGGGGACTTACGCTTGCACGCAAGGTCCGCGTCTTGAATCAGCGGCTGAAGTCAGACGGATGATTATGGACGGTTGCGACATGGTGGGGATGACGGCTATGCCGGAGGCGGCTTTAGCCAGAGAACTTGGGCTTCGTTACGCAATGATTTGCTTTAGTGTTAATTGGGCAGCCGGTTTGGTGGATGAGGCTTTAGATTTTGAGGCTATTAAGTCCAATATGAATCTCTCTGTAAAATCACTTGTGAAATTGCTTTCGGTCTTGGTCTTAGCTAATAACTTCTAAAGAGGCGAAAATGCAACTAAAAAATTTCTCTATGGCTTTAATGTTAGGTCTTGGTGTTTCATGCGCATGGGCCGGAAGCATTTCCGCTTCAATGGTCCCGGCCGAAGTGAAAACGGCATTTGCCCAACAGTATCCGTCTGCGCAAGTTTTGGAATGGGATTTTGAAGACGATGAGAATGCCTATGAGGTTGAGGCCAAATTAGGGCAAGCCGAAATCAAAGCGCTTTATCGAGAAAATGGTCAATTAATTTCATCCAAAGAAGATGTGTCAGCCGATAAAATTCCGGCTCTTGTTTTAAAACAAATCCATGAAAAGTGGCCAAGAGCTGAAGTTTTAGGCGCTAACAAAATTACCACGCCCAAAGGAGTTCTCTGGGATGTGGGATTGAAATTCAGGAATCGATTCCACAACGTGGAAATCCACGAATAAATTTGAGCTGAGGCTGGACGTTTTCTCCAGCCTCTTTGATCATAGCTCGGGCGTTAATACTTCCAATAAATCCTTTTCAATGGCAACCGTGGTAGGGATGTCTTTGAGCGCTTCGCCATCAATCAAAAAGACATCTTCCACCCGTTCACCCATCGTCATAATTTTTGCTGTTTGAAGATTAACATGATATTTATTTAATATTGTAGCAATATCAAATAACAATCCAATTCGGTCCATGCAAGTGATTGAGAGCAGGTAGTTTTTACCCGATTCATCAGCCTCAATATTAACGAGCGGCTGAAGCGGAAAGTGGCGCGAGCGGCGGGAAAGTTTCCCGGGTTTTGTTTTAGGCAGCTCGCGAGGATTTGACAACCATTCGGTGAGTTCGTCGGCTAATTTTTCATTGAGTTCTCCGATGTCCCTGGCGCCATTATCACTGACAACAAATGTATTGAAAGCTTTATGATCGAGTGTTGTGTAAATTCTTGCGTCCAAAACCGAGAAACGTTTTTTCTGCAAAAAGCCCAGGATACTGGCAAAAAGGCCGGTTCGGTCAGGAGTGTAGACAAGGATTTCGATACCGGCGTTTTGAGGCAATATGCGTGTGGCCACAAAAGGTTCCTCAGTAGGAAACACTTTAGCCAAAGAAATGGTTTGCCAAGCAATACTTTCAGCAGTATGTCTGAGGTAGTACTGGAGTGTGAGCGTTTTCCAGATGGCTTCGATTTTCTTTGGTGTCACGCCGGCCTTAACGATCATTTCGCCGGCTTCTTTTTGTCTTTGAAGCAAAAGCGATTCTCTGTCCGGGGCTCCGCCTTGGCGGACAAGCGGCAAGGTTTGCCAATAAAGGTCTTGAAGCAATTGGCTCTTCCATTGTGTCCAAACTTTAGGACCGGTGGCTCGAATATCGCAGACTGTGAGCAGAAAAAGTCCGTTTAAACGGTCTTCAGTTTGGACAGTTTGCGCAAAGCGCTTAATAACATCCGGATCAGAGAGATCTTGCTTTTGAGCAACAAGGCTCATTGTTAAGTGTTCTCGAACAAGAAAAACCAAATAGTCAGTGGTTTCTTGGTCAATACTGAAACGCTCGCAAAAGCTTTGAAGAATTTTCGCTCCGGCCTTTTCGTGATGTCCTCCCAACCCTTTACCGATATCGTGGAAAAGAGCGGCCAAAACCAAACGCCAATTGTCTTTCATGCCTTGCATTAAACGCGTGCAAATGGGGTACTCGTGAGCGTATTCGCTTCGGGTAAAGTAGCGGATATTTCGCACGACACGCATGGTGTGTTGATCAACCGTGTAGGTATGAAAGAGGTCATGCTGCATTTGACCGACGATGTGTTGAAATTCCGGCAAAAATAATCCCAATATGCCCCATTGATTGAGATCCTGCAGAGCGTGACTGACGCCATGGGGCATTTTGAGAATCTGCATAAACATGGCCTTATTGGCGGGATCATCCCGGAATCGCTCGTCAATTAATTCTCTCGCGCTCATTAATTCTCGTAAAAGTGAAACGCTCAAGCGTTTGAGCGGCGAGGAACTTTCCAATAGATAAAACGCTCTGAGAATGGCATTGGGATCGTCCCGGAAAGCGCCCTCGTGAGTGATGTCCAGGGTGTAGCCACGTGCGATAAAGGTTCTGTCAATGACCGTTTCTTGAACGTAACCTTCGTCATAGAACTTGTCCTCAAACATCTGCATAAAGATGTCGGTTAATTGACGAACCGATTTGGCGGTCAAATAGTAGCGTTTCATCAACGCTTCGCTTGCGAGCTGATGTTTGGTATCTTTATAGCCCGCCGCTTGAGCAAGGGCCGTTTGCAAATCGAAAATCAACCTGTCTTCATGGCGGCCGGCAATTAAATGAAGATAAATTCGGAAAGATTTGAGCGCGTGATGGACCTCTTTTAATTTGTCGGCTTCGAGATTTGAGATCGTGCCCGCGGCAAGCATTTCCTCCGGCGTTGCGCCCATACCGGCGGCGTGAGAACACCAAAAGAGCATATGCAGGTCACGCAATCCGCCCGGACTTTCCTTGACGTTGGGTTCAAGCGAGTAGGGGGTGTCTTCATGCTTTTGATGGCGTTGACGCAATTCAAGCGCTTTAGCTCTGAAAAAGCCCGCGACATCCATTTGACTGAAAAATTCTTTTTGTAACCGTGCAAACAAAAGAATATCGCCATCGATCAGTCGGGCTTCCAAAAGAGCGGTTTGCACGGTAATGTCTTTGGCGCTTTCCTCAAGCGCGCTTTGGATGGTTCTGACACTGCTGCCGACCGTAAGCCCCATATCCCAGAGCTTCATCAGAAAACGTTCAATTTTCTCAGCAGTTTCCTGATCGGGATTGTCTTCTAGCAAAACCATGACATCCAGATCGGAATAGGGAAAGAGCTCACGCCGACCGTAGCCGCCTAAAGCAACCAGGGCAACCTGGCCAAAAATACCTTCTGATTGCGCAAGCTCTCTGATGCACTCGTCGGCCGCAGCCGTATGCCCTCTAAGGTAAGTGCTGACCCGGCCGTCTTGCAAAAAACGTTGACCTAATTGAGCTGAGAGATTTTTGAAGTTTTCAATGCAATTTGTCATCGGCCTTCCCGCAATAGTCTTTATCCCAGAAGTTTAGCCAAAATAGGTGATCCCCAACATACTTTTGTTTTGTTACCATCAATGCGATTTATGGTTCGTTGGCTGTATTGATGGCCGACGAGCTCTTGCGTGTCTAATTTTTAATGATGGGAAGTATTTTATGCGTCGGGTTGTTGTAACAGGCTTGGGTGCGGTTTGCCCAATCGGCAATGATGTCCAAACAATTTGGGAAAACGCTCTTAAGGGGACGAGCGGCGTAGGACCGGTAACTCGTTTCGATGCCTCTCAGTTTGGCTGCCAAATTGCCGCAGAAGTAAAAGATTTTGATGTCTCTCCCTATATGCCAATTAAGGAAGCCAGGCGTTTTGACCGTTTCATTCATTTCGGGATTGCGGCGGCTTTTCAGGCGATTCGTGACAGCGGTTTAGATTGTGAGCATGAAAATTTACGCCGTATCGGCTGCGCGGTCGGATCCGGCATCGGTGGCATTCCGATGATTACCGACAATCACAAAACGCTTTTGGATCGCGGTCCTCGCCGTGTGTCTCCCTTCTTGATTCCCGGTTGCATCATCAACATGGTGTCTGGACAGCTTGCCATCATGACCGGCTTTAAAGGGCCGAATATGGCGCATGTGAGCGCTTGTTCAACGGGCTTACACAGCATCGGAGAGGCGGCTTGGATGATTAAACGCGGCGATGCTGACGTGATGATTGCCGGCGGCACGGATGCTCCGATTTGCGCCTTATCGATGGCTGGTTTTGACAGCATGCATGCCATGTCCCGCCGCAATGATGATCCCGCTCACGCTTCCCGTCCTTTTGATAAAGACCGTGATGGTTTTGTTTTCGGTGAAGGGGCCGGCGTCCTGGTGCTAGAAGACTATGACCATGCCGTGGCCCGCGGAGCGAAGATTTATGCTGAATTGGTGGGCTATGGTTTGACAGCTGACGCTCATCACATCACCACGCCCAATACCGAGGGTCCGTCCTATTGCATGCAAATGGCGATTGAACAGGCCGGTATCCGTCCCGAGGATATCGATTATTTGAATGCCCATGGTACTTCAACTGTTTTGGGCGATGCTAACGAAACGAAGGCTGTTAAAGAAGTCTTTGGTGGGCATGCCAAAGAGCTGGTGATTAGCTCTTCGAAATCAATGATCGGCCACCTTTTTGGCGGAGCCGGTGGTATGGAATCGGTTTTAACCGTCTTGGCACTGCACAATCAAGTTATTCCTCCAACCATCAATCTTGAAAATCCGGATCCGGAATGTGACTTGGATTACTGTGCCAATGTGGCGCGAGAAAAGACAATCCGTTATGCCATGAAAAATTCATTCGGCTTTGGCGGTACAAACGGAAGTCTCATTTTTAAGAAATTGGATTAGTCAAAAAAAGGATCCTCCTCTTAAAAAAATGGCCGCCCGGAATAATCCGAGCGGCCGATTTGTTGAAATTTAGCGCTTAATGTAATCGGGGATTGGTGGATATCCATCGGAAAGGGTGAGCACTTCGTACCCTGTTTCCGTGACTAACACCGTGTGTTCCCACTGTGCAGAAAGACTGCGGTCAGCCGTCACCACCGTCCAACCGTCATTGAGTTCGGAGATTTGGCGGCGACCGGCGTTGAGCATTGGTTCGACCGTGAAAATCATGCCCGGCTTCATAATGATGCGGTTGTCATGAGTGTTGTAGTGGCAAACAAACGGGTCTTCGTGGAAGTTGCGTCCCACGCCATGACCGCCGTATTCGTGAACAACAGATAAACCTTCGTCTCGAGCCACTTTTTCACAAGCAATGCCGACATCGTTTAAAGGGCGCCCCGGAGCAATCGCGGCGATGCCTCGCCACATACACTCATAAGTGGCTTCGACCAGATGGCGCGCAGAGACGGAAATTTTATTGCCCACCATAAACATACGGCTCGTGTCACCGTAAAAACCGTCCAGAATCACTGTCACATCAATATTGACGATATCGCCCTTTTTGAGCGTTTTTTCTGAAGGGATACCGTGACAGACAACGTGGTTGACGGAAATGCAGGTTGAGCCCGGGTAGGGGGTAAAGCCTTTGGGAGCGTAGCCCAGGCAGGCCGACTTTGCGCCGTGAGCGAGCATGAAGTCGTTCATACGTTGGTCAAGTTCAATTGTTTTTGCCCCGGGTACGACAAATGGTTCAATAAAATCAAGAACTTCGCTGGCTAATCGGCAGGCCTTGCGCATGCCTTCGATTTCCTCAGCGGTTTTAATGACAATAGCCATGATGAATCTTTTCTTACTTATTAAAAATATTGAGAATTTTTTGCTTTTTTCAAGCCGATTTCGCATATAATAGCGAGCTGTGCGAAAAAAGCTAATTTTTTTCGTGTCGAGAAGCGGTTTTTTGGCTTTCCGTCCGCTTGCTCGGCTTTTTTATTTTCGGGAAGCTCTAATAGCGCAACGCGTCATCTAACGGTTGTTTTGCCATTTGGCCGCAATTGTCTGAACAGGTGATCGGCCCGCAAAATAGCGGCGCGTTGTCAGAATGAAACCTTAGAAGGAAAAAATTATCATGGTTAGCATGCGCGAAATGCTCGAAGCCGGTTGCCACTTCGGTCACCAAACTCGCTTCTGGAATCCGAAGATGGGTCAATACATTTTCGGCGCCCGCAACAAGATTCACATCATCAACCTCGAAAAGACGGTTGTGAAGTTTGAAGAGGCCCTTAAGTTCGCTCGCGAACTCTCTGCCAAGGGCGGTAAGGTCTTGTTCGTTGACACCAAGCGCGGCGGTCGTGACACGATCGTTGCCGAAGCTCAACGCGCCGGTTGCTGCTATGTTGATCAACGCTGGCTGGGCGGCACGCTCACCAACTTCAAGACCGTGAAGCTCACGATCAAGCGTTTGAAGGACATGGAAGAAACCATCGCCAACGGTGGCTTGGAAAAGATGACCAAGAAGGAAGCTCTCGACTTCACCCGTGAAGTTGAAAAGTTGAACCGCTCCATCGGTGGTATCAAGGATATGACGAGCTTGCCCGATGCTTTGTTCATCGTTGACGTCGGCTATCACAAGATCGCCGTTCAAGAAGCCAACAAGTTGGGCATCCCCGTGATCGGTGTTGTGGATACGAACTGCAGCCCGCTCGGCATCGACTATGTTATTCCTGGCAACGATGACTCGGCCAAGGCCGTTTCCATCTACGCCTCCGGAATGGCTGACGCCATTTTGTCCGGCCGTCAAGATAGCGAAGAAGGCTTGAAGGAAGTCGCCGGTGAAGAAGAATTCGTTGAAGTTGCTGAAGAAGCCTAATAAACTTCAATAGCGTTTTCTTTTTCGGGGCGAGGAGTTGAGTAAATGCCTCGCCCCTTTTTGAAATTCACAAACCAAACTCTACTGGAGAAATACATGGCCGTTATTACTGCCGCTATGGTTAAAGAATTGCGCGTCAAGACCGACGCTCCGATGATGGAATGCAAGAAGGCCTTGACCGAAGCCGATGGTGACATGGCTCGCGCTGAAGAAATTCTTCGCGTTAAGCTTGGCAACAAGGCTAGCAAGGCTGCCGCCCGTATCGCTGCCGAAGGCGTCGTGAGCATCTACATTGCTGAAGACGGCAAACTCGGTTCCATTTTCGAAGTGAACTCCGAAACCGACTTCGTTGCTAAGAATCCTGAATTCCAACAAATGGCTGCTGATGCCGCTCGCTTGGTTGCTGAAAAGAACCCGGCCGATATCGCCGCTTTGGGCGCTTTGGAAGTCAACGGTCAAACGTTGGAAGCCATCCGCACGGGCTTGGTCGGTAAGATCGGTGAAAACATGACTTTCCGTCGCTTCAAGCGTATCGAAGCTCAAGGAAAGCTTCATCAATACGTGCACGGCGGCTCCAAGATCGGTGTGCTCGTTGATATGATCGGTGGCAATGACGAAGTCGGCCACGACATCGCCATGCACATCGCGGCGGCCAATCCCACCTACCTCAACCGTGAGGAGGTTCCCGCCGAGATCCTCGACAAGGAGCGCGAGATCCTGCGCGCCCAGGCCCTGAACGAGGGCAAGCCCGAGAAGATCGTCGACAAGATGGTCGAGGGCCGCATCGAGAAGTACTATAAGGAGGTTTGCCTCCTGGAGCAGCCCTTCGTCAAGGATCCGGACAAGTCCATCGCCAAGCTGATGGGCGAGGTCGCCAAGGAGATCGGCGCGGAGCTGAATGTGGTCAGCTTCGAGCGCTTCGAGCGCGGCGAGGGTATCGAAAAGCGCAAGGACAACTTTGCCGAGGAGATTGCCGCGCAAATGGCCGCCAAAAAGTGACCTGTACGCGCTGAACGGACAGGCATCGACCTTGTGGCACGCGGGCTTTGCCTGCGTGCCTTTTTTGATGAAAGGATGGTATCATGGCATCTCCCTACAGGCGCGTGATCTTAAAGCTCAGCGGCGAGGCTCTGGGGCTGGACGGCAAGCTGTTCTGTCATGAAAAGTTTGAACAGGTTGCCCGCATGCTCATCGACATCCAGCACACCGGCGTGGAACTGGCGGTGGGGATCGGCGGGGG
>CAJMEC010000037.1 GCA_905212345.1 uncultured Sutterella sp. | reverse complement strand
GGATCATGCCGTTATTTTGGGCAAAGATGGAATTGGGGAAGGAATTGAGCATACCGGCCAACATGGAATTAAAGCCATCGGCGAGAATGCCGCCTTGTGCGCGTTTCATGAATTGATCACCACGGAAAGGCTGACCGGAAATCATGGAGTTTGCGGTGACATCTCCGTAGGCTTCAATGGCGGTGATGAGATAAACAAGACCCAGACCGATAATGGCGCCCCAATCAAAAGACACTCCGTACTTAAATGGAATGGGAACATTAAAGCCGCTGTAACTTTTGACAGAAGAAAAGTCCACCATTCCGCAGAACCAGGAGACAACGTAGCCGATGGTTAAACCGATGACGATTGAACTCATTCGAAGATAACGGTTTGAGCTGCGATTAAAGAAAATGATGGAAAAAAGAACCAAAGCGGCAATGCCCAAATTTTGGAAACTGCCGAAAGTGCCGGCCGCCTTGGCAGCGTAGCCGCCACCGCAAGCAATAATGCCAACCTTAATTAAGCTCATGCCAATTAAGGTCACCACAATGCCTGAAACTAGCGGAGTGATCACACGGCGTGTGTATTTCAAGATTCGGCTAACAAACATCTCCACTGTGGAAGCAACAATGGTGGCGCCGAAAATTGCTGAAAGTCCTCCGGTGAGGCCAGCGGAGATGATGGGGCCGATAAAGGAAAAACTTGTGCCTTGAATACACAACAGGCCGCATCCGATCGGTCCAACGGTGCGGCATTGAATGAACGTGGCAATACCGGAAACCATCAGAGACATGGAAACCAGATAGCCAGTCGTTTCAAGATCCAATTGCAAAGCTCCCGCAATGATTAAGGGAGGAGTTACGATGGCCACAAAGATGGCAAGCATATGCTGCAGTGCTGCAAAAAGGGTCTCTTTTAAGGGAGGACGATTTTCCAGTCCGTAAATTAACTCAGAAGATTTAGAGTTATAAGAGTGCTCTTCGAGATTTAATTCGGCCACGTTTTTTTCCTTTAGCGAAGTGTGATCTTGTTGTTGTCTAAGCTATCGATAATGGCAAGGGATTCGACGTGAATACCCATTTTACGAAGTTCGTTGCCACCGGCTTGAAAGCCTTTTTCAATCAAAAAGCCCATGCCGACAAGCTCTGCGCCGGCTTGATTGACGAGGTCCATAATGCCCTTAGCGGCATTGCCATTGGCTAAAAAGTCATCAATGAACAAAACCTTATCGCCCGGGCAGAGATAGTCTTTACTGACGCAAACGTCATAAGTGCGGTTTTTAGTAAAGGAAAACACCTTTGTTGCAAGCATATTGTCCATTGTGCTCGGCACTTTCTTCTTAGCAAAGACAACGGGTAATTCGAGCAAGTAACCTACCATGATGGCAGGAGCGATGCCGCTAGCTTCAATGGTTAGAATTTTGTTGATCTTGGTGCTGGCGAAGCGGCGAACGAATTCGACAGCCATGGATTTCATCAAAATGGGATCCATTTGATGGTTGATAAAGTTGTCGACCTTAAGGATGCCACCGTCAAGACATTTCCCGTCTCGAAGAATGCGCTCTTTGAGTGCTTTCATAGTATTTTCGGCGCCCGACGATATCCAGTCGGATCCGGTACGCCGTCTCCTTTCAGTAAAGAATTTCAATGAGTACTTGCCAGTCCAACAAAATAGTTCTGAAAATAGAATAGCGAGACCTAATCCCAAGGCTATCTTGTTGAGAACAAAGAAGAGATGGCGCAATTATACGGCTCGGAGAATATTTCGCTTCTTTAGCTATTTTCGTTTAGAAGAAATCACTGTATTAGTGTTAAAGTTTCTCATAACTTTTTTATTCAAACGGCTAACGATATTAGTTATCGTTATGTGGCGTTTGATCCCTTCTTTAGGAGAAATAATAATGGCAGTACTGCTAGCAGACCGTTTGTTGCCTGACGTGGCTCAGTGGGCAGATGAATTAACAGCGATTCGTCACGATCTACATAGTCATCCTGAATACGGTTTTAATACCGAGCGCACAGTCGGAGTTATTTGTGATCACCTTCGTCAATGGGGTGTCAAGGATGTCAATACCGATTTTGTTAAGGGTGCGGTTATTGCTGTTATTGAAGGCAATCGCGCAGGACACACGATTGGTGTTCGTGCCGATATGGATTGCTTGCCGATGAATGATCGTTGCGGTAAGGATTGGTGCAGTCAAAATGAAGGTTACGCCCACGCTTGCGGACATGACGGCCACACGACTTGGCTTTTGGGAGTGGCTCGTTATTTAGCTTCTCATCGAGACTTCCCCGGTAAGGTCGTTTTGGTGTTCCAACCAGCAGAGGAAATTAGCCAGGGAGCACGTGCCCTTATTGAAGCCGGTTTGTTGGAAAAGTATGGAATTGAAGAAATTTATGGTGGCCATACAGAACCGATGTTGCCCAAGGGAACGATCGGTTTCAAGCCTGGTCCTTTGCAGGCAGCCTCTGACAGTCTCTACATTACTGTGAAGGGGAAGGGAACTCATGGCGGTCGTCCTCATTTAGGAGTGGACCCTATTCCGGTGGCAGCCCAAATCGTAACGGCTTTGCAAACGATCGTTTCCCGTAAGGTCAATCCGATTGATACGGCTGTGCTTTCCATCTGCTCTATCAATGCCGGTCGTTTTGAAGCTATGAATGTTGTGCCAGCAGAATGTACGTTAAGCGGCACCATCCGCACGTTCTTGCCACAAACACGCGTTCAAATCGAAGAGCTTGTCAAAACCATGGTTCCGTCCATTGCTGCAGCCAATGGTTGTGAGGTGGAATTGAAGTACGTTCATGAATGTGGATCTGTTATTAACAGCCCGGCTCAGACAGAGGCGGCGTTGAAGGTGACCGGCGAACTTTTAGGAGAAGATCATGTTAAGGTGATTGATCCTTTCATGAGTTCTGAAGACTTCAGCGAATATCTGCAAAAGGTGCCCGGTTGCATTATTCGTGTTGGTATCAAGGATGATGAGCATACCGTCAGCCTCCATAACCCGAACTTTGACTTTAATGATGAGGTTTTGCCGGTTGCTGTCAGCGTTGTGGCCAATATGGCAATTAAGCGTCTGGAGACCTTAGAAAAATAAACGTTATTACAGCGTTGATTGAATGAAAAAATGCTCTCGGTTTCTTTAAGGAGCTGAGAGCAGATTAATTGGAAAGTCCACTACTTTTTTTTGATATCTCGTCTGTTTTCAGCATCAAACCGGCATCTCTTTGTCTTACGTAAATGAGCTAAATCTTATATAGGAAATGTAATGAACGATAGACAATGTATTTTTTGCAATCTTGATCAAGACAAAGAGATCATTGCTGAGAACGAACTCGCTGTCGCGTTCTATGATAGTTTCCCGGTGAATCCAGGTCATTCACTGATTATTCCAAAGCGTCATGTGGCAAATTACTTCGATTTGAGTGTAGAAGAGTGCGTAGCTATGCAGGCTCTATTGAAAGTAGTACAAACTAAAGTTGAAGAACGTTTTCATCCAAACGGTTACAACATTGGTGTGAATGTTAATGTTGCTGCAGGGCAATCTGTTTTTCATGTTCACATGCATCTGATCCCTCGTTTTTTGGGAGATGTAGAGGACCCAAAGGGCGGAGTACGAGGAGTGATTCCTTCAAAACAAAAGTATTGAACTGTTTAAAAAGATTACTATGGATTTTGAGTGCAATGATCTGGAAATTAGGAAACGATAGAAACAAAAAATCTCAGAAGCCTTTCGACTGATGAGACACTGAATTGGTTGCGGGGGCTGGATTTGAACCAACGACCTTCGGGTTATGAGCCCGACGAGCTACCAGACTGCTCCACCCCGCGATCACTTAACGAAGGACTGGATTATATATAACCATTCTTTATGTTGTCAAGTTTTAGGAGCTTATTCGTTTTTTCTTCCCTCGTTTTCCGTGTTTTAAATCTGGCAAGCACCGTAGCCTTCGGACACTGTTTTCATCTACGTGTCAAACCCTACCCAAGCATACCTTGCAAAAACTGGCGTCCGGGGAATGGTACACGCACCATGCTCTTTCTATTGCAACTAAAGCTTCGCTGTAAAGTCGCCTTAGGGGAGAGCGCTCACACCAGCATCCAGCCGTCCGATCGACTGCATAGCAAAATGTTCTCTATTTTGTTCATACATAATCCCAAGGCTGTGTCATGGCGGCCAATAGACAATCCCCCCCCACACATCGTAGCCCTCAGTTCTGACCGCATCGGTTAGCAATGCTTTTTCAAACTGATGGCAAAACTTCGTCCGTGTAAATTTTCAAAGCAGATTTCACAAGGCAGACGTTCAATAAGATCTCGCACGGCGATATTATCTTTAAGTGTCGCGATCAGCTTTACAGGATCAGTTTCAATGACGACCTTTTCCTTTAACATGGCGAGACCCTCGCCATTTTTTGCTTTTGCCGGTAGAGGTTAATAACAATTTGTTAAGGCTTTATTTGAGGAGTCGTCTATAATTTTTCGTTTCATAAAAGTAATTACCGACACAGTTTAAACGGGGGCGTCCACTGAAAAGGGGCCCTTAATATAAAACATGCCTTCGGCAACTATACTGAATTATTTTGTCAATAAAGCTCGTCTTTGGCGCGCAAATGGATCTACTAAAGTAAGCGTGGCTGTCAATATTTTTTGGCTGGCCCTTGCATGGTTGTTGCTTCCTTTGGAAGCAAAATCATTTACTGCCTATCGTACAGCCTTTCAAGAGTTTTATCCCCAGATTAATCCGCATGCGCCAAAAACATTGGATTGTGTGCGCTGGCTTTTCCAAACTCTATTTTTAATTTGTTTCAGAACAACGGCGAACCGAGGATGGCTTCGTTTATTTATCTCCTGGTTTGTTAATAAAATAGCAGCCGCTTTGTCTCGTTTGGGTGATTGGGTTGGTCATTACGGTGCGTTGGCGCTAGACGGAAATCATAAAAGTTTTGAAACGATAGACAAAAAGGGTGAAGAGTTATCTCGTCCGATTAAGTTAACACTTTTATGGATTTTGGGAGGATTGGCTGCTGCGCTGGCGGTTTTATGCATCACTCAGCCTTTTAACATTCAGGGACAAGTTGTCTTTCTTTCTGTAATGCTTTTGTCGGCCTTGGCCCTTCGAAAAATTAAAGCCAGGTTAACGCTGATGCTTCTTTTTGTGATTTCAATGGTTGTGTCCGGGCGCTATCTTTGGTGGCGTTGTACCTCGACGTTGAACACAGATTCTGCTATGGGCATCTTTTTAAGTTGTCTATTGCTTGCCGCCGAACTTTACGCATTTGTGGTGATGGTTCTCGGTTACTTTCAGGTTTGTTGGGTGCTTGATCGTAAGCCCTATCCAATGCCCAATGATCAAGCGCTCTGGCCGCATGTTGATATTTTTATTCCGACATACAACGAATCGCTTGATGTGGTAAAGCCCACGGTTTTTGCAGCCTTAAATTTGCAGTGGCCGGCCGATAAGCTCCATGTTTATATTCTCGATGACGGCAGTCGTCCGCTTTTTGAGGAATTTGCCAAGCAAGTCGACGCCGGTTACATCAAGCGCGAAGAGCACAATCACGCCAAGGCAGGAAACATTAATCACGCCATGACTGTCACTAACGGAGAGTTTGTGACTATTTTTGACTGTGATCATGTGCCCTCTTCTGACTTTTTGGTCAAAACAATGGGGTGGTTGATCAAGGATCCAAATATTGCCTTGGTTCAAACTCCGCACCATTTTTATTCTCCGGATCCATTTGAAAAGAACCTTCATTTGGATCGGACAATGCCGATTGAGAATTCGCTTTTCCACGATTTCATCCAGAAAGGCAACGATACGTGGAATGCAACGATGTTTTGCGGATCCAGCGCTGTAATGAGACGAAAAGCCTTGGAAGAAGTTGGCGGTATTGCTGTTGAAACAGTGACCGAAGATGCGCACACTTCATTAAAACTAAACCGTAAGGGGTGGTCATCTGCCTTTATCGATTTGCCGCTTGCTTCCGGTTTGTCAACGGAAACATTGGCCGCGCATATCGGTCAGCGTATTCGTTGGGCAAGAGGCATGATCCAAATTTTCCGCCTGGATAATCCGTTTTTGGGAAAGGGATTGTCACTTCCTCAACGGTTGTGTTTTTTTAATGCCATGTTCCATTTCTTCCATGGCCTGCCCCGTTTGATCTTCTTAGTGGCGCCGCTTCCCTACATGTTTGCGAATGTTTATGTCATTTACGCGACTGCCGCGGCCATTTTTGCCTACGTGCTGCCGCACATGATTCACTCGGCTCTTACTAATCAGATTCTTCAGCGCGGTTATCGTTATCCGTTCTTAAGCGGAGTATATGAAACCGTATTGTCTTGGTACATTTTGTTGCCGACGACTGTGGCACTTATTTTCCCTCATAAGGGCAAATTCAACGTGACTGCTAAAGGCGGAACCATTGGTGAAAAATATTTGGATTGGCCCGTTTCAAGACCGTATCTGATTTTGATCGGTTTAAACATAATTGGTCTGCTCATCGGTTTTTATAAGGCTTTTTTTGATCCCAATCCGGAATATTTAACATTGGCGATTAATATGGGGTGGATTGCCTACAACCTGATGATTTTGGGAGCCTCAATGGCGGTGGCGGTTGAAGAAGTTCAAAAACATCAGTTCCCGCGGATTCATTGCAAGATTGATGTAAATATTTGTGATGAAGAGGATGCTAACTACAAAGCAACCATGACGCAGTACTCTCAAAGTGAAGTGAGGGTAAGTTTGTCAGGATGTGAGAAAGCTTGGAAGAAAGGTGAGTCCGTTCGTCTCTTGATGATTTACAAAGAAAAGTATTATTGCTTTAAGACAACGGTTTTATCTGCAGAGCCGGGCAATGTTTTGGAATTAAGCCTGTGTTTTGATGACTATGAAACGGAAAAAGCTTTTAATCGCTGCACATTTTCTCGTGAGGGAATGTGGGTTCCTGAAAAAGTCAATGTGGATGATCGCATGTTGACAGGTTTTTTAAAGCTTGGATCTTTATCTTGGTACGGCTACAAATCGATGATTGAATTTTTGCCCGGCAAGTTACAAATTGTTCCTAAAGTGTTGAGCTGGTGCTTAACGTTTGCACCGAGAAAACCAGCTCGTGCGCTAAACTCAAATACGTTATAAAGTTGAAAGAGAGTCTAAAGTGAAATTGTCCAAACTGTCAGCCTTGGTGATGAGCACTGCATTGGTGGCGTTTGCCTCAGTCTCATCATTTGCCCAAGAGACTCCGCATGATGCTTCTAGTGTCGCACCGGTCTGGCGAACTGATGTGACGGGTTCTTTTACCCAACAAAGTTCATTGTTAAAGTTAGTCCCCGGTGGACAGGCTAAAAATATTCGTCTTACGGGTATCAATAACACTCAATATTTAGACTTTGGCGTGCGTGCCGATGAAATCGTATCCTCTGCAACCATGGATTTAGCTTTTACGGCTTCGCCTGCGTTGATTCCGGTTCGCTCTCAAATCAATGTCTATCTGAATAGTCAGCTGCAGCAATCGGTTCCAGTAACGCCAGAAGCTTTGGGTAAGCTTTATCGCACAAAAGTTACCCTGGATCCAAAACAAATCAAATCGAATAATCAGATCACTCTTGAATTTGTCGGTCATTATCAGAACATTTGTGAAAGACCTTCAAGTGAAACGTTATGGCTTGATCTTGATGCCAAGAGCTTGTTGTCTTTAGTTAAGCAAAAAGTCAAGATCGCCAATGACCTAGCTCGTTGGCCGGCACCCTTTATTGACACATTTACCAACAACGCGTCGGTGATTCCTTTTGTGTTTGCTAAGGCGCCGGATAATGAGACAAAAAAAGCAGCCGCTATTTTGTCTTCCTTGGTGGGTAAATACACGCAATGGCGCGGAGCGGATTTTCCTGTTTACTACAACAGCCTTCCGACCAATGGACATTTCTTTGTTTTTGCTACCAATTCCAGCAGACCGAGTTTTTTAACTGACTTACCTTTGGCTGATGGTCCTCAAATTTATATGATGGACGCCCCGGAAAGCCGAAGCGACAAAATGTTGGTCATTTCCGGTCGCGATGAGTCAGATTTGGTTGTTGCGGTTAAAGCGCTTGCCTCAGGTGATCATGTTTTAATCGGTGACAAACTTCCTATTAAGGACTTTAAGGAAGCCCCGGAGCGACAGGCTTATGATGCGCCTAATTGGGTGCCGATTGACGAGACGATTGCATTCTCGCAGATCATGCAGTATCCAGGACAGTTAACATCCAGAGGATACGCACCGCCAGCGGTTCATTTGCCGATGAGCATTGCACCTGACTTGTACATGGTTGGTACGGGTGGATTGGATGTCAATCTGAAGTATCGTTATACGAAACCTGAGGGCGGGGATCAGGCCCAGTTGCGTATGCGAATCAACAATTATTTAGTTGATTCGGTAAATCTGTCCCAACAGTCCAGCGCCGGCGAGCGTGAAATGCGCTTACCTTCCTTTAACGGACCTCTGGCAACCAGTCCTTCTGAAGCGTTAGCTTTAGCGGCCCAAAATGATTTAAGTTTTGAGGTGGTGTATCGTCGAGAGCTTTCAGAAGGTTCTCCCGACAACTGTAAATCCGTCGTTTTACTGCCTCATCAGATGGAAATTGATCCTGCCTCTACATTGACGCTCAATGGACTGTTCCACTACGCAGAGATGCCGAATTTGACGCTTTTCACACAAAGCGCCTATCCGTATTCGATTTTTGCAGATTTATCCCGAACTGTCGCCGTGATTTCTAAGGAAGCTTCGGCTGAGAAGGTGACTACATTGTTGAATACGACGGCCCGTATTGCAGCGGTAACCGGTGCCGTTGCCACAAAACTTTCTGTGGTTGATCAAGCCACGGAAGCTCAGCTTGACGGAAAAGATGTGCTTTTGATTGGTGAGATGCCAATCACGTTGCCGGACTTTAAGAAAGATAATGCCGAACAGCTTCAGCAGGCCATTGCTGATACTTTGCAGGGTGAAGAAGTTCTGCAACCCGAAGAAATCCTTTTTAGTCCGGATGGCGGCGTTGGAGCCATTGTTTCGCTTCAATCGCCCTTTGATTCGGATCACACAGTGGTGGCCTTATTGAGTGAAGGCCAGGCCGGTAGCTACTTACTTAATGAGCAATTAAAGAACCCGTCGTCCATGGCAACGGTGAGCGGATCGGTTGTCATCATCAATGAACAATCCGTGTCCGATTTTAAAGTGGGTGACTCTTATACCATCGGTGATTTACCTTGGTACCACAAGATTTGGCAAACCATGAGTAATTATCCGTTGCTTTTGGTTTTATGTGCTTTGGTTTGTGCCGTCTTAGTGGGTACAGGCATTTTCTACTTTATGCGCCTGTGGGTGAGAGGACGTGCAAGATGAGAAAACTGATTTTAGCGTTGACTTTAGCGATGACAATGAGTTCATCAGTTTTAGCCGCTTGGCCGATGTGGGATCAATTTAAGGCCGTTGGCATGGAAGGTGGCCGAGTGGTTGATTACAGTGATGCGCGTGCGGTTACAACATCCGAGGGTCAATCCTACGCTATGTTCTTTGCATTGGTAGATAACGATCGGGAAACATTCGAGGAGATGTTGCAATGGACGGAAAATAATTTGTCCGCCGGCGATATCACTAAAAATTTCGCGGCTTGGTTGTGGGGCAAAGACGGTTCTCAATGGACGATTTTAGACACCAATAATGCTGTTGACTCTGATATGTGGATAGCCTACTGCTTGTTGGAAGCAGGTCGACTTTGGGATCGCCCGGACTACACAGAAAAAGCACGATCGATGTTGGAATTGTTAAAGACTCAGGTTCGTGACGTCGATAATTTAGGTAAGGTTCTTTTACCCGGACGAATCGGCTTTGAACACGACGGTCAGGTTAAGTTGAATCCAAGCTACTATCCGCTATTTCTTCTAAAACGTTTTGCTTTGGAGGATCAATATTGGCAGGATGTTTTCGAAGGTTCTGCGCGTGTGTTAATCCGTAGTGCGCCGGCGGGCATTTCTCCAGATTGGGCAACTTTCTCCAGTCGTGGAGAGCTCGTACCCGTAGATTCTGTGGATAACACGATCGGCAGTTACAATTCCATCCGCGTTTATTTATGGGCAGGCATGATGTCGCCGAAAGATCCTGTTTATAGGCAATTGAAAGCTCATTTTGAGCCCATGATTAAAATTACTCGAGAACTCAATATGCCTCCGGAAAAGATTGATGTGAATACGCTTCAGATCAATCAGCCCGGATGGGATGGTTTTGGCGCCTGCCTTTTGGAATTGCTTGGTCAGGATAAATCGGCTGACTTGATTCGTACTGTATTGTCGAGCGCTCCTATCGAAAAGGAAAATTACTACAGAAATGTGTTAACCCTTTTTGGTTTAGGTTTTGATCAAGGTTATTTTGCATTTGATGAGGATGGTCGGGTTTATTTCCCTAACCAAAGCCAACAATAAAAACGGATAAAACATGGATAATGTGAACCAGGGCTCGGCCGGGAAATTCTTTTTTAAAGGACTCGGTCTATGGAACGTGTACTTCATACTGAAGTTCGCGCTCGCCCATTACGAATACCTGACACTCAACCTTTTATATAACGGCTTGCTTTTATTGTTCATATTGTTGCCGTTTAAAAATCGGGTGTTGAGTTTGCTTCAAACCGTTGTCGCCATCGTGGCAGCCTTTGCTCTGATTTATTCAGAAAGCTGGCTTCCCGGACCGGACAGCATCATCAGTAATGCACAAAATATTGTCGGCTTCTCGGCCGCTTATATTGCCCAGTTGGCCGTTGATTTTGTCAATATCAAGATGTTGGCCTGGGGGGCTGCCGTTATCTTGCTTTACTGTTTGATAAAAGATTGGGTAAGAATTTCAGTTTTCACCCTGATTTATTTTTTGTGTTTGGTTTTCCAACCCTACTATGTAGCTTGGAGGTCTCAGCCTGTTGCACCGGTGGCCGTTCAGGTGGCCGAAAATAGTCAGGCCGCCGCCCCTCAACAAGCCGCTCCTGCGGATCCGTCTGCCATTACTTCGGAGACGATCGATCGCTGGTACACCGCCTTTTTGGACTATGAAAAAGATCGTCGGGCGGAGTTTCCTCAAGGGCTTTCGGCTAACGACACGCCGTTTGAAATTATTCTGATGAATATCTGTTCGCTTTCTAACGATGATTTGATCGCATCAGATTTGATGAATCATCCGGTTTTGTCGGAGTTCAATATCCGCTTTGACCACTTTAATTCGGCGACATCGTACTCAGGTCCTGCTACATTACGATTGCTCAACGCTGTCTGTGGACAAGTCAATCATGACGCCCTTTACGATGGCCGCCGTCCAGAGTGCGAAATCATGAATCGTCTCGATCAATTGGGGTACCGTCAGCACTTGTACCTTGACCATAAGGGACAATATGACAACTACCTGCAAACGCTTAGAGATAAGGCCGGTTTGATGGCTCCGCTTGAAAGCACAGCAAAATATCCTGTCCGCTATATGGCTTTTGACGATGAGGAAATCGCAGATGATTTAGCGGTGCTGCGCGATTGGCAGCGGAAGACGGCTAAAGATAAAACGTCTGAACGACACGTCACTCTCTTTAACTTTATCGCGTTGCATGACGGCAACCGTTTGCCCCGTCACAGCCGTTGGGAAGAATTTAAGCCTCGTGCTATTCGTTTCCTTGATGATCTGCAAACTTTTATGCATGAGTTGGAACGCTCTGGGCGTAAAGTGATGCTGATTGTTGTTCCTGAGCACGGTGCCGCCGTTCGTGGTGATCGAATTCAAGCCCCGCGTTTGCGTGATATTCCAAGCATGCGAATCACCGAAGTGCCGCTTATGGTGAAGTTTTTTGGTATCAAGAATCTTCCGGCCGAACCCATTCACGTAACAGGACACACAAGTTACATGGCGATGAGTACTTTGATCGGTCGCGCTTTGGCATTGAACTATTTTGGCGCAGACGGTGGCAGCGTGCCTCTGGAAGAATTGGTGCGGGATCTGCCGGAAACCAATCCGGTTTCTGAAAATGGTCAATCTGTGGTTTTAACCTATCGTGATAATGATTACATTCGTCAAAAAGGTGGCGAATGGCGTCCGTACCCGAAGGAACGGTAATGAAACCAATGGACGCTCCTCGCTATAAGTTTTGCCCAATGTGCGGTCATCCTCTTGTGACTAAGCGTCCTCTTGATGATGTTCGGGTACGAGAGGTGTGTGAGGCGTGCGGTTTTGTTCATTATGTAAATCCAACACCGGTGGTTGGGACACTGCCGGTTTGCGGCGATCGTGTGTTACTGTGTCGGCGTGCCATTGAGCCCCGCAAAGGGAAATGGACGCTACCGGCCGGATTTATGGAAGCTCATGAGACATTGCAGCAAGGAGCCTTGAGAGAAACATTGGAAGAGACGGGAGCTCACGCGCAAGGCGGTATGCTTTTTACTGTGATTGATGTTCCCTACGCAAGCCAAGTGCACTTTTTCTTTTTGTCTGAATTAGATTCTCTACCATTGACACCGGGACCGGAAACCATGGAACAGCGTCTATTTTCAGAAAGTGAAATTCCTTGGGACGAGATCAGTTTTACAACAGTTAAAACAACTCTTAAACATTATTTCCATGACAGACAAAAGGGAGAGTTTCTCCTTCATATGTACCGATTGGATGAGTAGTCTGAAAGCGACTTTTTTCTGCAATTCATCCCCTATATCTGAAAAGCGATTTACGCCGTAATCGGGTACAATAACCAACTCGATGATCAAGCTGAATTTCGGCTCTCCAAACTGATTTTTCGATAATAAGAGACTCAATATGCTTTACTCCATTGCTCGTAAGATTCTGTTTTCCATGGATCCTGAAACGGCTCACTCCGTGATTATGTCTAATTTGGATTGGGCAGTGAATTTGGGATTGACGAAACTGGTAACCCGTGATCCGGTGGAAGATCCGATTGAAGTGATGGGGTTACGTTTTCCTAACGTGGTCGGTTTAGCTGCCGGTATGGACAAAAATGGCGAGCGAGTAAGCGCCTTCGGTGGTTTGGGATTTGGTCACGTTGAAGTGGGTACGATAACGCCGAAAGCTCAGCCCGGCAACCCGAAACCGCGTCTTTTCCGCGTGATTCCAGCTGAAGGTGTCATTAATCGCATGGGATTTAATAACCACGGTGTAGATGAAGTTTTGGAACATCTTCGTAGCGCCGCCGCTTTCAGAAGCCGTGGAGGCATCCTTGGGATCAATATCGGTAAAAATGCAGTCACACCGATTGAACGAGCTGTGGATGACTATTTGATTTGTTTGCGTAAGGTCTACAACCACGCCGACTACATTGCGATCAATATTTCCTCTCCAAATACAAAAAATTTGCGCACTCTCCAAGCCGATGACGAACTCAATAAGTTGTTGACGGCTATCACAACAGAGCGCAAGCGCTTAGTGGATGAAAACGAAGGCAAGTATGTTCCTATCGCACTTAAAATTGCGCCAGATTTGGAAAACGATGACATTTTGAGAATTTCTGATCAGTTGGTCAGTTTCGGTATTGATGCCATTATTGCTACCAACACGACAATTTCTCGCGATGCCATTCCTGGTATGCCCCACTGCAATGAAACGGGAGGTCTTTCCGGTAAGCCCTTGCGTGCTCGCTCTACCGAGGTGGTCCATCTTTTGTATCAGCATTTGCACGAAACGATGCCGATTATTGCCAGCGGTGGAGTGATGACGGGAGAAGACGCTGTTGAGAAGATGCAAGCCGGTGCTAAATTGGTGCAATTATTTACAGGCTTCATCTATAACGGTCCGGTGTTGGTGCCCGATTGTGTGGACGCAGTGGCTAAGTGGCGTAAGACGCAAACTGGTCCGGTTGCTTCGCTTCGCCCCTAATTGTTCACGCTTGCTTTAAAGAAAAAAGGAAGTTGCTTCGGTAGCTTCCTTTTTTGTTTGCAATTCTCAACAATTTGCCTCTCCTGTCACCGAGAAGTTGTACTACACTGAACTTATCCGACGGTAGCTGACGGAGGGATCGTCATGTTGCGAAAAATTCTGATTGGTGTTGTGAGTGTAGGCGTTGTTGCGACTGGCGCGATGTGGGCGGCTGCAACATATTTTTTAGACAATGCAACCATTGCAGAGCAATTGAAAAAAGAGGCGTCTGAACGGTTTAACCGTACACTCGTTTTTCAGGGAGAGTTGCAAACAAAGTTTTTCCCAAAAATTCAGATTGTTTTACCACCGACAACTTTGTCTTTTGAGGGAAGCGATAAGCCGCAGTTCACGTTAAATGGAGCTGAGGTTGGCGTTGCCGTTTTACCTTTGCTCAAAGGGGATGTGCAGTTTGATGCTGTGGTCGTTGATGGTTTGAAAGGTCAAGTCAATGTATCTCGGCTTTTGAAGAAAATTCACGAAAGCTCCGCACAAGAAGGCGCTTCACAGACAGTTCCGCCTAATGAGACAGAAAAGAGCAATGCCAATCAAGACTCGTCATTTATCAAAAATCTTGAAGTGGCCAGTTTAGAAATCAGAAATGCGGCCCTGACGGCCTATGGATTGCAAAATCAAAAAGTATATTCCGTTGATTCATTAAACCTCTCAACAGGCAAGCTTGGACTCAACGGAACAACCCCGGTTAAATTCAGTACCCGCTTTGCTGAAAAAACTCAGGGATTGAATGGTCAAGTGGCTTTTAATTCGACGGTGACATACGACGTAAAAACGATGTCATTGAGTATGGATAAGCCGTCTATTACCGTGTCGGCGAACCAAAAGGAACAATCAATTTCGGCAGAAGTTAAAGCAAATCTTCTGAAATATGCTTCTAAAGATGTGCTTGTCCAAGGAGCCAACATTACAGCTAAAGTAAATGATGTCAGCGTCATGGGTGTATTTAATACTGCTCAGACAAAACAAATGCAGACATGGAGCTTAGAGGGATTAAATGTAAACGTTTCACAGGCTGACACAGTTAAAGCTAACGTCAACGGTGATTTTGCCGGTGAAATTGAAGCCTTTAGTTTGCAGAGTCAAAAGTTGGCAGGAAATGTTCAGGCCAACCTTGGGCATGCGGTTTTACAAGTTCCCTTTAATGGCCAAGTTTCAATGACACCAGGAGATAAAGTTGATTTGAAGCTAAATGGAAAACTCGATAATTCTTCCTGGGAAAGCGAAGTTAAATTAATTGGATTCAATGTCCCGACAATCAACGGGTATTTCACACTGGATTCTTTTGTAGCAGACAAGTGGCTTAAGGTTTCTGGACAAGAGAGGAAAAAAGTCTCCAGTAGTACGGTCTCGGTTATTTCGCAAGCTTATGCTGCATCAACATCAAACCTGGACGTACTGAATCGAGCAAACGGACGCTTTGGTATTCACGTCAATACATTGAAGTATCAAGGGTTGACCGTGTCTAACTTTGATACGACCCTGAGTTTGTCAAAAGGGGTGTTGAGCTTTAATAACCTTTTGGCTAATGCTTGCTCAGGCACCTTTAGCGGTAAGGGTCAAATAAACGCTACGGAAAAATGGTCATTTGATCTCAATGCTAAAGGGGTTGATACCCAAGCTTTAATGCAAGCTTTGGGTAGTGAAGCAAAGCTTTATGGCAAAGCAAATGCTACGGTGAAATTGGCTGGTCTAGGTTTGGAAAAGACCGCTCTTTTAAAGAGTGCCAATGGTCAGATATCGGTATCAGCCAACAACGCAGTTCTCAAAGGACTATCGCTAGAGAAAGTGGGTAATGCGGTGAAAGCCAAGAAGGTCACGGGTTTAATCATGAAAGATGAGGATCAGACTCGATTCAGTATTTTGAGTGCATCGGCCAACATATCGAATGGAGTTCTGAATATTCATTCGTTAGACGGAAAGACTTCAGTGGCTGAAGTCAAAGGCCAGGTTGCAGTGGGGTTAATAGATGAATCATTGTCTGGACTTATAACGGCTAAGTTGGCCACGAGTGTAGACGGTCGCAGAATCAGTGTTCCCATTAAGTTGGGCGGAACAATTCAAGCTCCCAGTTATGGAATTGATTTAGAAGCAGCACTGGAAGCCGGTGTCAAGGATGTCATCAAGGAAGCCACTAAAGATCCTAAGAAAATCATTCAAGGGTTAGAAAAGCTTTTTAGGCATTAACAATTCACATGAAAGATTGGGGGCGCAAGCCCCCAAATTTTTTTAGCAAGAATTTTTTAGCCAGAAGTCTTGACAAAGTCGATTCTGGGGTTAAAATACGCAACCCGTTGCTCAATGAGCGACGAAAGTCCAGATCTTGTGGAGTTAAAAAAAATTCTACAAGGCTCTTGACGGTGGAAAATTCTTCGAGTAAGATTCCACTCCCTGTTTGAGCGAGAGCTCAAACGAGTCAAGTGAAAAAAGAAAATAAAAAATATTTTCAAAAAGACTTGACAAGACGAATTTGAGTCTTATAATTCTCAAACTCGTCAGCTCGAAAGGGCAACGAAATGTTCTTTAAAAATTGATCAACGAACCGATAAGCGTGAGTATCCGGTTGATGCGAAGATGACTCAAGAAGCTTTCGAGCTTCTAGAAAACTTTGAAAACTGGGTACTCAAGTTTGAAGTAAAGACGAAAACATTTTCTTCTTTAATTCTGAATGAGTGCGACGCTGATGGAAATCAGCAACAGAGATTGAACTTAAGAGTTTGATCCTGGCTCAGATTGAACGCTGGCGGCATGCTTTACACATGCAAGTCGAACGGCAGCATGGAGAGCTTGCTCTCTGATGGCGAGTGGCGAACGGGTGAGTAATACATCGGAACGTGTCCTTTTGTGGGGGATAACTACTCGAAAGAGTAGCTAATACCGCATAAGACCTAAGGGTGAAAGCGGGGGACCTTCGGGCCTCGCGCAGTTGGAGCGGCCGATGACTGATTAGCTAGTTGGTGGGGTAAAGGCCTACCAAGGCGACGATCAGTAGCTGGTCTGAGAGGACGACCAGCCACATTGGGACTGAGACACGGCCCAAACTCCTACGGGAGGCAGCAGTGGGGAATTTTGGACAATGGGGGCAACCCTGATCCAGCCATGCCGCGTGCGGGAAGAAGGCCTTCGGGTTGTAAACCGCTTTTGTTAGGAACGAAAAGGTATCTGTGAACAACAGGTATTGCTGACGGTACCTAAAGAATAAGCACCGGCTAACTACGTGCCAGCAGCCGCGGTAATACGTAGGGTGCGAGCGTTAATCGGAATTACTGGGCGTAAAGCGTGCGCAGGCGGTTGGGTAAGACAGGTGTGAAATCCCCGAGCTTAACTTGGGAACTGCACTTGTGACTGCTCAACTAGAGTATGTCAGAGGGAGGTGGAATTCCAAGTGTAGCAGTGAAATGCGTAGATATTTGGAAGAACACCGATGGCGAAGGCAGCCTCCTGGGATAATACTGACGCTCATGCACGAAAGCGTGGGGAGCAAACAGGATTAGATACCCTGGTAGTCCACGCCCTAAACGATGTCAACTAGTTGTTGGGCCGCATGGCTTAGTAACACAGCTAACGCGAGAAGTTGACCGCCTGGGGAGTACGGTCGCAAGATTAAAACTCAAAGGAATTGACGGGGACCCGCACAAGCGGTGGATGATGTGGATTAATTCGATGCAACGCGAAAAACCTTACCTAGCCTTGACATGCCAGGAATCCTGATGAAAGTTGGGAGTGCCCGCAAGGGAATCTGGACACAGGTGCTGCATGGCTGTCGTCAGCTCGTGTCGTGAGATGTTGGGTTAAGTCCCGCAACGAGCGCAACCC
>CAJMEC010000036.1 GCA_905212345.1 uncultured Sutterella sp. | reverse complement strand
TCAGACCGTCAGAGGTTTGGGATACCGGGCTCATATTTCGGAGTAAAGTTAGCTACATAGAAATCATTATCCAGGGGGATTCGTGATGTCGGCGAAAAACCTGTCACCCAGATCGTTTTGTATATTGGGCTTAATTTGCGTGGCCGTTATTGCCGGGCTGCTTTATGTTACGGTCAGTTGGGAAAAGACACTCTTGGGCACTTCCGTAGCCCTCCTCGCTTTAGTCTGCTACATCATCTTTAAAATGAGTGACGGATGGATGAATTCCATTGAAGCCGAACAGATGAAAAACGATCAATCGCGATTTACCGCAAGAATTGACCGCTATCGGCTCTCCCTTTCCGCTTTGCCTGAAGGCGTTGTGCTTTTTCGTCAAGGTCACACGGTTGAGTGGTGCAACCCCGCCGCTGAAAAACATTTAGGCATCAAGTTAACCACGCACTTGGGCATGGCGCTCAATCTCGTTTTTGATAACCCAAAAATTGTTGAGTATTTGGAATCGGGCGATTATTCCAAACCGATTGAAATCAAATCCCATGAGCCCGGTCGAATTCTGTTGCTCTTTGCGGTTGTAGCTGATAAGACGCACTTTATTATGGTGACGCGTGACATTACCGAGCAACGACGAATTGATTCAATGAGAAAAGATTTCGTGGCCAATGTCAGCCATGAACTGCGCACGCCTCTCACCGTCATCACGGGTTTTCTCGACATGATTCTTCGCGGAAAAGAGCTGGATGAAAAAACGCTTCAAGAGCACTTGGGCTTAATGCAGCAGGAGGCCGTACGCATGCAAAGTCTGGTCAATGATCTCTTGTCGCTGTCTCGGCTGGAAAGTAAGGATGAGCAAGAGTCTGAACCGCCCGAAGTTGTCAATATGGCTAAGCTCGTTGCCAGTTTAGCTGAAGACGGTGTTGCCCTATCGCGCGGACGCCACACGATTGACACGGACATTTCCTGCAATTGGGCCGTATTGGGACAAGTCGATGAACTCCGAAGCGCTTGCTTGAATCTTGTCACCAACGCCGTTCGTTACACGCCCGATGGCGGCAAGATTGAAATCAGCTGGCGTTACGATCCCAAAGAAGAAAACGCTATCTTTGCCGTTCAGGACAATGGCATCGGCATCGACGCAGAAGATATTCCGCGATTGACAGAGCGCTTTTACCGTGTGGATAAGAGCCGCTCGCGCGAAAAAGGCGGAACGGGCCTGGGCTTGGCGATTGTCAAGCACGTTGCCATTCGCAACCATTGCCGTCTTGACATTCAATCGCAACCCGGCAAGGGTTCAACATTCAGCCTGATTTTCCCGAAAAATTCATTGATTGAATAATTCGAACTCTTAAACAAAAGCGCCGGTGACACTAAAACACCGGCGTTTTTGTTTTCTGACAAAAAATATTACTGTAGTGACAGCAAGAAAACATCCACTCAGCACTCATGGTGGTACGCTAGTAAATGTTTAGAAGGTTAAAAGGACTCGCATCATGTGCGCAAAGAAAAAAGAAGAAAAGAAGGAACTGCAGCCCTTAACTGAAAGGGAAGTGCTCACTGAACAGAAAATTGAAACCTACAGTAAAGCTTTAAAGAGTGCATTGAAGGAAGAGCCCCCTGAAGAACAGGTTCGCATCCTCAAACTCCTGATCAAAGATGCGAAAGCACGTATTCATGCTGCCGGTGATAACGATAAAAATGAAGATGAGCTTGTAGATAATTGGGAAAAAGCAGAATTTCCCTACAAGCACCGTATGAGCAACAAACGCTATGAAAAAGAAAAATTACCCCTTCAGGTGGAATTGCTGAAGCTACAAAAATGGGTAAAAGAAACCGGTAAAAAAATCATTATTATCTTTGAGGGACGAGACGCAGCCGGCAAGGGCGGCACTATCCGCACCTTCATGGAGCACTTAAATCCTCGCGGCGCCCGCGTGGTGGCACTAGCTAAACCCACCGAAGCCGAAAAAGGTCAATGGTTCTTTCAACGCTATGTCGCTCATTTGCCCACGAGAGGAGAGATGGTTTTATTTGACCGTTCTTGGTATAACCGAGCTGGTGTTGATCGCGTAATGGGCTTTTGCACGGATGAGGAATACATTGAATTCATGCGTCAATGCCCTCAATTTGAAGAAAATCTCATCCGCTCGGATACGATACTGATTAAGTTCTGGCTCTCTGTCACTCAGGATGAACAGCGCAGGCGCTTTAAATCGCGAAAAATCGATCCGCTCAAGCGCTGGAAGCTCTCCCCGATTGATATCGCTTCTTTATCCAAATGGGACGATTACAGTAAAGCCGAAGAAGTCATGTTCTTTTCCACTAACACAGCCTCTTGCCCGTGGATTGTTATAAAAAGCAACGACAAAAAACGGGCGCGCTTAAACGCGATGCGCTACGTGCTTTCTATCATCGATTATGCAGAAAAAGATAATGAAGCCATCGGCGCCGTTGATCCGCTCATTTTGTCCAGAGCCAATGTCAAACCCAACGTCGCTTCAATGTTGATTGGGAAAAAGAAAGATAATAGCTGTCGCCAGATAATTCCTTCGGTAATGTCGCGAGAATTTATAGAAACTCAATTAGCGCCGGCAGAAAATTTCTGCCGGCGTTTTCGTTTTAGCGGCCTTTGCTGATTAATTCAATAACTTTTAAGGTCATATCCAAAGAGGCCACAAAACTTTCTATCGGCATGAATTCCGCATAGCCATGGTGATTGTAGGAACCCGTGAAATAGTTCGGGGTAACCAAACCGCGGGCGGTCAAAGCCGAGCCATCCGTGCCGCCACGCATCGCAACAGTCTTCGGTTCAATGTTCAGGCTCTTTAACGCTTCATACATGACATCAATTGGATAACGATCTTCGCCTAAGCCGCCGGAAATGTTTCTGTAAATATCCTCAATGTTGGCGCTAATCTTGGCACGCGGATAGCGTTTGGCCACCAGTTGCACAACGTCGCGCACATACTGCTTGCGAGCTTCGAATGTCTTGTCATCGAAGTCGCGGATATTGATTTGCAGATGAGCTCGCGCAGGATTGGCTGACATGTTCTTAAACCAATAATAGCCTTCACGTTCATCGGTATTTTCAGGTGTTTCCAAACGGTTGAAATTGGCCATCAAATCAACGGCTACCAAAATCGGATTAAGTAACACGCCTTTGGCGCTAGCCGGATGCGTCGTCACACCCTCAATATCAATGTGCACTTCCGCGGCGTTATAAGTTTCATAAACCAATTGCCCTAATTCTCCGCCATCAACCGTATAAGCGAAATCCACTTTGAAACGATTCAAATCCAAAAGCTTTGAACCCC
Organism: uncultured Sutterella sp.; assembly: GCA_905212345.1. Lineage (GTDB taxonomy): Bacteria > Pseudomonadota > Gammaproteobacteria > Burkholderiales > Burkholderiaceae_F > Aphodousia. The sequence continues at coordinate 15,189 of CAJMEC010000036.1, read as the reverse complement.
GCAAACCTGTTTCCTCATCCGGTACAAAAGCCACGCGGATATCACCGTGAGGAATTTGCTCGGTAACGAGAATTTCCAAAGCGGTCATGATATTCGTGACGCCCGCCTTATTATCAGCTCCCAAAACACTGGTCCCATCTGTAAAGATAATATCTTCGCCGACATGATTGGATAATTCCGGGTGTTCTGCCAACCGAATCCAAATGTCTTTTGCTTGATTCAAACAAACGTCTCCCCCTGTGTAATGAATCACTTGCGGGTGAATTTCCGCAGACAAGCCGACATCAACCGTATCCACATGAGCGACAAATCCCACTGTCGGCACATCTTTGACAGTTCCGGGCAAATAGGCAGTTACATTACCGTGCTCGTCAACTTCGACCTCTTTTAAACCCATCTGCTTTAAACCGGCTTCCAACACCCTGGCCATTGTCCACTGGCCTTCAGAACTCGGCACCACTTTATTTTTAGGGTCACTTTGGCTGCTGATGGCCAGATAACTTAAGAATCGTTCTACGAGTGCTTGCGCTTTTTGTTGATGATCCATTTAACACCTCTTTGAGAACAGACTGCCGGATATTTCGGCTCACAAGGCTAACTATAACGCCGTTGAGCATAAAAAAGGCGGCCTAAAAGACCGCCTGGTGTACCTCAGAATCAAGTATTACTGACGCGCAATTTTTCGTTGGGCACGCTGACGAATGAAAAGAGCAACCAAATTCAAGCCCAACACCATCAGCACCAACAGACAGGCTGTACCGTATTGCATCGGACGGGTCGCGTCCACATCCACGCTTGAGGTCGCCAACACATAAATGTGGTACGGCAAACTCATCACCGGATCCAAAATCGAGTCACCCATTTTCGGGGTGTAAAACACCGCTGCCGTGTACATAATGGCGGCCGTTTCACCGGCCACACGAGACAGGGCCAAAATGTTGCCGGTTAAAATTCCGGGCAAAGCGGCCGGCAAAATGATTTTAAAAATCGTTTGCTGCTTATTGGCTCCGAGCGCCAATGATGCTTCACGCCAGGCCTGCGGCACTTGATTTAGAGCAGCCTCCGTTGTGTTGATCACAATCGGCAAAGCCAAGACGGCCAGGGTGAGCACACCGGAAAGTAAACTCACACCGAATCCGCAGATTGTCACAAAGAATGTTAAGCCGAATAAACCAAAAATAACGGACGGCACACCTGAGAGGTTAGAAACAGCCAAACGGATTGCTTCAACGAAACGCCCCGATCCGCCGTATTCGGTCAAATACACAGCCGTGCAAACCCCGAGAGGTAAAGCAATCACCGTTGCGCCCACAGCAAGCCAAAAGGTACCGACAATGCAAGGCCAAACGCCACCCGCTGTCATCATGTCTCGGGGTGAATCAAAAACAAACTCCCAGGACAGGGCAGGTAATGCGTTATCAAGCAAATAAAGCAAGATGGCGACAATCACACCGGCACTGATAAGTGTCGTCAGACGCATCAAAGTGATGCCGATGTGCTGATAGGCATAACGCCAATTTGGATTACGTTCAACAGACATCTCTCTCATCCCCTTAATGCTTGCCGCCAATCTGGAATTTCTTCGTTAAGAAGAAAGCCAAAGCGTTAAAAATAAAGGTAGTCACAAAAAGCACTAGACCTGTGGCAAAAAGCGCGTAGTAATGGGTCGATCCCACAGCGGCTTCTGCCATTTCTGCGGCAATCGAAGCCGTCATCGGACGCAGCGGGTCAAAGAGGCTTTCCGGAATAATGGCTGCGCCACCGGCGACCATCAATACCACCATCGTTTCACCCAATGCGCGTGAAATACCCAACATAATGGCCGTGCCAATGCCGCCCAAGGCGTAACGAAACTGCACCTTGTAGAGTGTTTCCCAACGGGTGGCGCCCAAAGCCAATGAGGCTTCAGACAGCGCAACCGGCACATTCCGTAAGGCGTCCTCTGAGATGGAACAGATAAATGGAATACACATCAAGCTCAACATCACTGAAGCGTTGAGCCAGTTAAGACCGGAGTCCAAACCCACAGACTCCTGTAGCCAAGGAGCCACACCCACCATGCCCAAGAAACCGACGATGACGGAAGGCAAAGCAGCCAACAATTCAATTGCTGGTTTAACAATACTGCGAACCCGAGGGCTGGCGAAATAGGCCAAATAAGCGGCGGTCAACAATCCCATCGGCAAAGAAATCAAAGTGGTGGTCGCGGCCACGGCAAGGCTTGCGACTAAAAGCGCTCCGATTTCAAAGTCAGGGTTCGGTCCCGTCGGATACCATTCCGTTCCAAACAAGAAGGTAAAGAGCGGAACGTCTTTCAAAATAGGCAGAGCTTGGGTGAGAAGAAAAACCAAAATGGCAGCGAGAGCCACAATCGAGAGCATGGCTATCGCTGCCAACGACTTTTCAAACCCCTCGCCTCGTTTCAGTAACGTCATAACGAATTCTCAAAGGGTCCGTAAAGTCCATTATTTCTTAGCGGGCAACGGAACGAAGCCGACTTCCTTCACAGAAGTTTGACCTTCCGGAGACAAAGCGTAATCAATCAAGGTCTTGACGTCTCCAGCAGGTTGACCGTTTGTGAAGAGATACAAGTCACGGGCCAGCGGCCAATCGCGTGACAAAGCGGTCTCAGCGGAAGCAACCTTACCACTGATGCTCAAACCCTTGATATCCTTGGTGATGTAACCCAAACCGACATAACCGATGGCATTCGGGTTCTTGGCAACGGTCTGAAGCACAGCGCCGTTAGAAGCTTGCAAAAGAGCGCGTTGTTGAACACGTTCACCCTTCATCACCAGTTCTTCCCACGTTTCGAATGTGCCGGAAGAAGAGTCACGGCTGACAACCGTAATTCGGGCATCGGGACCACCGACTTGCTTCCAGTTGGTAATACGACCAGCGTAGATGTCACGGATTTGCTGCAAGCTCAAATCCTTCACCGTGTTCTTCGGGTGAACGATCGGAACAATGGCGTCGACCGCGACCGTAAAGCGAACGGCTTCGCCACCGTTCTTTTTAACGTTTTCAACTTCTGCGGGCTTCATATCACGGCTAGCCATGGCCACGTCCGTCGTCTTATCCATCAAAGCCTTGATGCCATGACCGGAACCGCCGCCGGACAAGGACACTTGAATGTCTTTATGCTTGGCCATGAACGTTTCGCTGATTTTTTGCATGGCGGGCAAAACAGTCGTGGAACCGTTGACAACCACGGTTCCGGCAGCAGCGGCAAAAGAAGCCAAACCAACACAGCCGGCCACTAAAGCAGAAATCAAAGTACGTTTCATAATGAAGTTCCTTATAAAAAGAATTTTTGATCATTTATCGTCTGAACTTGTGCGCAATTGTGAAACGCGGATATGACTCTAAAGTGACGACTTTGTGAAATTTTGATGAACAAAAGCCGTTCCCCATTTCGGGAAACGGCTCTGGATATCAAAAAATATTTAGATTTTTAACTCTTTTGGGCCCTTTTCTTGAGCAACGCCGGAAGTCTCTCAAGAAATACTTTAACGGCAGGCATAGTCGGCGTTCCGTGGGTCACTACGAAAAGCTTTCGATATAACGGTGGATCCAGTGGACGGCTTTCCACCTTAGTTTTGTCATTTTCTAAAAGCAGCTCCGGCAAAATACTCACACCAATACCTGCCTTTACTAGATTAACGATAGAGGTTGCCCCAACAGTTGTATAACGCACCGGGATCTTTTGCTCCCAGTTTTTAAAACCATCTTCCAATGCTTTGCACCAGCTGGCGCCATGCAGGATATAGGGATAATCTTGTAGTGCATTCAATGGAATCTTTTTGCACTTTGACAATGGATGACCTTTCGGGAAAATCACACGAAATTCGTCTAAATGCAAAAGTTCAGTGTTCAAATTTCCATCCTGTTTCGGTGTGAACAGACCTACATCAATACGGTCTTCTTTGAGCCAATCTTCGATAACATCGCCATTGCCTATCAGCACTTCGTACTCAATTCCCGGCGCTTCTTGCATCAACTTTTTCAATACAACAGGAAGCCACTCGTTAGCAACGGCTGTCACGGTTCCTAAGCGAACAACGCCTTTTTTTAAACCCGTCATGTCCTGAAGAACACCATTGAGGCGCATTTCGTCACTACAAATTTGCCGTATGAAAGGCAAAAGCGCAGCGCCGGCCGGCGTCAAAGTCAATCCCGTTTTTTTGCGATTCAAAAGCGCAACGCCCCACTGGTTTTCAAGGTCAGACACCATGCGACTGACCGCTGATTGCGTATAGTAGAGACGCTTAGCCGCTTCTGTGAAACTGCCGCACTCAACCGTTGCAAGAAAGGCCCTAAATTTTGTGATTGTCATAACATTATGAAAAACTGGAATGATTAATAGAAGAAATATTCGCTTTTCTTATTTTATTCAAAATCTTATACTGAACTGATATTAAGAATTTTCAGATCGAAATATTATGCTTAGCGTTTTACTCATCCTTCCTGATTTCTTGGTGATCTTGGTTGGCTTTCTTTTGATGAAGTTCTTCCATGACGGTGTGTTCAATGAAACGTTTTGGAAGGGAGCTGAAAAAATTGTCTTCTATGTTTTATTCCCGCCACTGCTCTTTACATCAGTTGCCACCTCTAATCTCACACTGGGAGAAGCGGGCCTTTACCTCGTGGTCGCCATCAGCGCCATGATGTGCGCCGTCGTGATGTCTTACTTGATTCGCTATTTTGTAAAAGCGGACCCGGTTACGCATGCTTCCGCCTTTCACTGCGGTTTTCGATTCAACACCTACGTTGGATTTGCATTGGTATCTCGATTATTCGGTCAAGAAGGCTTAGCGTTAATGTCGCTTCTGATCGCTTTTTGGGTTCCGATCAGCAATTCCATTGCCGTGGCGGCTTTAGCCAGTGCCGTTGCCCAGCATGAACAAACAGCCGGTAAAAGCAATGTGTTGGCTAAAACCATCAAGGCCATTGTCACCAATCCTTTGATTATCGCGACAACTTTGGGATTGATTGTTAATTTAGGTTCAATCCCCGTACCGGCTGTCGCCATGACATTTTTCAAGTCTCTAGGAAACGCCTCGCTAGCCATGGGGCTTTTGTGCATCGGCGCCGGCTTAAGGTTAAGCGGAATGAAGTCCGAATGGAAACTGATCGCGGCCAACACCGTGGAACGCTTGGTGGCGACACCGGCCGTCGCGCTGCTCTTCTGTTTGGTGTTTGATTTAGCTCCGGCGGCATCGGGCGCGTTGATGATCTTTGCTATGTTGCCGACGGCACAGTCTTGCTACGTAATGACGGCTAGCATGAGAGGCAATGCTCCACTCGTTGCCGGCATTACGACCGCCCATACACTGGCGGCCATTCTAACCATCCCCTGCTGGATCGTGGTTGTCACAGCTTTGCTCTGATGACTTATACGTATGAAGGCATCAACTTTCTGTTGATGCCTTCAATGCGACTTCAGTTGTTATCTGCCCGAGGATCAATTCCCACATGCTTTAGTTGATTGACATCAAAAAGTCCCAGATCAGTCACTCTTAAGTATGGGATCACTGCCAAAGGCAAGAAACTCAATGTCATTACCGGATGCATACCGCTAGCGACATGAAATTTTTCATGGGCGGTTCTGATTAACTGTTTTTTTCGCTCAGCGGTGACTGCGGCTGGCTTTTGGGTCATGAGACCGCCGACTTCCAGGCTCAAAGATTCAACTACGCATCCTTCCCGAACCAACACTATCCCACCTTGCATCGCTTTTAGCGCGTCAACCGCAGCCAACATATCATCGTCATTGTCGCCGGCCACAACGATGTTGTGCGAATCGTGGGCAATGGTACTGGCAATGGCGCCATTAAAGCGTTTTCCTTCTTCCACAAAGCCTTTCACCAACCCAAGTCCGACATGGCCCGTAGCGTGGTGGCGTTCAATAACAGCGACTTTTAAAAGCCCGGGATTGAGCTCTGATTCATAATGACCGGCGCTGTCTGTTTTAACCGGCAAAACCAATGACTCTGTCACCAAATCACCGTCGTTTAGTCCAATGACACGGGCTAATCCCGAGTGAGTCACGATATCGAAACTTGATTTATCCAGACGTCCCACCCGAACCGTGTTGCCAGTCGAGATAAGCGCGTGTGAGTCGGGCTCGTCTGTAATCATTCGCCCATGCTCAGCAATTTGTTTTCCGGCGACCCAGACCGATTTAACAGTCACGTTTTCCATATCATCCAGAATGACAAAATCAGCGTCACGGCCAGGAGCAAGAGCTCCTTTGTTTTTCAAACCAAAATGTAAAGCTGTGTTAATCGTCGCCATCCTGAAAGCTTCCATCGGATCAACGCCACAGGCTATTGCGCGACGCACGACATTATTGATATGTCCTTTAGCCAGCACATCGTCAGGAGAGGCGTCATCCGTGCACAGGCAGAAGAACCGACTGTTCTTATCCGTAACAGTGCGGCTTAAAACTGAAACATTCTGTCCGGCCGAGCCTTCACGCATAAAAATCGTCATCCCTCGACTAATCCGCTCCTGAACTTCGTTTTCAGTGCTGCATTCATGATCACTGTCAACACCGCTTAAGGCGTACGCGGATAACTCAGCTCCCGAGGTCAATGGACTGTGACCATCGATTAATTTACCATAACGACGGGTCATGAGGACCTTTTTCAAAATATCCTCATCACAAGCCAAAAGGCCGGGCACATTCATCAGTTCTGCCAGACCGAGAACCTCCGGTTCGTCAATCAATTTGCCTAAATCATCGGCATTCAAATGAGCGCCAGACGTTTCAAACGACGTCGCCGGAACGCAGCTCGGGAGCATGAAGTGAATGTTTATTTCCGCTTTTTCAGCTTCGTTCATCATAAAGCGGATGCCATCGAGCCCCAGCACATTAGCAATTTCATGAGGATCCGCGATGATTGTCGTTGTCCCCAAGGGAGCGATTAGCCTTGCGAACTGAATCGGAGAAAGCATCCCGGATTCAATGTGAACGTGCGCGTCAATAAAACCCGGAGCAACAAATGCCCCATCAAGGTCAATCGTTTTTTCTGCGATGGCTCGACAAGAAAGCCCCACGTCAATAACCTTTCCACCATCAATAAATATCTGTGCGCCGTCGAAAATCTTTCCACTTAAAACGTCAATAAGACGGACATTTATCAATCGTATTTCACAAGGTTTTCGCCCTAAAACACAATCAATTTGCTGTTTAAGAACATCGATAGCTTGAATCATCAGCTTCTCCTACAAACACCTGCAACCATATCGTCTCAAAATAATCTGGCCATTGCAAAAAAAAAAGCGCTTTCAGGATAAAGACTCTCATCCCAAAAGCGCCCCAAAAAACTAAAAATTAACGATCGCCGCGATCTAAAACAATCGGAATGGCGTGCCAGAACTTACACTGATGCAAGTCAGAGAAATAACTTGCAGGAACAGTCTGAGATTGGCCATTCAGACGCAACGCCATCATTGAGCCGCCATCATCGGAGAATCGTTTCCACTGCGGTAGTGATTTTCCGTTAGGATTTTGACTCTTAATAAAATTGCCCCAATATTGTCTCATTTCTTTGGCCAGTGCCTTTTGAGCTTCAGTCATCTTGGCTGAACGAGCTTGGTATTGGCCGGCATCCGGGAAGAAATACGTCAATTCCGAGGCGTGGCTAGCCGCGTCATCGTAATCAGCAAATTTTCGGCTAGTCGGCACCGTTGAATCTTCAAATGTGTAGATATAGGTTGCCACGGACTTATCCTTGCTTAATTCTTGAGCCAATGTTAAGTTCGTGCATCCACCCAAACCGCGCATGCCGCTATCGGTAATGAAATCACCGATCACATACGAAATAGCATACTTACCTTGATATTTATCAGCAGGATAAAGTTTTAGTGCTTCGGGCGCATTTTTCCCGACCAAGCGCTTAACCCAAGCTTCGTAGTCCTTAGCATTCCAATCGGTGTAAGCCGTACCGGCTGAACGTCCTTCTTCCTTGTTGGAACCGGATAAAACCGGAACCTTGATCCACTTTCCTTGACGAATAGCCTCAACGGCCGGAACATCGGAAACCGGATTCCAAAGACCAACCGACTTACTGGCCGCGGCTACCTGCTCGGTCGTGAGTTTGCGTACACAACTTAAAGCGTCCTTGGCTTCGTCGCATTTCGTCAACTTAAGGAACTGCTCTGAACGGGCTTGAGCCTGCTTAACCGTATCAACGTCATGGATACAGTCTTCACTTTGCAATATCACACCGTCAACCAATCCTTTTGCTTTCGGATCCACCAAAATACGACAGGCATTGGTCGAACCCGCGGACTCAGTCATCAGGACAACATTTTCGGCATCGCCACCGAAGTTGGCTATGTTACGACGTACCCAAGCAAGAGCGGACTCAGTATCCGTCACACCGAAATTGCCGGCTGATTCATCCATACCGGGCAATGTCAGAAAACCGAAGGCTCCAAGACGATATTGAAGTGTCACAACAATAATGTTGTTTTCACTGGCTAAACGTGCGCCATCATGCTCTGTTGCATTACCGCCTGTATTACCACCCCCGTGGGCATAAACACCAACGGCTAACTTCGCATCCTTTTTGGTTCCTGCCGGCCGATAAATGTTAACGTAGAGGCAATCTTCGCTACCGACATCCCCTTGACGGCATGCCTGTGGTGCCTTATTGGCTTTTTTGACGCCTTTCCACGGAACAACCGGTTGGGCGCTCTTCCAACGGTTCTCTCCTACCGGGGCTGCCGCAAACGGAACAGCTAAAAAGGTCTCAACTTTGGATTGAGTGCCGGGCACAGTTTTCGTAAAACCTTCCAGCTGACCGCCTTCAGTTGAAACGACTAAATTCGAGGAAGCGCTGGCAACACCTGAGAAAAAGGCCAATGCCACTGCGCATGAAAGAAGTTTTTTCATCATAGATCGCTCCAAATGGACTTTTTGTCCAGCATTCAGTATAGGCTATGAAGAATTAACCGAGAGAATTTTTTGCAAACAAATAGAGAAAGCTGCTTAGGTATCTTTTCCCATGCCGAGTAGACTGGTTAAATAGATTCTCATGAGGTTTGATATGGACACTGCCCAAAAAATACTGGCTTTGAGAAAACTGATGCAAAAAGCCAATGTTAAAGCGCTTTACGTGAGTTCTGCCGATCCTCACCAGTCTGAATCGGTTGCCGATTACTGGAAAAGCGTTCAGTGGTTAACCAGTTTTACCGGCAGCATGGGGTATGCGATCCTCACCGACAAAGAAGCTGAATTTTGGACAGATGGCCGTTACACTACACAGGCTCAACGTGAAATACCGGAAAATACTTTTCATATCAACACTATTGCAACGCCCCAAGCACCGCTGTGGTACGAATGGTTAAGCGCCAGACTGCAAAAGGGCGATACCGTAGCCATCGATGGCGAAGTGCTGAGCGAGGCTCAACTTCGAGACTTCAAAGGAAAGCTCTCGATCGAAAATTTAGTCATTTCATCGGACAGAAACTTTATAGCGGAGATATGGAATGATCGGCCCAGCATTCCAATCGATCCTGTCTGGGAGCTTGAAGCGCAATACGCCGTTGAAACACGAGTTGAAAAATTAACCAAACTTCGGGAAAAACTTCTCGCCTACGGTCGCAACACAGTTACGATTCTCTGCGGTTTAGACGATATAGCGTGGCTCACCAATCTGCGCGGCCACGACAACCCGCTTTATCCATTTTTCCATGCATACGCCTTGGTTAGCCAAGAAGAAGCTCACCTTTGTACAGATTTGGGAAAACTTTCAGACTGTATCCGCGCTCGTCTGTGTGACGACGGTTGGGTACTGCACAACTATCAGGACATTAATTCATTAGTTTCTCTAATTCCCGCAAAGTCAGTGGTCTACACAGATCCGTTCAAAACACCGTTCAAACTATACGAATCTGTCCCTCAAAGTTGCTTCATTCATGATGGACCGGATCTTATCACCGCAATCAAGGCCATGAAGTCGCCCGGTGAACAAAACAACATCCGAGAAGCCAACCGGCGTGAAGCCGCGGCTGTTATCCGCTTAATGATATGGATTGAAGCTAACGCTGATTCGGGCTTATTGGATGAATACCAAGTAGGACAAAAACTGGAAGAATTCCGAAAACTTGATCCACTTTACGTACAACCGGCCAATCGCCCGATTGTGGGTTATGCGGAAAATGCCGCGTTGCCTCACTATCGACCGACCGAAAAAATGAGCGCATCAATCAAAGCTCAAGGATTCCTGCTTTTTGACGTCTGCGCGCACTACAAATGTGGAAGTACTGACTTGACAAGGACGGTCAAAGTAGGCCCTTTGACCGAAGAAATGAAGCATGACTACACGTTGACGCTAAAGTGTCACATTAAGTTAGCGACCCAGAAATTCCCCTACGGCACCACAGGGAATTTGCTTGATGCCATCGTAAAGTCTGTCCAGTGGAATGAATTCAAGAGCTTTAATCATGGGACAGGCCACGGAATCGGCTACCTACTCAATATCCATGAGGGGCCTGGGAAAATCATTACCGATTTTGCCCCCGCTTTCCCATGGGCGCTTAATACGCCGCTTCAAGAAGGCATGCTCTTTTCAAACGAACCCGGCATCTATAAACCGGGCAGACACGGCATCCGGCTTGAAAATGCTGTATTGGTTCAAAAAGATGTGAAAAATGAATTCAGTCAATTCATGCAATTTGAAACCGTCACGTTCTTACCATTTGAAAAAGAGGCCATCATTGTAGAAGACTTATCCGAAAGTGAACGACACTGGATTGATAACTACCATCAGGAGGTCTACCGCAGGATCCGACCGCTTTTAAATGAAGACGAACAGCGATGGCTGAAAGAGAAAACGAAACCGTTAGAAAGCCGCTAAATATCCAGTGTTTTCATGCTCTTAATCCCCTTGTTGGTTAAGACAACACGGATAATTTCATCTTTGACGCTCTCACGCTTGTCAGCAGTCAAAGTAAAAAGTCTGCGGACAAAATAGAGGTGATAAATTTTGTCCGCTTGGGAAATATGCATGGATGAATCATCGGCAACCGGCAAATCCGCTTCATCAATATCAATGAAATTTAAAAACGGCATCAGATTAAACCACGTGGTGTCCATTAGGCCATAACGGGTGTCGCGGAAAAGAGCCGGATCTGTTTTGACGGTCAGCTCTTTTTTGTAAAGCAATATGCTTTCAAATCGCCAGTCATATATGCCTTTGACGCTTTGCGCTTTCTGACGCAACTGACGTACGGGCTCCGGCAGACGTCTGACATCAAAAAATTCAAATGATTCCTTGCAATCGCCAACGTGATAACGTTCATCACGCAAAATTTCCAAGCGCCTATCCGGAATCCATTTTTTAAAACGTTTTGACAGTTGTTCTTTCAATAAATCTTTGATTCTGTCTTTAAAGATATAACCAATAACCAGTGCAATGAAAAGATTAGCGCTTAACGCTCCGTACTGTCCCTGCCAAGCAAAGGCAATGACGGTGGCAAAGATCATTGAAACCGCCGCGGCAAATCCATATAGAGAATGCACTAAAAAAGTGGGGCCCGCGTGTGGTTTGATATTAAGAAATAGGCAACTGCTCACGTATTTGGTTAACAATCGCCAACGGTAAAGCTGTTGCTCCTGGCTACTTTGCTCAGAAAAACTTTCCTTATGGTGTTCTTTACGGTAGAGATTTTCCGATTCCCAAAGGGAAAGCAAAATATTTTTTGACGACTCTCTTTGTATACGAACAATCATTTTTTGCAGATAATACAAAGTGATCACACTCATAAATTCGTCACAAAATACATCGCATTCAGAGCCGATTTTTTTACCGATTACACGCAACTGCTCAGCTTGCAAACGATAAACATTCAAAGCTTTTTGAATCAAATCCACATAGTGGCGGGCTTCTGAATCTTGAAGCTCCAATTCATCATAAAGGCTATGTGTTTTAAGCCTTAGACTTCTTTTGTACGTTAAAGCAAAGAGTTTATTGACTTGCAAAAAACGCTCTCGCGCAAGTTCCGTCGGTAGCCTCTGTATTTGCGCCAAAGTCTCTGAGAGATGGTCGGATACAACCGAATCATTGGCAAAATGCTCTAAATCGATGGAAGGTGGTCTGAGTCGAATGAAATTTTTGAAAAAACGCAGACAATCGGCTGCTTTGTAGTTTTCTCCATTAATTTGAAGAGAAACGGGAGAGAAGATGTACGTTTCAATCCGGTAGCGAATCTGTTTAGCACCGGGTTCAAATGACAAATGCTGCTGAATCTCAAGCTGTTGTCCCTGAACTTTTAGTTTTTCCTCGATCATCAGCTCTATCTCAACAGAAAACGGATCGGCCCGGATGAGCCGATCCGAATTTAACACTAGGTTAGAAGAAGCTCGGGCAAATACCCATCCAGTGCATGTATGTTGCACCGGCAATCAACAACAAGACCCAATACAAAACGCTCATGATGAAGCCATACTTGAAGGATTCACCCATTGTGTACTTATTCGTACCGTAGAGCATTGCATTCGGTTTAGCGTTAAAGGGCAACGACCAGCAGCAGTTGATGCACAATGCGACCGGCATAGCCAAAGCCAAGATATCGATCTTCAAAGTTTGCGCGATACCGATCACAATCGGCATGTAAATGATCGTACGCATGTTCTTACTTTGGAAAATGAAGTGGCTGGCGATGAAGATGGCTGTCAACACAGCGTAGAGCGTGAAGTAAGACATCGTTTCCATGCCGAGCAGTTGCATCAATTGAATGGTCAAAACGTCCATCAACTTGGTTGCCGTCAGACCTGCGCCCAAAGAGTACGCGCCCGCCGAGAAGATCATCAGATGCCAGGGAATATCCACATCGTTCCAGTTCAAAAGTTTGACCTGCGGCAAAAGCATAATGACCGCACCCAACATGGCAACCACGGTGGAATTCAAACCGTGAAGTTTATCGGTGGCCCACACAAGCAAGATCAAACCGAAAATCAAGGCCGCCTTGACTTCATTTTTCTTCACAGGACCCAATTCGTCATAGGCTTTTTGCAACGCTTCACGACCGCCTTCCAACTTCGGTTCACGGTCTTTCTTTGTCAACGGGAACACAAAGCGAACACCGATCGCGTAGGACAAAATACCAAAAGCCAAAACAAGGGGCAGCCCCGCGACAAACCAGTCAAAGTAGTACACGCTGACACCGGCCCCGGCCAACAGCGCGACACCCAAAAGGTTGGCACCCGAACCCGTCATAAACGTATTGCAGCTTGCGTTAATCATGAGCAAGTTGTGCAACACCAAGTTACGGGCAAAGTTGTTGGTCGTGTCAGTACCCGGAGCGCCGTAGACAGCGCTCACCACCATAAACAGTGGCATCATGAGGGCGGCCTTGGCAGCCGTTGCATTCACGAACGCAGCCAAAATGATGTTAATCGCAAGGAACGTCATGAAGATCATGCCCGCGTTTTTACCGAAACGCAGAATCATGTACAAGGCCACGCGTTTGACAAGATCCGTTTTCACCATGGCGCTGGCCATAATAAAAGCGGATACGTTCAACCAAATCGTGGGGTCGCCTAACGTAGCCATGGCGGGTTTAGCTTTAAGCAAACCGGTTAAGACCAAACCGCAGATCAAAAGCATGGAAGTAACGTAGTTCGGCACAGCTTCACTGATCCACAAAAACAGGGCCGTGGCAAATAGACCGAACATGATTTGCTGCTTGGCGTCAAGAATCGGGAATTGGATGACGTACGAAAACAGTACGAACATCACCGCAGCAATCAGCAACCCCCATGTCTGACAGAATTTACCCACTTTGGTAAGCGGCCGCTTCGGCAACTTATTGAGCGAGTAGTTATTCATGTCTAACGGATCATAATCCGTGACAGGTGTTTTAACAGCAGACGTTGTCATAAACAGTTCTCTTAAAATTGGTAAAACAAGCTATTAAAAGCCGACTACCTTTTTAGCCGCCTTCAGATAATTAACATTAGGCATACCGGCCAAACCCAAAGCTTCAACAGCACTTTGCATACCGGCGTAGTCTTCGCTTTCGCAACAAGCCGTTTCCACTTGCGCGCCGTTCATCCATACATAAGCGAATTCGCAGATGATGCCATTTACCGAGAAGCCATATCGCTTCTTTTCCACGCCGACTAATGTCAGATCCGGATGAGCCGTGACCATGGCGCAGAACTCATCAAACGTATATTCGTCTTGCGTCAATTCAATTTCGACCATTAGGTGAGACAGAATCGTGGCGAGCTCTTCCTTTTTCACCGGGAATTGGAATTTGCCGCGCGGCTGGAAGATTTCATAACCTTGATCGGTTTCGCCAACCTTGGTTTTAATGTCCAAAAGGCCGTCACGAACCTTCACATTGGCTTCATCGGTCTTCTTGGAAAGAATGTAGGTTTCTTTCGGCATTACGCGCACTTTGTAAAGCGTAGCCTTCGCATCCCACATTTTGGCCTTCAAAGGTTCAATGATGCCTTGACCAAACACGCGAAATTCAGCGCGGGGCGTCAATTTTTCAGCGTCTTTGGCAGAAATAGCGGTGTTCTTAGCATAGGTATCGGTCATGATCGTCTCCTTTATTTTTCCCACGTTGAATACGGATGAGCAACCAAGTTGCTGTTGAAGTAGCGAGGATCGCCGGAAACTTCTTCACCGATCCAATCCGGTTTTTCAAAAGCTTCTTCTTCGCTGCCCAATTCGATTTCAGCGACGATCAAACCCTTGTTGACACCCAAGAATTCATCAATTTCCCAAACATGGCCACCCATCGGAATCTTGTAGCGATTCTTTTCAATGATGGGTTGTTCGGCCAAGTGATCCAACATTTGCACGCAATCGTCATACGGAATTTCATATTCAAATTCCATGCGGGTCACACCCACCGTGGGACCCTTTACCGTCAAGAACGCCTTATCGGCAATCGTCCTGATACGCACCGTGCGTTCTTTGACGCTATTTAAATAGCCCTGACGATACTGAGTGCCGGCGGCGAGTTCGCGCCACTTATCACCGACCACTAAAAATTTTCTTTCAATTTCCTTTGACATGATTATTCTCCTAAAAAACAATGTCACACCTTTTTGTTTTCATTGTTATCCCACACTCTTTAAAAGAAAAATGAATAATTCATATCAAATGCATAAGTTATTTTTATAATTTATATTCCATTGTTTTTATTTATCTTTTTTAA
>CAJMEC010000035.1 GCA_905212345.1 uncultured Sutterella sp. | reverse complement strand
TATTAAATAAATGTTTATTCGATGAGCTAGGGCGCACGATAACCGTTTAAGGAAAGAAAATGGCAGAAAAGAAAACGTTACCGCGTGTCGAACGTGTAGAGGGTGAAGAACGAAAAAAAGCATTGAGTGCGGCACTGGCTCAAATTGAAAAACAATTTGGCAAAGGTTCGATCATGCGTATGGGCGATAAAGGGATGAGCGAAGACATTGATGTCGTCTCCACGGGTTCGCTTGGTCTTGATCTCGCCTTGGGAGTCGGAGGTTTGCCTCGTGGCCGTATCATCGAAATTTATGGTCCGGAATCTTCAGGTAAGACCACGTTGGCTTTGCATGTGGTGGCTCAAATGCAAAAAACCGGTGGAACCTGCGCTTATATTGACGCAGAACACGCTTTGGATATCCAATACGCGCAACGCCTTGGTGTTAATCTCTCCGAGTTGCTGATCTCTCAGCCTGATACCGGTGAGCAGGCGCTTGAGATTTGTGACGCCCTGGTTCGTTCCGGTTCGGTTGATATGGTCGTTATTGATTCGGTAGCCGCTTTAACGCCGCAGGCTGAAATTGAAGGGGAGATGGGCGAAGCGTTGCCGGGCTTGCAGGCTCGTCTTATGAGTCAGGCTCTCAGAAAACTGACCTCGTCAATTAAACGAACCAATACGTTGGTTGTTTTTATTAACCAAATTCGCATGAAAATCGGGGTTAGCTACGGAAACCCAGAAACTACAACCGGTGGCAACGCTTTGAAGTTTTATAGTTCAGTGCGTCTGGATATCCGACGTGTCGGTGCCATTAAAAAGGGTGATGAGGTCATCGGCTCGGATACAAAAGTGAAAGTGGTTAAAAATAAGGTAGCGCCTCCTTTTAAAACAGCTCAATTTGACATCCTTTATGGTGACGGTATTTCTCATGAAGGTGAAGTCATTGACATGGCTGTGGACTTGAATCTGATGCAAAAATCGGGTGCATGGTACAGCTATCAGGGCAATAAGATCGGTCAAGGCCGAGATAATGCCAGAGAGTTTTTGAAGAATAATCCTGAAGTGCTGACGGAAATCGAAGATAAGATTCGAGAACTCAAAGGCGTTAAGACCTTGAAGAAGGCTGAAGTTGAAGACGTTGATGTTGAAATCTAACGAAGAGGTTTTGACTGTCGCCCGAAAACAAGCTAAGCGTGAAAGCCCGAGCATAAAAACTCGGGCTATTCGGTACTTGGCTAGGCGCGAGTACAGTCGTCAGGAATTGCGACAAAAGTTGTGCCCTTACCTACAAGAGTCGGAGAGTGAAACAACGTTGGACGTTTTGTTGGACGAGCTTGAGCAACGTGGTTACTTATCTGACGAGCGTTTTGCGCGCTCTAGGGTGAGGCTTCGTTCGGCTCGTTATGGCAACGCTCGTCTGGCTTATGAATTAAAAGCCGATGGCGTATCAGCCGGCATTATTGAAAAAACGCTGGCAAATTTAGGGCAAAGTGAATTTGAAAGAGCTCGGGCTCTGTGGCAGAAGCGTTTTGGTGTGCCGCCGCAGGATTTCAAAGAACGCGGCAAACAGATGCGCTACCTTTTAGCGCGAGGTTTTTCAATGGATGTAGCCCGTCGGGTTATTCAATTAGATGATTTTGATGACTATTTCGTGGAAGCCGAATAATTTCGGCTTCCGGTCAGTTAGATGATGTTCTGACGTTTTTGTGCTGACAGCAGTGTGTTATACATCAGCATGGCGATTGTCATAGGACCGACTCCGCCCGGAACAGGCGTGATCCATCCGGCAATTTCCTTAACGTTTTCCGTGTCCACGTCTCCGCAGAGCTTGCCGTTTTCATCACGGTTTGTTCCAACGTCAATAACAACAGCGCCCGGTTTGACCATGTCCGCCGTGACATATTTCGCTTTGCCAATGGCGGCAACCAAGATATCGGCATCTTGGGTGTAATGTTTGAGGTTCGGCGTGTGGCTATGAGTCATTGTTACCGTCGCGTTTTCCTGAAGCATAAGCATAGCCAGCGGTTTTCCGACAATATTGGATCGTCCGAGAATGACAGCGTGCTTACCCTCAATCGGATAGTCAATAGCTTTGAGCAGTTCAATGATGCCGGCAGGTGTACAGGGTTTAAAGCCTCCGCCGGTCGTTACCAATTTGCCGGTGTTATAGATGTGAAAACCATCAACATCTTTATTGGGGTCAATGGTTTCTAAGATAAGGCCGGCATGCATATGCTCAGGCAGCGGCAATTGAACCAAAATACCATCAATACAAGCGTCTTCATTGAGAGCGCGAATGACCTGCAATAATCTCTCATCAGAACAATCGCTTGGAAGACGATGCTCAATCGAGGTAATTCCGACTTCGTTGCAAGCCTTGACTTTATTGCGAACATAGACGGCGCTGGCAGGATTTTCTCCAACCATCACAACCGCCAAAGCAGGCGCACGGCGTAACTTCGCAGCCGCTTGCTTTGTATGCGCTCTAATTGCCTGAGCAATGGCTTTTCCGTCAATGAGTTGAGCTGACATAACAATCAATTGCCTATATGAAAGAAAGTCCGCTTTTTAGGGAAGCGGACTTTTAAGGTGAGTTTCCGCGTATTAAATTTGCTTGTTGGCACTCATAACAACGCGCATCAAATCGGCAACCGTTCCCGAATTGGTTTTATCCATAATTGAAGCGCGGTGAGCTTCAACTGTTTTAATAGAAATACCCAAGTCATCGGCGATTTGTTTATTAAGCCGGCCGGCAACGATGCGTTCAAGCACTTGTTGTTCACGAGGCGTGAGTTTTGAGAGCATCGCTTCGTTGAGGGATTGACGCTCACTTTTAACACGCTGCTCACGAGCCTCAGACAAAAGTCGTGAGATTAAAGGTAACAAGATTTCGATTTTTACGGGCTTTTGCAAGAAATCGGCAGCTCCCTTCTTAAGAGCACTCACAGCCATCGGAACGTCACCGTGTCCGGTTAAAAAGACAATAGGAATAGTTGCTTTTCTTGCAATAAGATGATCTTGGACTTCAGTGCCGGGCATTCCTGGCATACGTTGATCGAGCAAGAGCACAGCAATGGCGTTAGGATCGTACTTGGCGATGAATGTTTCACCGCTATCATAAGCCTCAACTCGATAGTCCTGTGATTCCAACAATCTGCGCAGTGAATCACGCACATCTGCATCATCGTCTACGAGATAGACGGTTCCCAGAGGTTCTTTTCGGATATTGTCAAAATTGAATGCGGGAAAAGACATAATTTCAATGTGGGCAATAGGCCGTGAGTTTTGTTAACGAAAAAACATTTTAACCTGTTTGTTTGTTTTCGGATGGAAGCGTTAATGTAAAAATTGTTCCTCTTCCGATATTGTCCGATATTGTTAGACGACCATGGTGCAATTCAACAATGGTTCGGCAAATGTTCAAGCCCATTCCCATCCCTGTGGACTTGGTCGTAAAAAACGGATCGAATAACTGAGCCTTATGCTCATCATCGATGCCGGTACCGTTATCGGCAACTTCAAAAATAATGTGGTGATCAATGCCGCTATAAACGGTCAGGGTGACTTCCGGTTTTTGTCCCTCAATACCAACACTGGCTTCAATGCCATTTTTGATCAAATTCAAGAGAACTTGTTCGATCATAATTTCATCACACCAGACATTGGTGATGTCAGGGGCAACGTAGTATTGAACCTTCGCATTGTGTCTTCTGGCTTGAATAGAGGCCAATTCCATCACTTCCTTAATCAAATTCATGACAGGAATAGACTCCATTTTAGGTTCACTTCGTTTTGTAAATGAACGAATTCTTTGAATAATCGCAGCGGCTCTTTGGGCTTGTGACTCAATACGCGAGATGGAATAAAACATTTCATGCTCTTCAGGCACGCCCGCCTTTTTCATTAAGCTTGAAACAATAAAGGCGTAGTTAGAGATAGCCGTAAGAGGTTGATTCAGTTCGTGAGCAAGTGAACTGGCCATTTCCCCCATTGTCACAAGTCGCGAATTCAATTCTGAGCGCGCTTGCTGTTCGACAAGCAGATTTTCATTTTTACGTCTTTCTGTGATGTCAGACAAGATTTGTAGCCTAACCGCTGTACGATCAGTCCATGTAATGGAGCGCTCGTGTAAATCAAACCAGCGGTCAAGATCTTCGAGGTAAATGTCGGAGGTCATATCCGAAGCCTCTTTGACTTTCTTTTCGCCCATTTGGTTAATGAGTTCCATGTGAGCTTGAAGATGGCCTTGACTGGTTTCCCCGAAGAGAGAATCGTAGACGGTATTGGAAAAAAGTAGCACGTTACTTTGAGGGTCTACCACACTGATAGCGTCCTGCATTGATTCGAGAACGCGGGTGAATCGTTCATGAGCCGCGGTGACTCTTTCCTGAGCTTGTCGGATTTCAGAAATATCCGTTAATGTCCACAGCCATCCCAAATGGGTACCCTCAACGGTAATCATGGGCGAGATATGTATAAACGCACTGAAAGTGGATCCATCCGGTCTTAGAGGATGAAATTCATAACTGGTTGTTGTCATTTGCCCGCGTTTAATCGTGTCAAACAACTCCATTAAACGAAAGCCTGCATCGCCTTTGGGCCAGTAAGAATAAGGAGGTAACTGTCCGATTAAATGTTCATTAGAGCTCAAGCCCAGTAAATCGGTAAAAGTGCGGTTTGTGTAAACAATGCGACCGTTTCTGTCGGTTACCTGTAGTCCGGACAATTGACTGTCAGCGATGGTTTTTCTCAGCGCTGATTCCGCGCGTAGTGCAGTTTCTGTGCTGTTTTGTCTCCAATTGAAGCGAATCAATCCCAAGAGAGCTACGATCAAAAAGATTCCCAGCGCACTGATCACCCAGAAAAGAGTATTCTGGGTTAATAGACCTTGAGCATAACTTGAAACTTGCAATTCAAAGCCTGCTGGAAGCGGGGAAAGGTGCATCTTGTAAGTGATCGTTTGTCTGCGTGAATCGGTACTGGCGGCAACAATTGGTTCACTGTTGTAGAGCAGACTAATCCGGAAAGAGGCATCCCGTCGGCTCTGAGTCGCTTGACGCAACAGAGACCAAATAGACAAACGGGAAATTTGCAGATAGCGTTCGCCCCCTACGATGCTTGGAGACACCAGATCAATAAAAGGAGAACCTTCAATAGGCAATGAATAGGGTTCTGAAAATGAAGAAGATCCGGTTCGCCTGGAACGAAGAATGGCGCCCATGGTGCTGGGTCTTTGATAGCGTTCTCCGATCCGTAACGTAATGTCGCCGAAAGGATGAGGTGAAGCAAAAGAAGCAACAACGCGATTGTTCCCATCAAGGTAATTAATTTCAAGAATTTCGGCTCGCTGCTGCATCAGCTCCCTACTCTGTTGCTCTAATCTTGATAGATTGTCTCGGAAGCTTAGATTTTGAGGCAATGCGTTGTGTAACTGACCAAGACGCTCAAGATCGGAATTTAGACGAATGGAAAAAGATTCAGCCCATAGTTCTGTTGTCTGGTGTAACTGAGACAGTTGTGACTTTTGGTCTTCTGATTGAATAACGCGGCCGATGAAAATCATTCCGATGATCACGCAAATGAGCATGATCCACGTCATGATGACGCCGAACATGCTTTGTCCTCGAAATGTCTTGTCGCCTAGGCTTTTGAAAGTCTCGACGGCAAAAATAGGGGTCGCTCTTTCCACAGTATTTAAAACAAAAAAAGTTCTAACACCGAATGATAGCTGTCATTTAAAATCTGTGTTGTTGAAATATTGATTTTCAAGAGGTCGTTATGGATCAGCAGGAACTTAAAAAAGCCGTCGGACAGGCTGCATTGCAATATGTAAAGCCCGGCGAAATTCTGGGGGTCGGAACGGGATCTACCGTTGATTGTTTTATCGATGCGCTCAAAGAAAGCGGCATTTCGGTGCCGGCCTGCGTTTCAAGCAGCGTGCGTTCAACCAATAAACTGCAGGCCTATGGTTTTAAGGTCCTTGACCTCAATGAGGTGGAAACAATTAGTGTTTATGTCGACGGGGCTGATGAAATTGATCCGCATTTTGCCATGATCAAAGGGGGCGGCGGAGCGCTCACCAGGGAAAAGATTGTCGCCATGGTTTCAGATCGCTTTGTGTGCATTGCCGATGAGTCAAAAAAGGTTGATGTTCTAGGTAAGTTTCCGTTGCCGATTGAAGTGATACCGATGGCTGTCAATGCGGTTGCCAGAGAGATTGAAAAATTGGGCGGCCGGCCGGTGCTCAGAGATTTCACAACGGATAACGGAAACAAAATCCTTGATGTTCACGGATGGGCGATTGACGATCCGGTTCACTGGGAGGAAAAACTCAATCAAATTGTCGGTGTTGTGACGGTTGGCTTATTTGCCAAACGAGGCGCGGATGTTTTGCTTTTAGGAACAAAAGAAGGTGTTAAAACCTTGACGCCTTAATGATTCGGGCACCGTTTGGTGCCCGAAGAACATTATTTCGGAGGCGTGTAGTTGGGAACAGCTTCCACACCATCGCCGAATAAGTATTTTTGCATCTGAGTAAGAAGATGCTTTCTTGCCTCTGGGTCGGCCAGGTTGAGTTGGTATTCGTTTACCATCATGGTTTGCAGACGAATCCACTCATTCCAAGCCTCTTTGGAAATGTTTTCATAAACCTTCTGACCGAGAGGGCCGGGCAGCGGTGCGAAGTCTAAGCCTTCGGCTTCTTTGTTAAGTTTGAGACAGTGGACCATGCGAGTCATACTGAATGTCTCCCCAAAAGTTAAGTAAAACTGCCGTTTATTGTAAGAATTCGCTATGAATTTGTCTTGCTTTAGGTGAGAAAAGAATCTTAAGGAAGAAAGAGTGAGTGGAAATAGTTTACGAGATCAATTGAGCGGTTTGATGCAAGCGCGAAAACAACAGGCTCAGGCCCAGGTACTTGAGGCAGAAAAAAACAAAGCGGCACGTCCAAGTAAAGAAAAAAATAAAAGTACCGAGAAAAAAGAAACCGATGAAAGTTCTGCTTCAAATAAGCCAAAGCAAAATAGCAGAGTTCATGCTTGTCTGACACCTGCGCCCGGTCTTCCTGTCTCTCAAAGAGCTCAAGAGATTATTGAAGCAATCAAACAAAATCGGGTACTGATTCTTTGTGGTGAAACAGGTTCCGGCAAAACCACTCAGTTGCCTAAACTTTGTGTGTTAGCCGGTCGTGGAAGAAATGGGAAAATTGCTCACACACAGCCTCGGCGTATTGCGGCATCCTCTATTGCCAAACGTTTAGCTGAAGAAACCGGTACCGATCTTGGTCAATGGGTGGGCTTTAAGATTCGTTTTACTGATCGTACGGACCCGGGCGCCAAGGTTAAACTCATGACCGATGGCATTTTGCTTGCCGAAACACAAGGGGATCCTCTTTTAAAGGCTTACGATACGATCATTATTGATGAGGCGCATGAACGAAGCATCAATATTGATTTTCTACTCGGCTATTTGAAAGGCTTATTGAAAAAACGCCCCGATCTTAAAGTGATTGTCACATCAGCAACGATTGACAGTGAGCGTTTTGCTAAGCATTTTTCGGACGAAAAAGGTCAGCCTGCGCCCGTTTTGACGATTTCAGGTCGTACTTATCCGGTTGAAATCCGTTATCGCGCGCCCGAAGATGAAGACGAAACGGATGATAAAAGTTTGATGAATGCAATTTCGGATGCATGCGATGAGTTGACGCGTGAAGGTCCCGGAGACATTTTGGTATTTTTACCCGGTGAGCGAGAAATCCGAGAAGCTGCCGAAACATTGACTCGATCGCAACCACCAACGACTGAAATTCTTCCGCTTTACGCGAGACTATCAGCCGCAGAGCAAGAAAAAGTTTTTAAGACCAGTGAAAAGCGTCGCATCGTTCTGTCGACCAATGTGGCCGAAACCTCCATTACAGTTCCCGGTATTCACTATGTTGTCGATACGGGATTGGCTCGAGTCAAACGTTATTCCTATCGCAACAAAGTCGACCAGTTGTTGGTTGAACCTGTCAGTCAAGCATCAGCCAATCAGCGTTCCGGCCGTTGTGGACGTGTGGCCAACGGGATTTGCATACGTTTGTACAGCGAAGAGGATTTTGCGCGTCGCCCAGCCTTTACGGATTCGGAAATCATGCGAACGAATTTGGCGGCGGCTATTTTACGAATGAAAGCTTTGAGATTAGGTGACGTGCGTGCCTTCCCCTTTGTGCAAGCGCCGCCTAATCGGGCAATCGTTGATGGAATTTCATTACTGAAAGAATTAAATGCCTTAGACGAACGTGAGCGGTTAACGGATATCGGACGAGCATTGGCCAAGCTTCCCGTTGACCCGAAAGTTGCACGAATGCTTTTGGCGGCAAAAGAAAATGGGTCACTGGCTGAAGTACTCATCATTGCGAGCGCTCTCTCCGTTCAAGATCCTCGAGAACGCCCCTTGGATCGGCAGGAAGCCGCCGACAATGTTCATCGCTCAATGGCTGACGACAAAAGCGATTTTTCAACATTTGTGAAATTGTGGCGCTATGTACAAAATGCCATGGATCATAAGGAGAGCAATCGCAAACTCACCGAAGAATTTCGGCGCAAATTTTTAAGCCCCAGACGTCTAAGAGAATGGCGTGACGTTTACCGACAACTTAAGGAATTAACCGCTGAATTAGGTTGGCAGCTAAACGATAAAGATGCAAGCTATGAACAAGTTCATACAGCGTTGCTCTCCGGATTATTAGGAAACTTAGGATACAAAATTCCGGATGCCGAACCTAAAGCGGCTCCTTTTATGGGAGCTCGGGGTATTAAGTTCTATATATGGCCTGGTTCACCGAGAGTAAAGAAGTGCGGCCGTTGGATAATGGCTGCGGAATTAGTGGAAACATCAAGGCTTTTCGCACGAACCGTAGCCGATGTAGACCCGCAGTGGATAGAAAAGGTTGGCGCCCATCTGATTAAGAAAAGCTACTCAGAGCCGCATTGGGAGAAAAAAGCCGGGGCGGTTATGGCGATGGAAAAAGGAACCGTTTATGGGTTGACCGTTTACGGACAAAGAAAAGTAACTTATACCGATAAGGATCCTGCGCTTTGCCGAGAGCTTTTTATCAGAGAGGCCTTGGTTAATGGAGAGTTTGAAACACAAGCGCCGTTTTTCAAACATAACCAGCAGCTTGTTCGTGAAATTCGAAATTTAGAACACAAAGCCAGACGTCTGGATGTTTTGGTTGATGATGAACTGATTGTTCAATTCTATGACTCTCATATTCCGGACGAGGTTGTCAGTGCTGTTACTTTTGAACAGTGGAGACGCAAAGCGGAAAAAGAAAATCCTAAATTGCTTTATTTATCCCGTGATGAGCTGATGCGTCATGAGGCAAGCGGCATCACAACGGAGTATTTTCCGAAAGCAATAGATATGAAGGGCGTATCCATGGCGCTGACGTATCACTTTGAACCCGGTAGTCCTCGTGATGGGGTGACGCTCGCGGTTCCACTTTACGCTCTTAATTTGGTCGATGAGATTAAAACGCAGTGGCTTGTGCCGGGAATGCTTAAAGAGAAAGTTCAGCTTTTGTTAAAGAGTCTGCCTCAGCGCTATCGACGTCATTGCATGCCTTTAGCTGAATATGCGAAAGGTTTTGCCCAAAGAGTGGGCGATGTTGTCGGCACTAAGCCCTTATTGCAGGTTCTTTGTGATGATATTGAGTCACAGTGCGCTATTCGTCCGAGACAGGAGGACTTCAAGCCCGAGCAGTTACCTGCACATTTAGTGATGAACTTCAAAGTTCTCGATGAGTATGGCAGACAAATTGAAATGGGGAGAAATTTGGCTGTTCTAAAATCGGAGTTAGGAGGACAAGCTCAAAAATCCTTCCAACAAGTGGCAGCACAAGACAGTGAAATTTCACATGAATGTGAGCAGGAAATCACTCAATGGGACTTTGGTGAGTTGCCTGACATTATGGAAATCAAACGAAAGGGGCTGTCTCTTATTGGGCACCCGGCGTTGGTCGATCATGACAGTTACTGCCTACTGGAAGTTTTTGATAATCCGGATGAAGCTGCGCGTCAACACCAAAAAGGGTTGTTGCGTCTTTTCAAATTACAACTTCGTGAACAAATACGTTACTTGGAAAAAAGTTTAAAACCATTGCAATCTGTTCAAATGCAAGCCTCGATGCTTGAGCCCATGGCGGACGTTTTTGATAGTTTCGAAACGATGCGGGAAGCTGTTATTGATGCTTCTTTGAATCAGTGTGCACTGATAGGACCTTTACCTGTCAATGCTGAGCAATTTGAGACAAGACGTCAAGAGGCAAAAGGGAAGTTGAATTTAATTGCCCAGGATATTTCTAGACTTCTGAGCCAAATTATTTCCGAAACGGCATTGGTCATTAAAAAATTGAAGTCTTGTTCTGACAAGTGGGTGTTAGAGGATATTGAACATCAATTAAAGAGTCTGTTTTTTAAGGATTTTTTGCTTAAAATTGGTTACCTGCATTTGTCGCATTATCCGCGCTACCTTCAAGCTATCCTGGTACGTCTGGAAAAAAGACGTGATGAGCCAGAAAAAGATGCTCAAAAAATGCGTGATATTTCTCGCTTTGTCACGATGTATGAAAGAGAATTGGCCTCACGAAAAGGGGTTGCGGATAATCGATTAGAAGAATTCAGATGGATGATCGAAGAGCTGAGGGTGTCGTTATTTGCGCAAAAGTTAAGAACGCCAATGCCCGTCAGTGTTAAACGGCTCGATAAGGTGTGGTCTTCCATTAAGTACTAACAGGAAAACAAAGTTATGGAATCAATGCCGATTCGTCCAGCATTTTGGAACATTCCGTTTTGGGCCGAGATTGGTGTATATGTAGTAGGGCTTATAGCGGCGGTTGCTTGCATCATCGGTATCTGCCAATGCGTACGCCTTTGGCGCGCCGGTCGTCCCCAGAACCTTCCCGACCAGAAGAAAGATAGGTGGTTGGGAGTTTGGCGTGATGCTTTCATGCATCGGCGTTTATTAAAAACGCCAAGCGGTTTGATTCACTTCTTTATCTTTTGGGGATTTATTTTTCTCTTTTTTGGAACTGCGACCGCGGTTCTCGATTGGGATATCGCTCATTATTTGTTTGATGTGCGTTTACTGAAGGGTAATCTGTATCTTGCCTACAAATTTATTTTGGATCTAGCGGGTCTTCTTACATTGATTGGCTTGGCTGTCGCGGCATGGAGACGTTTTGCGGTTAAAGGGAAAAAATTAGAGCGCTCTTGGCGCTTTGCTTGGATTTTGACCTCTTTAGCCATTATTGTGTTGACCGGATTTGTGGTTGAAGGACTGCGTTTAGCGGCTCAACAACCCGAATGGGCTATTTACTCTCCTGTTGGTTATGCCTTTTCATTAGTTTTTCTCAAAATGTTTTCGCCTGATCAACTTCAGGGGGCACACTTTACCTGGTGGTTGGTTCATGGGGCCGGGGCTTTGATTTTTGTTGCGCTCATTCCGTTCACCTTTTTTGGTCATATGTTTAAAGCGCCGACCAATATTTATTGGCGAAAGCTCGCTCCAAAAGGACAGCTGTCAAAAATTGAAGATATTGAGGAACAGGAATCTTTCGGTATTTCCAACTTTGATCAATTTAGTTGGAAACAACGTTTGGACTTTGACGCCTGTACTGAGTGCGGTCGTTGTTCAGAAGTTTGTCCGGCCTTGCGTGCGGGGGCTCCTTTGGATCCCAAAGCTTTGGTTTTATCCTTGAAGAAGCGTTTGCATCACCCTAATGACAAGGAACTTGTAGGAGACATTGTCAGCAAGGAAGCTCTGTGGAGTTGCACAACGTGCGGAGCATGTATGCAAGCCTGTCCAGTACGGTTGGATTTACCCTCAACGATTGTTGATATGCGAAGACACTTGGCGCTTGAAATGGGTGAATTTCCTGTCGGTTTAGCCAAGGCGCTGCAAAATACTCAAAGTGTCGGCAATCCTTGGGGTATGGATCCGGCTTCGCGTTTGGATTGGGCAAAAGGATTGGATGTTCCTATTGCTACTGAAGGCAAACCAGTTGATTACCTTTATTGGGTCGGCTGCTCGGCCTCTTATGACCGTCGTGCACAAAAAATTGCGCGAGCTATGGTTAAAATCTTGCGTGCTGCAGGTGTTTCTTTTGCTGTTATGCAAGAGGAACGTTGTCATGGTGATTTCGCCAGACGAAGCGGTGAAGAATACACTTTCCAACTGGCGGCTCAGGAAAATATTGAAAATTTACACAAGTATCAATTCAAACATATTTTGGCCCACTGCCCACATTGCTTCAATACATTAAAGAACGAGTATCCGCAGTTTGAGGGCGGACAATTTGATGTGGTGAGTCACACTCAACTCATTTTGGGATTGATTGACTCTGGGCGTATTAAGCCGCAGCTCAAGCAAGCTGAAAAGGTTGTTTTCCATGATCCGTGTTATATGGCCAGGTATAACAATAGTGTGGGAACACCCAGAAAAATTTTGGATGCTGTGGGCGGCATCACCCGTGTTGAGAATTTGCAAAGAGGGAAAAACGCTATGTGTTGCGGCGCCGGTGGTGGGCAAATGTGGATGGAAAGTTCAACGAAAAAAATTAACTTTATTCGTTTAACAGACTTGCGCCATTCTGCTTCAACAGTAGCTGTCGGCTGTCCGCA
This sequence comes from uncultured Sutterella sp., assembly GCA_905212345.1. Lineage (GTDB taxonomy): Bacteria > Pseudomonadota > Gammaproteobacteria > Burkholderiales > Burkholderiaceae_F > Aphodousia. The sequence continues at coordinate 6,446 of CAJMEC010000035.1, read as the reverse complement.
TTGTCTGACAATGTTTGAAAGTGCTATGAGTGACGATAAAGTACTTTCTGGGATGGATATAGAAGAGTTGTCCGAAATTGTCGCTAAAGGTTTGGACAATGTTTAGAGTTGACGATCGGTTTCGGCAATTTCTAACCTACGCAGCCATTGGGGTACTCAACACAGGGATCCATTGGGGAACCTTTGGCTGCTTTTACGAGTTCGGTTCCTTGTCTCAGAGCTTATCCAATTTGTTGGGATTTTTGATTGCAGTAACGTTTTCCTACGTCATGAACGCAAAATTTACTTTTCAGAAGCAAAGAAATTTTGCCGGCTACATCAAGATGACTATCATTATGGCCGGTATCTCTTGGGGTATCGGTTGGTGCGCAGATCAAAGCAATTGGCATCCTCTTATCACCCTAGTTCTTTCATCTGCGACCAGCCTGGTGTTGGGTTTTGTTTTAACGAAAGTGTTTGTTTTTCGTTAAAACCTTTCAGAGTCTGCTTTTTTATTGCGAAATGACCCCTTGACCATTTCAAATTTAAAGAAACGACATTCCAAGGGACCATTGAAGATCACAATTTTTCTTGATTCTGATAGTCTCATTTGGGAAGGTAACTTTCTGTCACTAGTGAGCATCCAAGCTGTCCAGCCCGAGAAAGATTTCTTGAGATTATCGGCAACATTTTTCATCATGGATGCGACTGTTGCACTCTTCGGATTTGACTGTTCACCATAAGGCGGATTGGTGACGATAAAACCTGTATCAGAAAAGGCGTTCACTTGCCGGGCATCGCCTTGAGTCAACACTAAGCGGCCGTCATCTAGAAGAGCTTGTAAACCCGCCCGTTGAGCGTTAGCTTGGGCTTTTGAGACGACGATAGAAGAGATATCGCTGCCACGAATTTGCACGCGTGCATGAAGATTAATCTCTGCTTTTGCGTCCTCTTTCATTTCTTGCCACTCTTGCAAATCAAAAATGTTCAGTTTTTCGAAGGCAAAGGAGCGATTTAAACCCGGAGCCATATTGCAGGCAATTTGTGCAGCTTCGATAGCAATGGTGCCGGAGCCGCAGAAGGGGTCCAATAAAGGTTGATCTGGTGTCCAACCGGAGAGCGCCAAAAGGCCCGCGGCCATGTTTTCCTTAAGAGGAGCCTCGCCTTTTTCAACACGCCAACCACGTTTAAACAAAGGTTCTCCGGATAAATTTAAATAGAACGTACAGTAACGCTCGTTGATAAAAGCATGGATGCGAACATCGGGATTGTTTTTTTCAATACTGGGTCGTTTCCCACAACCTTCACGGAACCGATCACAAATGCCGTCTTTAATCCGTAAAGTGGTGAAATCCAGACTTTCAAGCGGTGAACGATGCGCTGTAATGTCTACACGGATTTTGGCATCAACATCGAAAAAACGTTCCCAGGGCAAAACGTGGGCCATGTCGTAGATATCGTGGCTGTCGTAGTACTGTCTGGTTGCGATACGAAGCAATATGCGGCTGGCATAGCGGCTTCTTAAGCATGTGTTCATTGCCAAGGATAGAGGTCCCTCAAAAAGAACTCCACCGGCATTGACTTTGATATTTTGCGCACCCAATGATTGAAGTTCCTGAGCCAAAATCGGTTCAAGTGTACGTGGGCAAACCGCAAAAAAGTGATAGACAGCCATAACGATTATTTCCTATTAGTGGCGTGGGCAAGGAATACGCACAGTGTTTTTAATTCTGACCACACATCATCTTTGTTTTCAACAGTAAGACCTTTGGCCAAACGGTCTAAATCTGCACAACGGGCAAGCATATTGGCAATTTTTGCTGGAGTTGAACGTCTGGCGAGTTGACCCGCTAAAGCTCGGACAGAGGGCATCACGGGAGCCTGTCGGTCCAGGGTGAGGGCAAGCGTGTCTCTAAGGAAACTGCTCACTCGCATTAAAACAAAGGGCATGGGTTCGTCTTCGGATTGCATGCCATTGACGGTTCTTGTTGTGCGAGCAACATCGGCTTGGGCAATGGCCTCCAGCAGATCTTCAATGCTATACCGAGAAACATTCATCACACAGTCTTCGACTTCGCGTAACGTGAGCTCTTTGCCTGGATAAAGCAAATCCAGTTTCATGAGCTCTTGTTTGGCAGCCATCAGATTCCCTTCGGTTTGCTCGGCAAAAAAGTTCAAGGCCTGCTCCTGCATACTTTGACCTTGCTTGCGTAAGCGTTCTTTGATCCAGGCTGGGTACTGTGCTCGGGAAACCGGTTGACAGGAAATGACGTGACCGTTAGCGGCAAGGTTTTTAAACCATGTCGTTTTTTGTGTTGAATAGTCGGTCTGTGTTAAGTGAATGACGGTGACGGTGGAATCAATTTGCGGAATTAATTCAGCAAATTGAGCCAATACTTTAGCCCCTTTAACACCGGGACCCGAAGATAAAAATCTTAATTCAATGATTTTTTTATCATCAAAAAGTGATACCGAACTGACCGCATCCAAAAGCGGAGACCAGTCGCTCACTGAACTCATGGCCAGAACAACACGCTCAGAATAACCCAATTCTTTTGCAGTAATGCGCAAAGCATCACCCGCTTCCATCGCCAAAAGGGGCTCTTCCCCAACGATAATCCATAGGGGAGAAAGTTGCCCTTGAGCGCGTTCTCGATCAAGGATTCTCCCCAGTTCTTCGCTTTTAATATTCATGCGAGATGGGTTCGACGGTTGTAAGACGACTGAGCAACTGAGAAATCAGATCTTGTTGCATTTCGTTATAGAGAACATTTTCTTCAGAGGCACGAGACAAGTACTCGTCATCGTTGTAATACATGGTGCGTGAAGCGGAAAATGTTGTCGGTGGGAAAAATTCTTCGCCGTCGGGGGTTGCCAGTCGGAAAGTCATATTCAGAGTTAACTCGTAGTCACGATCCTCACCCTGCATATTGACAGAAATCACTTCGCGGTGACGGCCTGAAGAGAGCAATTCCAAAATGGCGTCAGCCTGGTTGGCTTGAGAGACGATCGCCACGTTAGTTGAGGCCGCAATCATTCGCCTGATGTCTGCAGCGACTTTGTCATTGACCTGCATATTGATGTAGAGCGTCTGAAAGGGCAAAGTGACTCGTCCGCGGAGATGAAAACCGCAACCGCTAGCCAAAAGTGTGCAAGCTAGAGCAGAAAAAAGAAATGAACGTCGGGCCAAAGCCATAATTGAATTCCCAAAAGTATGTCCAGTAGGCAATAGGCTCATTATAGGCAAAAAGTCCCGAAGCTTGGTTAGCTTCAGGACTTGTTGCTAGAGGTGATTCGGATTAATTATGCCGCAACGATATTGACGAGTTTCTTCGGCACGATAATGATCTTTCGGATCACTTTGCCTTCGGTGAATTTCTTCACATTCTCGTTTCCCAGGGCGGCTTTTTCAATGCTTTCCTTATCAGCCTGTGCGGGCACTGTCACTGAGCCGCGCAATTTGCCGTTGACCTGTACAACCAAAGTCATGTCATCGGCCACCAGCGCTTTTTCATCTACTTCAGGCCAGGGAGCGTCAAGGATAGCTCCCATGGCGGACTCAAAGCCAAGGTCTTGCCAAAGCTGCGTTGTAATATGAGGCGCAATTGGGTAAAGGGTGCGAATCAAGATACCAGCGCATTCTTTGAAAACGGCCGCGGCAGCTGCATCTTGACATGATTTCACGCCTTCGAGCGAATTGAGCATCTTCATCGTCGCAGAGACGACGGTGTTGTATTGCATGCGGTCAATGTCGGCTGTTGCCTGCTTGAGCGATTGATGAATGTCACGACGCAAATTCTTCATCTCGGCCGTAAGGGCACAGACTTCAACAGCACCAGCCTTTTCAATCGCTTCCTTATTCTTGAAGCACCAGTTCCAAAGTCTGCGTAGGAAGCGGAACGTCCCCTCCGCACCGGAATTGCTCCAAGCGGCTGATTGATCGGGAGGTCCTGCAAACATCACGAAACTGCGGGCCGTGTCAGCGCCGAACTTGTCAATGATGGTCTTCGGTTCAACAACATTGTTTTTGGACTTACTCATCTTTTCGACGCCGCCCATGGTTACGGGCAGACCATCGTCCTTAGCAATCGCCTTAATTGGACGAGCTTTTTCATCGTAAAAGATCTCAATTTCATCCGGGTAGTACCAACGCTTCTTACCATCGGGCATTTCACGGTAATAGCATTCGGCAGTCAACATTCCCTGAGTGAAAAGTCGTGTAAACGGTTCATCAAACTTCACGAGTCCCAAGTCACGCATGACTTTGGTCCAGAAGCGAGCATAAAGCAGATGCAATACGGCGTGTTCGATACCGCCGATGTATTGATCCACCGGAGCCCAGTAATCATTGCGTTCATCAACCATTGCCGTATCGCAATCGTGTGAGCAGTAGCGCATGAAGTACCATGAAGAGTCGACGAACGTGTCCATTGTGTCGGTTTCGCGGGTAGCGTCACCGCCACACTTCGGGCACTTGCACTTTAAGAACGATTCACACTTATTTAACGGATTACCGGAACCGTCAGGCACCAAGTCAGTAGGCAGAACCACCGGGAGGTCTTTTTCCGGAACCGGTACGGGACCGCAATGCGGGCAGTTGATGATAGGAATCGGTGTACCCCAATAGCGTTGGCGGCTGATACCCCAGTCGCGGATACGGAATTGGGTTTGTTTTTCACCCAAGCCTTTGGCTTGAAGAGCATCGGCGATTTTGTCAATGCCCTGGTGTACGGTCAGGCCGTTAAACTCGCCGGAGTTAACTAATTGAGTGGCATCACTTTTATCGGCGTACCATTCTTCCCAAGCGTCCGTACTGTAAGTTTTACCAGGCATGCCGACAACTTGTTTAATTGGCAAGTTGTATTTCTTGGCAAAAGCAAAATCACGTTCGTCATGAGCCGGAACGCCCATGACAGCTCCTTCACCGTAGCTCATCAGCACGTAATTGCCGACCCAAACCGGAACGTCTGCACCGGTAAGCGGATGTTTGACGCAAAAACCAGTCGGAACGCCTTCCTTTTCACGGGTAGCCAAATCAGCTTCACTGACGCCGCCTTTGGCGCATTCCTGAATAAAGGCTTCAACCTGAGGATTGTCTTGAGCCAAACGTTTAGCTAAGGGGTGTTCAGCAGCAATGGCAACAAAAGTCACCCCCATTAAGGTGTCCGCACGGGTGGTAAAAACTTGTAGTTTTTCGTCTTTACCGTCAATCGTGTAGGGGAAAGCAAGTTTCACACCGACGGATTTGCCGATCCAGTGTTCCTGCATACTACGGACTTGTTCAGGCCAACCTTTGAGCGTGTCGAGATCTTTTAGAAGTTCGTCAGCGTATTGAGTAATTCCGAGGTAGTAGCCGGGAATTTCGCGTTTTTCGACAACCGCGCCGGAGCGCCAACCGCGACCATCGACAACTTGCTCGTTGGCCAAGACGGTTTTATCGACCGGATCCCAGTTAACGATTTGCGTCTTGCGGTAGCAGATGCCCTTTTCCAACATTTTCAGGAACATCCACTGGTTCCAGCGATAGTACTCAGGCGTACAAGTGGCTACTTCACGGCTCCAGTCAAATGCAAGACCCAACGGTTGCATTTGGTTTTTCATTTCTGCAATGTTGTCAAAAGTCCACTTGGCCGGTGCGATGCCATGGTTAATGGCAGCGTTTTCTGCTGGTAACCCGAAGGCATCCCATCCCATCGGGGTCATTACGTTGTAGCCCTTCATACGAAGGTAGCGATACATCACGTCGTTTAATGTGTAGTTGCGGACGTGGCCCATGTGCAACTTACCGCTCGGGTAAGGCAACATGGACAAAACATAGAACTTGGGTTTTTCTTTACCGTTCTTGTCCTTAGCATGTTCGTGAGCATGGTAGACATCAGCTTTTTTCCAAGCTGCCTGCACCTCTGCTTCAACAGTTTGCGGAGAGTAGGTTTCACGCATAGTGCTATCCAATCACAATTAATTAAGCGAATTTGAAAAGTATAACGGTTTTGTTCGATCTTTTAGAGAGTTCACGGTAAGCGAATTACCCTATGCAGTATTTTGAAAAAAGCTCCCGAGAACTTTCGGGAGCTTCGAGGCGCTTACGGCTCGTCTTTGTTGTCTTGATATTCTTCAATATGAATCAGCGTGTTGGCGATAATTGCCGTTAAGCCGCCGGTGGTGATACCTGAGGCAAAAATATTGCGCAGCGTCTCAGGGAATTGGGAAAGAATTTCCGGAACAAGTTCAACACTTAAACCAAACGAGAAACTTAAGGCAATAACCAAAATGGCTTTACGGTCAATGCGTTGACTCGCAATGATTCGCATGCCAGCAGCGGCAACCGTACCGAACATAAGCAATGTTGCTCCACCTAAGACCGGGTCGGGCATCAATGAAAACACTAAACCGATGGCGGGAAAGAGTCCCAACAAAATCAAAAAGCCGGCAATGAAGTACCCTACATAACGGCTGGCTACGCCGGT
>CAJMEC010000034.1 GCA_905212345.1 uncultured Sutterella sp. | reverse complement strand
CTTCCCTATCCAAAGTGCTACTCAATAACCCTTGGGGCTATATGAGTATCGGGTAAGTAGCTTTTCAGTTTCTGCTCAAGATTTTTCTCTCCATTACGATTGGAATCAAAACGAGGAGTATCAGTCGTGGTGGGAAGAATGCCAAGAGTATGCTTTACCAGACTATGCAACATGGTCTGATGCAGAAATTCTAAATATTGCTCCCGTTGAAGATTTAAAGATCGGAAGAGCGTCTACAACATCATTTAGAAATCAAACTCCAATTACATTGAATCAATCCTCTAGACTTGACCTTAATGTTTCATTGAATAGTCAACTATTTATCGAAGACACCTCCAGTATCATGGATAATCCAAACGGTAATTGGATTATTAATACAACTTTAGACCCAGATACTGAAGGATTCAACTTAGTAGTCAGTAATCTATTTGGTAGAAATATGGGGCTAACCGTAGAGCAAATCGGTCTTGTATCACATGCGGCAGAAGTTATAAACGACAGCGACATCACAATATCATCAGACATTCAAGGCGAAGTTTCTTCTAGTGCGTCAATGAGTCTTAGAAGTGAAAATAAGACTCCGACAGATGAAGAGATGACACAAGCAGACACGCCAATGGCCAGTTCCTTTGTCTGGTCATTTAACCCTGTGGCCATTTCAAGTGCTGAACTTAATGCTTATGTGGGTTTATTTGGAATGTTTGGTTCCGATTCTGCTCAATCCGATGCCACTTTGGTCAATAACGGGGCAATCACTATTAATGGTCACTTTGATGTTATTGAAAAAACGGATTCGAATTTCTTCACAAATATTGAAGAATTTGAAAAATTTTTTAGAGATTGCAGTTCATTATCCTTAACGATTAATGACGAGAATATAAAAGCGCTCACGGATGTTTATCACGAAGCATATGCTTATGGACTTTACGGTAGATCCTTTGGGAATACGGTCTCTCTTATTAATAAGGGAACCATCACTTTTAATACCGATGAGCATTTTCAAGTTGCGGGAATTGTGGCCGATGTTAGTCAAAATGGAAAAGTATTTGCTTCCAATACCGGGATTTAAATTCCGCCCAAGGCAGCTTTAAGCATCAATTTCTAGGGAACCTACAGGACAGCGGCCAGGTAGAAATCGGGGATTGGCTTCTTAATATGCAAGAGATACAAAATCTCGTGCCTTTTGCTTTAGATGTCGAGGAGGGAGCTTCTGGGAAAGTGTCCTTTGCTGAAGGTTCAACGCTTTATATTGTTCCTAAAGAACTTACCGGTACTACCTCTACATTTGAATTAGGAACACTGTTTGGGCGCTATACAGAAGACGACCAATTTATTGCAGATACAGAATATGTTGACGGAGTGTTTGATCAATTCGCTTCAGCTTCCCATATGACGGATATTACCGTTATGGGAAGTGACATGAATCATTTGGTTGCCACAGTTAATGTTCACCCAGAAAAAAGCTTGGGTCACCAAAGTCGGTATATGAGTATGATGGGAGACATTAACGCATTAATGAGTTTAAGATCGCTTACTCTTCTTCCTGAACACATTAAACAAGATGATCATTGGGAAGTCAGCATTTTGCCTTGGTATATTGACTACCGAGATAGTTCAAGCTATGGGTATGACAGCAATGGCGGCGGCGTTATTTTGAGAGCAAGCAATAAATTCAATAATTTTGATACGACGTTTTATTTTGCAACGGCAAAAGAAGATGTTGATAGTCACAATCATGCGCTTAACGGCGAAATTGAAAGATACGGATTTGGTGCGGCTGTCCGTTATCACTTCACCGATTTCTGGAATGCAGGTTTAAGGGTTGACGGTGGAATCGGTAACAACGATTGGCACGCCTACGATAAATTAGGCTCAGGTAAGACTGATGCTGATTCATCATATCTCTATGCAGAAGCCAACCTGAATTTAAGCTATCCCATTACAAATGATGGGTTTTAAGCTTTCAGCCGGTTACCTCACTAATCACCACGATAGTTTTGATTTGAACACCAGTGGAAGCGGGAATGTCCACTACGGCAGTACTTCATTGGATAACGGCATTTTAAATGCAGCAGTTGATTGGAAGGGTAGCTTTGACGTGGGTGGCTACTATGTTCTGCCTTGGTTGGGGTTTGATGTGACGTATCTGACGGATTCCAAATTTAAGACTTCTTTCAATTACGCTGGCTCTAAGTTTGCAGCTCATGATGAAATTGACGACTGTTTTGCCAATGCTGCGGTGGGTATTGGTTTTAATAAGGATCAATTCTCATTGGAAGTGTTTGCTTCACAACGATGGGGTAGTCATTTAAGCAGTCGAACCTTCAATGCAAAGATTGGATATACGTTCTGAGCAAGGTAGGCTCTTGTTCTAACAAAATGGGGGAGATTTATTTATCTTCCCCTCTGGTGTTTCGCTTTTATGACTTAAAAGTTATCTTTAATATTTTTGATACTTCTATTCAGGCAGACTTTCCAAAAATTTTTCGCTTTTGTGGTTTATTAGCTAATGAGTATCTAGGGAAATCCCAAACAGATAACATTTAATTGACATGAATCAATATAAAAATTTGGGGGGGGGTAAGGTCAGGAATTGAGCCGCCCTCTTAATTTTTAATTATCTGGACAGCTCTCTTTTCTTTTTTCGAAAAAGGAATAGCTGTTATGAATAAGATTTTTAAAACTATTTGGAACGAAGCTCGTCGTAGCTATATCGTGACCAATGAAGCTCAAAAGACACATGGTAAACCCTCCAAATGCGCCGTTGCTTTGGCTGTAGCCGCAACGGCTTTTTTGTCGATGGGAATTGCCAATGCTGCCTATGTTGATCCGGGTAGAGTAGCTACCAGCTCAGCAGATATGGAACAAGCCAAGACATCTTGGGAAACTGATGAATATAAGAAAGATTGGGGGTTAGGTGCGATGAACGCATCAACAGCCTATGCTCTTGGCTACCATGGACAGGGGGTTGCAGTCGGCGTTATGGATTCGGGAGCGTTGCTTCAGAAACATCCTGATTTGGCTGGTGACCGATTCCATGCTTCTGAAGCTGATGCTCATTATGGTTCCACGGGTCAGCGCTATCCCCAGCATACAGCCGAACAGGGCATGGGTGATTATGCACCTGGTCAAAGTGCAACCGAAAGTGGAACGATTGACGGTAACTGGATTATGGGGACCAATGATTCGCATGGTACTCATGTGACAGGTTCTGTTGGTGCTAATCGCGACGGCAGTGAATTCCACGGTGTTGCTTGGGGTGCTGATGTTTGGGTTGGTAATACTGGCGGTACGGATGACACAAACTATGGTCCCTTCCAGGATTACACTTTCTTCTACAACGGTTGGAAGGCACTTGCGGATAATTTGATTGCTGCTAACGGTGCTGATCGCGGTGGTGTGATTAACAACTCTTTCGGTACTAATACTCGCGTTGTAAACAATGGATCGTATGGTCCGGATGGTGGCAACACAGGTGTGCATCTTCCGACAAATACGATTTCTCAGGCAGAGTATGAGTATTTCCTCTTTAAACAGGTCTATGGTGACAATCCCTCCTTTGTGGATGCTGCATATGACGCTGTGAAGGGAACCAATGTTGTCCAGGTTATGACCACCGGTAACCGTGACTTTGCCAATCCTTTCTACCGTCCGATGTATCCATATTACAACCCGGAAGCTGAACGAAACTGGATTGCAGTGGCTGGTTTGCAACAAGATGGCAATGGATACAAACTCGTAGACACCTGGAACGAAGCTGGTCTGGCTAAGTACTGGACAGTTACGGCACCTGGTTCTGGAATTTGGGGTTCGAAGGTTAATACCAGTACAGGTGAAGCTACTTGGGGCAACTCTTCAGGTACATCCATGTCTGCTCCCCACGTAACGGGCGCAATGACGGTTCTGATGTCCCGTTATCAGGACATGAGCGCTGTTCAGGTTCGTGATGTGTTGTTTACGACAGCTTCTCACAAGAATCCAGATGGATCCATCTATGCAGAATGGACTGCGGCTGATGGCGAAGTTGATGATCGCTACGGTTGGGGTACGCCTGATCTAGAAAAGGGCATGTATGGTCTCGGTCAGTTGCTTGGTCACTTCGACTATAACCAGAAGACGATGAAGCTGGATGTCTGGTCCAACGACATCTCCCAGGTTGCACTTGATCAACGCGAACGTGAAGAACTTGCTTGGAAATCTGCTGCTGAAGCCTGGTTGGCCCTGGATGAGGCTAAGAAGTTGACCATGGATGGTCTGACCGAGGAGCAGAAGGAACTTCTGGGCGAAATTCTGCTTGATACGGACGACGATGTTGTCGGTCTTACCGATGAGCAGGAAAAGATTAGCGAAGAAGACGCTATTGCTTGGCGTACGGAATACTACAACAAGCGTCTTGAAGCCATCAACGCTAAGATCGAACAAGGTCTCTACGATGGTTCTTTGACCAAGCGTGGTGCTGGTACGTTGGTTATGACGGGTAACAACACCTATCGTGGCGGTACAACGGTTGAAGAAGGTACGCTCTTGGGCTTTAATGACTCCTTCGGTGTCACAGGTGAAGACTCCACGGCCACCGCTAACGGTCAAGTGACGGTGAACGGCGGTATCTTCGGTGTGATGAACTCTTATAACGACAACTTCACCATGAAGGGTGAGTTGACTGATTCCGCCTCTGACCACTCAGTTGACGTCACTGTTAACGCCGGTGGTACGTACGGTGTGGTTGCTGGTCAAGATGTTGAAGTCGGCAATTTAACGTTCAAGGACGGTGCTGGCGTAACAGTTGTTTCTACCGATACCGAAGTCTTGAAAGCTGCATTTGAAGGCGAAGCTCAAACCGGTAGCGTAACGGCCGACAAGCTCGAAGGTGCTGATTTGGCTGTTGCCAACCCCGACTATGCATTCTTTAAGACTGATATTGCAGTCGATGCTGACGCTAACAAGTTGACGGCTACCATCACGCGTGACGAAGACGCTACGGTTGCTTCTTACGCCAACAGTGACATCGGCGCTGCTGTCGGTAACGTTATTGAAGGCGCAACGGACAGCGCTATCTTTGCTTCCATGGTTGGTGCCACGAAGGATCAAGTTCGCAGCACGTTGGATAGCTTGGGCAGCGATGTATACCTCTCCGCTCAAAACGCTTCTATCGTCAACTCCTTGAGCGTTGCTCGCGCTGTTAAGGATCAAGCTATCGGTGTGGGTGAAGGCCGCCGTGTTGAAATGAAGGACGGTACGGCTCGCATCTGGGCTACCGGTATTGGTTCTTGGAGCGATGTGGATTACGGCTCCAGCATGGATGTTGATACGTACGCCGGTTTCGTCGGTGCTGAAGTTGATGTGGCCGACAGCTCCAAGCTTGGTGTCTTCTTCGGTTATGGTTCAACGGACTTCGACGCAAGCCGTTACGGCAAGATCGAAAGTGATGATATCCACTTCGGTCTGTATGGTGAAACGGCCTTTGATGTTGCCACGTTGACCTACGGTATCGTTCACACCAATCAATCTCGCGAAGCGAATCGCACACTCAATGTGATGGGTCAAGTCGGTCATGTCGATGCTGACTATGACGCCAATATCACGCAAGTGTTTGCCGAAGCTGCTTACACGGGCTTGAACACGGATAAGTATGCGGTTGAACCGTACTTCGGTTTGAGCTACATGCATGTGAAGACCGACGACGTCAAGCAAAACGTGGGCGGCATGGACTTTGATATGAAGTCTGACAACGCCAACTTGGCTGTGACGACGTTGGGTGTCCGCGGCGCTGTTCCGTTTACGATGGGCTCTGTGGGCATGCAAGTTAAGGGTGACGTGGCTTGGAACCACTTCTTCGGTGATACCGAAGCAGAAGGTAAGATGCGCGTGGCTGACGCTGGCTTTGCCAAGGTTAAGGGTGAAGAACTCGACAACATGGCAACGGTTGGCTTAGGCGTTGAAGCCAAGCTCACGAAGGATACGACATTGGGTGTGTCTTACACCGGTGCGTTTGATGGTGACATCACGTCCCACGGTGTCGGCGCTAACTTGCGTATTAACTTCTAAGCTCAAAAGCTAAGGTTATAAAAAAGAGGGAGAGACAACTCCTTCGCCAACCATTCTCTGAAAAATGAGCCTTTATCCCCTTGGATCGTCGGTTATCCGAGGGGACTTTTTTTGCTTAAAAATTATGGGACAAAAGTAATCTTTACCTATCAAAGCAGGTTTGATTTTCTAAATGGATAATTCCGAAGTAGAGGACTCAGATATTTTATTCTGAGTCCTCTAACAGTTAGCGGTTAATTACTTTTATAGTTTGTCTTCATAGCCTTCGGTTGCAATCCTAAGGCTCGTTTCATCATTTCAACTTCTTTCTTCAAATCTTCCAGCTCTTTTTGAGATTTGGAAACTTTTTCAGCCATACTTTGTTCACGGATTTGAGCACTTCTGAGCTGCATTTCCAGTGAGCGGTTATGGTCCGATAAAGCTACGACCTTCGATTTCAAAGCGGAAGTTGACATTGAGTTATAAGACGACGGAGCGCCGAAGCGGTAAGCGATGCCGGCATTAACCATAGCATCGCCTCCCGTGGCAGCCGAACCACCGAAGTTAACCATGACGTTTTCTGTCGGTTTGTAGAACACGCCGACGGCAAGCGCTTGTTCTCCAGAGTAGTTGCCGACACCGGCAGCAGCTGACCACTTGTGGTCTTCATCCAACCCCAAAGGTTGAAGTGCTGCCATGGCTGCGGCATTTGCGGCCGCACGGTTGATATCTTTCTTCAACGAATGAGCAACTTGGCGAATCGATCTTGAATTCTGAGCAATTGCCTGTTGGGTTTCATAAAGTTGACCACCGTTGACAGCATCAGTACTGCCGGCCGAAACATCACCAGCGGCAACGTTCACAACCTTGCGCTTAACAGTACTTGAACCAACACTAACAGCATTGTCTACACCAACCGATCCTGCACCCAGAACCACAGCATTTTGGGCAGAAGTGGTTACGTTACTACCCAAAATAAAGGTATTTGTGGCGCCCTCATTGATAGTGTTGTTATTACCAAGTGCAAAGCTATTTTCAGCACTGTTGGCAATCTTATTATTATTGCCGAATGTGTAGGAATTATTGGCAGCAACACTATTGCCGGTTCCGAAGGCTCCCGCATTATTAGCAGAAATGGTACTTCCTTGACCGAAAACGAAGGCATTTGTACCGGTAGCCGTTGATCCCGCTCCGAGTCCTAACGATTCAGAATGCAGGTAGTTATAAACGTTCTGACCACTAACTGCTCTGTTGTCATCAGCGGCCACTTGACCAACTGGCTTCATATTTTGAGCAATATTGTTAAGCGTTAGCTCACTATTAAGAGCATTTGTCTTGTCCTGAAAAAAGTTGACACTTTTGATTAGTAAAGGAGTGTCAGATGACATATTTCAGAGACTCGACGGAGTCAGCTTATCGAGAGTATTGTGCAAAAATTGTTGGCCTTCAAAATCGATTTTCTCAGCATGACCGTGATCGAATTGTGAGAGAATTCCTCTCTGAAGGGCTCAACGCCAAAGAAGTTGCCCATCACTATGGTCTCAGTGGTGCGCAAGTTTTGTATCAATGGGTTGGGCGCTACATCGAGGAGACTCAAATCATGCGTAAAACGAAAGAGCTTACGGATGAAGAGTTCAAGGCGATGACTCCCCAAGAGCAGCTCCAAGAGCTTAAACGCTTGAAAAAAGCTCTTGAGCTGGAAAAGATTCGCAGCGAGGCCTACAACCATATGATTGAGTTGGCCGAGCAACAATTCAACATCCCGATCCGAAAAAAATCTGGCACCAAACAGTAAGCTGGCTGCATAGCGTTTATCCCCATTTTGGTCTGGGTAAATGCTGTGCGCTGTTTGGTTATAGCCGACAGTCTTATTACAAGCACGTTGAGGAAAACGACGTTGCCGGACAGGCTCTCAACGAGTTGATCATTCAATCCGTTCGTGCTTATAGGCAACGAATGCCTCGTATCGGTTCACGTAAGCTTTATGTTCTCATCCAACGTGAATTCGGATCTCAACCGAAATTTCCAGGCAGAGATAAGTTCCTGGACTTGCTCTCGGAGCAAGGATTATTGCTGCGAATTAAACGTCGTAGGCACTACAAAACCACAGACTCTAATCATCCCTTTAAGCGTTATCCCAATTTGATCCGTGATAGGGTCTTTAGTGCTCCTAATCAAGCCTGGGCCAGTGACATTACCTATGTTGAGACGACTGATGGTGTGTGCTATTTGTCGTTAATCACGGACTTATATTCGAGGAAAATTGTTGGATGGGCTTTGGGAACAACGCTGCAGACGGTTTATTGTCAAAGAGCTTTAGAAATGGCTTTGCAGACACTGCACGCTCCGGAAGACTCTAAGGGACTCATTCACCATTCTGATCGAGGTTGTCAGTACTGCAGCTACGGCTACGTGAACGGTTTAAAGTCACACGGAATTGAAATTTCGATGACGGAAAGCGGGGATCCGTTGGAAAACGCTGTGGCAGAGAGAGTCAATGGGATCATCAAAAGTGAATGGCTTTATGGAGTGAAAATCAAAGACTATGCCGATTGTTATGAACGAGTGTCGCAAGCGGTCATGGCTTATAACAATCTACGGCCTTACATGAGTTTGGATTATCAAACACCGACTGAGGTGCATGATTTTGGAGCAGTTCCTGTGCGCCATTGGAAAACGTACAGTGAAAGGAAAAAGGCAAACCAAGAAAGAACGTTATAGAGGCCTGCCGCCATGTTTGATAGACCAATGGCCTATCAAGCATGCTTGGACCAACAACAAGGAGGAAAAATCAAAAGGTTAAAATGGAAAAGACACTAAGGAAATGATCTCCAAAGTGTCAACCTAATTAGGTTTTAGATCTTTTGCTGTAAAGAGAATTAGGCAAAAGAGAAAACCTGTCAACTAAATTAGTCATAGCTCTAAAAGCTGTCAACCAATTTCAGGCAAGGTCAATCGGGCAAAGTTGTTTTAGACATGGCTACCTCAAATAGAGAGCTTTACGCTAAAAGTTAATCAAAGAATAACAGTGGGGCTAATTCTATAACAAATTAAGTAACGTATTCGATTTTAATGGTTATCCATTACCGATACTAAGCAAAAAGTCTTATTCTCTTTACTGAAGTGCTTATATCGATTTCTTTTACTTCTTTACGGTTACTAAATTGGTAGTAGCATGAATAAGCAGAACTCTTGTTGTTTCGTAAAAGGGGAGATAGCAATGGAAAAATTTGACCGCGATCTAGTTACAACGATTCAGAATTTAAAAGCTGATCCGGATGTAATCAAAGCGCTCACTTTAGTGAAAGAGCAATTGCCTGAAATGATTGAGTTGCAAAAAGAACTCGCTTTAATTGAAGCGCCCTCTTTCCACGAAAAGAAGAAAGCTGAGCGTTACGCAGAACTCTTAAAAGAAGCCGGATTAGAAGATGTCTCAATTGATGATCATTTCAATGTGATAGGGCGTATCTCAGGTATTGGGCACACAGGAAAGTCCGTCTTGTTAGAAGGGCACTTGGATACTGTTTTCTCGTTTGGTGATGTAAAAGGAGTTACTGTGGATGAGCAGGGCCGTATTCATTGCCCAGGTATCTGTGACGACACACGAGCGCTGGTGGCAAACCTTTCTGTTTTAAAGGCTCTGAAGTCAGTCGGCATTCGTCCTTACCATGACATCATTATTGCGGGGACTGTTTGTGAAGAAGGTTTAGGCGGTATGTTGGGAATGCGCACGGTTCTGGATTCTCTTGAAAAGAAAACCGAGATCCTAGCCTCCATTTCTATTGATGGAGCAACGAATGACCGCTTCTATGCCAATGCGACAGGCATGGTGGATTGGTCTGTGACATTCACAGGCCCCGGTGGTCACGCATGGACCGCTTTTGGTATTCCGAGCGCGGTGCATGCGGCTAGCAGGGCGGCCACATTGGTGGCGGATATTGAATTGCCGACGAATCCCAAAACAATCACGACAGTGAGTTTGATTGAAGGAGGACAGGCGATTCATGGTATTGCTCAAAAATGTACCTTTAAGATTAACGCAAGGTCTGATTCCCAGGAGGCATTGGAAGAACTTAATCGCAGGATGATTAAAGCTTTTGAGCAGGGAGCAAAGTTGGAAAATGAACGCTGGGGAAAAACAGATATTGTCAAAGTGACATATGAAAAACTCTTAAATATCCCGGCGGGCAACCAGGATGACAACTGTCGCATTATTCAAGCCGCTAAATTGGTGACCGAAGCCATTGGCATTAAACCGATCTTTATGCCCGGTGGAAGCACCAATGCGAACATAGCCATTGGCAAGGGAATTCCGGCCGTCTGTTTCGGTCGGGGAGGAGAGGAATACGGTCAACATACCTTAGATGAGTGGTTTAATCCTGAAGGTGTGGAAGCTTGTGAGCAGAAATCTATTTTGATGTTGCTGACGCTGGCAGGCCTTGATGAAAGAATTAACCCGTTGGCAGAGACGCTTAAGTAGGTAATTTCTCGCTTGCTTTTGTAAGATCAGTGTAAGAATCTTTTCAGCGCATAAAAATGCCGAAAGTTCTAAGAATTCTCGGCATTTTCATCATTAAAAGAACATGTTGGCGTGTTACAATGGCCTCGTTTCGGAATAAAGGGAAAGGCAGTTTTTCTAGCCGGTTTTCCCATTGGTCCGAATACGTGTTTTTAACGTTATTAAATTCGACTGATGCAAAATATTCGCAATTTTTCCATTATTGCCCACATCGACCATGGTAAATCCACACTCGCTGACCGTTTGATTCAGCGTTGCGGGGGCTTATCTGACCGTGAGATGGAATCTCAAGTCCTGGACTCCATGGATCTTGAAAAAGAGCGCGGCATTACGATTAAAGCGCAGACCGCGGCTTTGAAATACAAAGCCAAAGACGGGCAAGTCTATGAACTTAACCTTATTGATACCCCGGGGCACGTAGACTTTTCTTACGAAGTTTCCCGATCGCTTAGCGCCTGCGAAGGGGCGCTTTTGGTGGTGGATGCCACGCAAGGCGTAGAGGCTCAAACGGTTGCCAACTGCTATACGGCCATTGATTTGGGCGTAGAAGTGATCCCGGTTCTCAATAAAATGGACCTTAACTCCGCCAATCCCGATGCCGCCAAAGAAGAAATTGAGGATGTGATCGGCATTGACGCAACCGATGCCATTCCGTGCTCAGCCAAAACCGGCATGGGGGTTGAAGACATCCTAGAGCGCATTGTTCGCGATGTGCCGGCACCGAAGGGAAGCGATACGGATCCGTTGCAGGCGTTGATTATTGACAGCTGGTTTGACAATTACGTGGGCGTTGTGATGCTTGTGCGTGTCGTCAACGGCACGATCAAGCCTAAAGACAAGATTTACCTGATGGCAACAGGCGCCACGCATTTAGTTGAACAAGTGGGTAAATTCACGCCGAAATCCACTCAATGCGAAAAACTGTCCGCTGGGGAAGTGGGTTTTGTCATTGCGGGTGTCAAAGAACTTCGAGACGCCAAGGTTGGCGACACGATCACCTTAGCCAATAAGATGGCTAAAGAACCGTTGCCCGGCTTCAAACAAGTTAAGCCTCAGGTCTTTGCCGGACTTTATCCGGTTGAATCGAACCAATACGAAGCCCTTAGAGATGCTTTAACGAAGTTGCAGTTAAACGACGCGGCTTTGCAATTTGAGCCTGAAGTTTCGCAGGCGTTGGGCTTTGGTTTCCGCGCAGGCTTTTTGGGTCTTTTGCACATGGACATTGTGCAGGAGCGCCTGGAGCGCGAATTTAACATGGACCTGATTACCACGGCTCCGTCCGTTGTCTATGAAGTGCTAAAGACAGACGGTGAAGTGATCCAAGTTGAAAATCCATCCAAGCTGCCCACGCCTGACAAAATTGCAGAAATCCGTGAGCCGATTGACACGGTGACGATCTTCGTTCCGAGTGATTATGTCGGTCCCGTGATGAAGCTTTGTAATGAAAAACGCGGCGTTCAGACCAACTTGGCCTACCATGGCCGTCAGGTGCATTTGACGTACGATTTGCCGTTGGCCGAAATCGTTCTCGACTTTTTTGATCGCTTGAAGTCTTTGACGCGTGGCTACGCTTCCATGGACTATGAATTCAAAGAGTACCGTGCGGCTGACGTCGTTAAGGTTGACATGCTCATTAACGGCGATCGCGTTGATGCGCTCTCCTCCATTATTCACCGTGCCAATTCTGTCGCACGCGGCCGTGAAATCGTTACGCGTCTTCGCTCGCTCATCCCGCGCCAGATGTATGACGTTGCCATTCAGGCAGCCATCGGTGCCAACATTATTGCCCGTGAAAACGTGAAGGCGCTCAGAAAGAATGTGCTCGCCAAGTGTTATGGCGGTGACATTACTCGTAAGAGAAAGCTTTTGGAAAAACAAAAGGCGGGTAAGAAGCGCATGAAACAAGTGGGTACGGTTGAAATTCCTCAGGAAGCGTTCCTTGCTATTTTGCAAGTGGATGACAAATAATCGGGGGCTGAAATGAATTTTTCTTTAATTTTGATGTTATTGACGGTGGGCACCGGCATTATTTGGTGTTTGGACCGTTTCTTGTGGCGCCCGAAACGTTTGCTTCGTGCCAAAGAAGAGGCTGACCGTTTCTCTGAGCTGAATCGCCAAGCCATTGATCAAGGTGAGATGAGCGTTATCGGTGAGGCTCAGAGCATTTATCAAAAACTTAGCGCCCAACCCAAATGGATTGAATACACGGGCGGTTTTTTCCCGGTTATTCTGTTTGTTTTTATTTTGCGCTCTTTCCTTGCAGAACCTTTCCGTATTCCTTCCGGATCGATGCTGCCGACTTTGCACGCGGGGGACTTTATTCTCGTCAACAAGTACGAGTACGGTTTACGCTTCCCGGTCTTTAATTTTGCCATTACCGAAGGCACGGCTCCCAAGCGCGGTGACATTGTTGTCTTTAAATATCCGTTGGATAAAAACGTCGACTTTATCAAGCGCGTGATCGGTTTGCCCGGTGATGAAATCCGTTATGTCGACAAGCAGCTGTATATCAACGGCGAGCTTCAACAAACAACGCCCGACGGCTCTTTCTTTGATAAAGAAACTTACACGGATTTAGACCAATTTGATGAAAACTTGAATGGTGTCAAACACAAGATCCTTGAAAATGACAAGATGCCTTCCATGGCTCGCCCGGTTCAAGGCCATAATGGTTTGAATCAGTGTCTCTACAACATGGGAGATGTGGTCTGCAAAGTTCCCGAAGGCCATTACTTCATGATGGGCGACAATCGCGACAATTCTGCTGATAGCCGCTTCTGGGGTTTTGTGCCGCGTGAAGATATTGTTGGCCGAGCCTTTTTCATTTGGTTAAATATCAGTGACATGGGCCGCATCGGCTCCATTCAATAGGAGATCGGAGATGTTGCCCTTAGAAAGCCTTGAAGAAAAAATTGGTTACCGCTTTACAAACCGTAAACTTCTGCAGCGCGCCGTCACACATCGCTCATTTGGAGCAGAAAATAACGAGAGACTCGAATTTTTAGGTGATTCTGTTTTAAATTGCGTGATTGGTCAAGCTCTCTTTTTACGCGATGCCCACTTTAATGAGGGGTCTCTTTCACGCGTTCGGGCCAACTTGGTTTGCCAGGACGCTTTGGCTGAAATTGCCAATCGTTTGGTTTTATCCGATTATCTTCGCCTAGGTGAAGGTGAAATGAAGACGGGCGGAGCCCACCGCCCGTCCATTCAGTCAGATGCGATGGAAGCCATTTTCGGCGCTATCATGACTGAAAGCGGTTTTGATACGGCTAAAGCCGTGATTCTGAAACTTTATGAGCCGGTTTTAAGTAAGCTCACGCCCGAGCGCATGGGTAAAGACGCTAAAACGCTATTGCAGGAATTCTTGCAGGCTCACCATTTAGGATTGCCCGAATACACTGTGGTTGATATCCGCGGTGCCGCGCATGATCAAACATTTGATTGTCAGTGTGAAGTCAAAAAGTTGGCTATTTGTGTGAAGGGGACTGGCAAGAGTCGCCGCTCAGCCGAGCAGGCGGCAGCCAAAATCGCCTACGAATTGGCTGAACAGCATTTCCATAACAAGAAAAAGGGGGATCACTAAGATGCCTCAAGTACCGGAAAATTTCCGTTGCGGCTACATAGCCGTTGTGGGCCGCCCGAATGTTGGCAAAAGCACGCTTATCAATACCATCATCGGCGAGAAGGTGAGTATTACGTCCAAAAAGCCACAAACAACGCGCAACCGTGTTTTGGGCGTCGTGACGAATGAGCGGGCACAGTTTGTTTTTGTGGACACGCCGGGGTTTCAGACCAAGTACGGCAATGCCCTTATTCGCGGTATGAATCGCTCTGTCAGAAGCACACTGGGTGAAACCGATGCCGTGGTGCTTGTGATTGAAAGCGGCGGCTGGAAGCCAGCGGATGAAAAGGTCTTGGAACTGATTAATCCTGAAGCTAAAAACGTCATTTTGGCTATCAATAAAGTGGATTTAATGAAGGAGCGTGATGCGCTGTTGCCTTTGATGGCGCAATCCATGCAAAAATTCCCTTTTGCGGCGATTGTTCCTGTTTGCGCTGAAAAAGGAAAACAAGTATCCGAATTGATGGCGGAGATTGAAAAACTTTTGCCTGAAAATCCGCCTTTCTTTGATCCGGATATTTATACCGATAAATCACCGCGCTTTTTAGCCGCGGAAATCATTCGTGAAAAAGCCTTCCGACTTTTAGGCGATGAGTTGCCTTATGGAATCGCGGTGACGATTGATAAGTGGGTTGAAGACGACAAGCGGGCAGAAATTATTGCAACGCTTATCGTTGAGCGCGAAGCTCATAAGGGAATTGTGATCGGAGCGCAGGGTGAAAAATTGCGTGAGATCTCGCGCCTGGCTCGTGCGGATATCGGTGAGATGCTCGGTAAAAACGTTTACCTTGAAGTCTGGGTCCGCGTGAGAAAGGGTTGGAATGATGATGCCCGGGCACTTAAGAGCTTGGGATACGAGTAATGTCTGAAGTACCATCCAAGGAAAACAAAGAGCGCCGCGTCAACAGTGATGACGCGGCCTTTGTGCTTCAGAGCTGGAATTGGAAGGAGACAAGCCTACTTGTCGAATTTTTCACTTTGCATCATGGCAAAGTGGTGGCCGTTGCTCGCGGAGCCAAACGACCGGGCAGTCACTTCCGAGGGCTTCTTACCCCCTTTTCCCCGTTGAAAATTGGCTTTTCCGGACAAAATGAAGTCAAAAATCTGCTAAGGGCCCAGTGGTTGGGTGGCTTTTTTCCGATTGAGGGCGATGCCCTTTTCTCAGCTTTTTATGTCAATGAGCTACTTGTGAGACTTTTGGCCAGAGAAGATGAGATGAGCGAATTATTCGGCTCTTATGTGCGAGTCTTGGAAAAGTTGGCCGATGCCGATTGCAATCATGAAGTCGCTCTCAGAACTTTTGAGTTGGAACTGATGGAGAGTTTAGGCTACGGTCTACCCGTAACCGGCGAGCCTTGGTATTGGGACGGGGAGGAATTAAAGCCTTGGAACGAGGAAGTGATTGAAACGAATCGTCATCTTGTCATCCCCTCGGAGATGATTCGCAAACTTCATGACCGGGACTTTCGTTCCAAGGAAACACTAACTTTTGCCAAACAACTCATGAGACGGATGATTACCCATTACGCGGGTGATAAGCCCCTTAATACCCGTCGGATATTTGAAGAATTAAAAAGGCTCTAAAGGAAATAACGTGATTAGAGGAATCGGTTGTGATGTGGTGGAAGTAAGCCGTGTGGCCGATGTGTTAAGTAAGCACGGTGAGCGCTTTGTTGAGCGGCTTCTTACCGAAAATGAACGGCCGCTTTACAGAAAACGTAAAGCGCTTGGTGACTCGCATGCCTTGGCTTTTGTTGCATCCCGTTGGGCAGTAAAGGAGGCAGTTTCTAAAGCGCTTGGAACCGGTATTGCTGAAGATGTAACCTTCCAGTCTATGGAAGTTATGCATAACGCTAAGGGGGCGCCTCTGATGCTCTTTAAGGACCCGCTTAAGGAGCGATTGATGCAGGAGGGCCTTTTTGTTCATGTTTCAATTACCGATGAAAAAAGTGTAGTGGCAGCATTTGCCGTTGCTGAACAGAGATCGTGAAGGAGTTTGTGATGGGACCGCTTGTATTGGATATTGAAGGAACCGCGCTTACAAAAGATGATGTTCGAAGGATTGCCGATCCATTGGTTGGAATGGTGATTTTGTTTACAAGAAACTACAGCGATCGTGAGCAGCTCACAGAACTCTGTGCGGCCATTCATGCGGTCAAGCCCGGTTTACTCATTGCCGTTGATCATGAAGGCGGACGTGTGCAGCGCTTTCAAGAGGGGTTTACCAAGATTCCTGCCATGGCAAAATTGGGCGAAAAGTGGATTGATGAACCGGAAAACACGTTGTTGGCAGCCATGGCCTGCGGTTATGTGATGGCAGCAGAACTTCGAGCCTGCGGAGTGGATTTCACTTTTGCTCCCTGCTTGGATATTAATTTTGGTCGTTCACAGATTATTGGCGAACGCGCCTTTTCAAATAATCCCAATGTTGTGACGCAATTGGCCTTAGCTGTTGTGCAAGGGTTGCGTTTAGCCGGCATGAGTAATTGCGGTAAACATTTCCCGGGTCACGGCTGGGTGATCGCGGACAGCCATCTGGAGTTGCCCCTCGATGACCGTCCGTATGAGCGGTTGCTTTTTGCTGATCTTAAACCTTATCGATGGATGGGACAGGCACTGGACTCTGTGATGGCGGCCCACGTGCTCTA
This sequence comes from uncultured Sutterella sp., assembly GCA_905212345.1. GTDB lineage: Bacteria > Pseudomonadota > Gammaproteobacteria > Burkholderiales > Burkholderiaceae_F > Aphodousia. The sequence continues at coordinate 2,936 of CAJMEC010000034.1, read as the reverse complement.
TCCGCAGGTCGACTCACACCCGGCTGGTTTTTCTGAGCATTGGCTCAAAAAGGTTTTACGGGAAGAATTGCACTTTACCGGTGTAGTCTTTTCTGATGATCTTTCCATGAAAGGAGCAGTCTGTGTGGGCGACGTCGCGCAAAGAGCCTATGCGGCGCTTCAAGCCGGCTGTGACATGTTGATCCAATGCAACGATTTTGAAGCCTCAGATCAGCTTTTGGCCTCGCTTAAGTTTGAAGACACTGCAGAAAGGGCGGAAAGAGTCAAGCGATTGTCTCCCAAGGGAGATGCTCCCACTTGGAATGAACTCGTTAAGACAGCTTTGTATAAACGCTCAAAGGACCTTATTGCTGAGGTTTAGCAGAGGGTGCAGAGTTGTCAAAAAGAAAAAAATCAAAAAAATTGACAAAAAGACTTGCATTTCCAAAAAGGTTCATTAAAATACTCAACCTGTCGCGGGAATAGCTCAGTTGGTAGAGCGCAACCTTGCCAAGGTTGAGGTCGCGAGTTCGAGACTCGTTTCCCGCTCCAAGTTTCTTAAAATAGCCTAGGTTGATGCCTAGGCTATTTTGTTATCTGGAATCGATTTTGCCAAAGAGGAATAGCTTGGCTGTAAAAGTCAGTCGGATCCTTGGCGGAAATCGGTGCAAAGCCAAGATGATGCCAGGCATGGTTAAGTTCTTCTAAAAGATTTTCACTAAGGGGGCGCGCTCCGCCTTGTTTACTGAGTTTTTCGTGTCGATCGTTCAGAACCAGAGGAATGTGCATATATGTCGGTTCTTGCCAGCCCAGGGCACGATAAATTGCTAATTGACGGGGAGTATTGTCAATGAGGTCTGCTCCGCGCACGATATCCGTCACACCGCTGTCATGGTCATCAATCACGACAGCTAATTGGTAAGCAAATAAACCGTCGGCTCTTTTTACCACAAAATCGCCTACTTCTTTTTCAACATTTTGACTGTAGCGTCCGCTCCAACGATCGATAAAGGCAATGGGCGTGCTGTTGGTTAAAAATCGCCATGAGCGAATCGCTCCGTGAAGGCCTTGGCGACAAGTTCCCGGGTAGTGATTAAGAGGGGAGCCTAAACGCCTATTTTCTTCTTCAATCGTGTGTCGGGTACAGGAGCAACCATAGACTTTTTTCTGTGTAATCAGCTGATCAATGACTTCTAAATAGCGATCGGTTCTTTGGCTTTGCCACAGAATGGGGCCATCGCTTTTCATTTCAAGATGATCGAGCACAGACAATATGCCTTCTGCCCATTCTTTTTTGCAGCGTGTTTGATCAACGTCTTCAATGCGTATGAGCCATTTCCCATGATGGGCTTTGGCGTCAATGAAGCTGGCAAGAGCCGCTACAAGGCTGCCCGCATGCAATAAGCCGGTAGGAGAAGGAGCAAATCGTCCGATGTAGTCTTCAGTCATAGAAGCCCAATTTTAAAGCAAAACAAAACCCCGATCATTTCTGACCGGGGTTAATCGAAGCTACTCGAAACTCTTAAAGAGTTTCAACCGTCGATCTTAGTACTTGTCAAAGTACTCTTGAATCTTCTTCGGATCGCTGGTCTTCGTCAATGCCAATTGCAACAACACGCGAGCCTTTTGCGGGTTGAGGTATTGACCGGCAACGAAACCGTACTTAGCGTCGTTGATTTCAGCATCCTTCGTGGCAGAGCCCGTCGGGACACGAGAAGAACGAACGACGACTACGCCGTCCTTAGCAGCCTTTTCAAGGATCGGGAACAAGTTCTTGTGGATGTTACCGTTACCGACACCGGCGGTCACGATACCCTTGTAGCCGGCCTTCAACAAAGCTTGAAGCGGTTCAGCAGGAACGTTGGAGTAGTTGTAAACGATACCAACCTTCGGCAAAGACGTCAGCTTGGAAACGTCAAACGGGGTCTTCGTGGTATGGGGCGTTGCGGGCGTATTGCCGAAATGCACCTTGGAGTTGAAAACATAGCCCATCGTACCGAAGTTAGCGCCTTGGAAGGTTTCCACAGCGGTCGTGTTGGTCTTGATCACGTCGCGAGCACCGATGATCTTGTCGTCCATGGCAACCATGGCACCGCGGTTAGCGGCTTCCTTGGAAGCGGCAACCACAACGGCGTTGTACAAGTTCTTCGGACCGTCAGCAGACAAACCGGTGGAGGGCAACATGGCGCCGACGAAAACGATCGGCTTCGTGCACTTGGCCGTCAAGTGAACAAAATAGGCCGTTTCTTCCATCGTGTCCGTACCGTGCGTGACAACGAAACCATCAACCTTGTTGCAGTCTTCATTGATCGTCTTCACGAGCTTGAGCCACACATCGTCGGTCATGTCTTGAGAACCGATTTGAACGACTTGCTTCGGAATGACATTTGCCACTTCAGCCAAAGCGGGGACTGCAGCGACCAAATGGTTCACGGAGACCTTACCGGCGGTATAGGCTGTACCCGTGGCCGATTGGCCGGCACCAGCGATCGTACCGCCCGTAGCCAAAACTTCAACGTTCGGCAAAGCCATGGCGGTGGCGCTGGCAGCCACTAAGGCAGTGGCCAACAAAGTATGTTTCAATTGCATATACAACTCCTCATATGTAAAACGATCGCTTCCCGTGTGTCCTTACGGACAACACACAAGCAGGGGGAGCATTTGCTCTCAGCCCTTTATCATAGGTGAAATTGACTAGATGGGCGCATATTTTTTAATCAGCTTTTGCCATTACACAATATTTTGTTATTTTTTAATAGTTAACGACTTAACTAATTGATTGTAAATGAAATTCTTAGTTTGATAATTTTAAAATCTTCTAATTTATTGATTATTTTGGAAATTTTAGCCTTTAGTAGTATTATCCCCATATTGATTTTTTCAAATTATTGATTAAAATACGCCCTCTCAAGTGCGCCGGTAGCTCAGTTGGATAGAGTACCTGGCTACGAACCAGG
>CAJMEC010000033.1 GCA_905212345.1 uncultured Sutterella sp. | reverse complement strand
TGAGAGATGAGCGCTGGCTTTGGAGAGATTCGAAGTGAAACTCATCCCGATGATGGAGGAAGAGAAAGCGGAAGTTGATCAGGTATTTTGACTATATCTGATCAACATCGACCAGGTTTTTCGTAACGGGCGTTGCGTTTCTGTATTTGAGCTTTGGGAGGCATGCCGAAGATGCTGCCTTTAAGTGCTCCATCGGAAGCCATTTATGGAGCTGTCGTTCGTTTTGACGGCTTTTTGTTTAAAGGCGCTCAAAATATTGCTCCGGTCAGTACATCCGGTATTGTCAGAAACCGGCTTTGATATTTGATGTAGTGGAATTTGCCCTTTTGATCTAGCGTGTAACGTTCATGAGCTGATTTTTGACATCTGCCGTGGGATGCAACACATTAACGTGGTAATGGGCGGAACATTGATAGAAAATATTTCCAGTCAAGTCGGTAGCCGACCGGAATACCGCTTTGTCACGCGAGGACAATGATCATGCATGGGTTGGGCGTGTTGGGTGATTTTCTTTTATTAAAAGCCAGTAAAGAGAAAATCATATCAGTCAACAGTTTCCGTCAACAAGCGGTCGCTCTTAATGCGACTGTCCCCAGTTCAAACGATCAAATTGTTGAGGCGCTTCAAGTTAGTGGCGACGATTTTCAGGTTTCTGTTCAATGGTACCCGGAGCGTATCTATCAGGGGTATCCGGAAAAGCTACGTCTGGTAGAATGTTTCATTAAAGCCACACGAAAGAGATCGTAGTATGAAGAGTCCTAAGACGTATAAAGAAGCCATTAAGCAAAGCCATAGGGAGGCGCTCTATACAGTTGCGGCGGCGCTTTTGGTATTCCTTTTTTTCTGGGGTGTTCTTTTTTTGACTCAGGATTTTGCGTATTCATGTTGGGGTTTGCCGATTTGGTTTTGGCTTTCTTGTCTCGGCGGCTATCTTTTATCTGTACTTGTTGTTTGGTTATTAGTGAAGTATTTCCTTCGCAATTTCAATCTTGATCACAAAGAGGAGAAGGAGCCGTGAATCCGTCTTTGGTTATCTTCGTTCCTCTTATCCTATTTCTTTTGGTTTTGCTTCTTATCGGACGTACTGATCCGCAAAGAACGGGGGCCGATTTTTTAAAAAGTTACTTTTTAGGCGACCGGGCTCTTAAGGGGTTCGTTTTAGCGATGACACTTGTGGCCACTTATGGCTCGGTGAGCTCATTTGTCTCCGGCCCTGGTCTTGCCTGGCGGTACGGATTAGGATGGGTAGTGTTTGCCGCCCCTCAAATCATTACGGGTTTTCTGGTACTGGGAGTACTTGGGAAAAAATTATCTTTAGTTAGCAGAAAAATTGGAGCTATTACCATTATCGATGTCATCGTAGCTCGTTTTAAAAGCCCTGCTTTGGGAGCCTTTTTATCCATTGCGTTGCTTTTTTTCTTCATGGCTATGATGGTGGGGCAATTTATCGGGGGAGCCCAACTGATCTCCCAAGCTGCAGGTCTCGATTATATATTAGGACTTTTAATCTTCGGGGTTGTTGTTATCGCTTATACAACCACCGGAGGATTTAAGGCCGTTGCCATAACCGATACTGTCTGCGCCCTATTGATGCTTATCGGAATGGGCGTGTTGGCGGCAGATATCGTCGGACAGGCGGGAGGTCTGACCTCTTTGATGCAAAAAATTACTCAAGAGGCAAATGCTGAGCAAGCTCAAGCCTTTTTCACGCCAACGTCTTCGGGAGCGCTTCCCTGGACACTTCTTTTTTCATCCTGGATTTTGGTGGGTTTTGCGACGGTGGCTTTGCCGCAGTCAGCCATTCGTTGCATGGCTTATAGGCGAACGGAAGACTTGCATTTAGCCATGGTGGTGAGCACTATTGTCTGTGGCGCGCTAATGATCGGTATGACACTTTTGGGGTTCTTGGCCCGTGGAGTTATTTCGGATGCTACCGTTTTCGGCCACAACACCGATGCGATGATTCCTTATTTAATTTCCCATCATATGAATCCATGGGTGGCCGGTATTACCCTAGTTGCTCCGATTGCAGCCACCATGTCTACTGTCAGCTCATTATTGATTGCTGCTTCTTCTGCGATTATCAAAGACCTATTTTTAAAACGCTACAGTAGCATTCCTGATAAAGGAGAAGCAGTAAGGCGGTATGCCAAAGTTTGTACTTTTTCAATAGGGTTGCTGTCGCTTCTTCTAGCTGTTGCCCCCATGGACATTATTGTTTGGATCAATATGTTTGCGTTTGGGGGATTGGAAATTGCTTTTTTGTGTCCCTTGGTCGGCGGTCTTTTTTGGGCTCGGGCAACCCGTTTTGGGGCGTGGGCGGCTGTTTGCATCGGCCTCAGTGTTTACGGATGGGCCTGTTTAGTGAAACCCGATCTTGGCGGCTGGCACGCTGTCACTCCGGCCATTCTTGCTTCAATTGTCGTTTTTGTCCTGGTCAGTTTGGTAGGCCGTAAAGAAAAGAACCTTGAATTTTTCCCATAAAAAGAGCTTGCACCCAGACGGGTGCAAGCTGACATTAAAGATTATCCAATGCAATTAGAAGCTTGAACGATCAAAAATTGCTTTAGGTTGAGTAAATTCGAGCAGTCCGGCAAAACCGCCTTCTCGACCGATGCCGCTTTGTTTGTATCCGCCAAAGGGAGCCGTGACGTCACGGGGAGCGTCATTGATATAAACGTTGCCGGCTTTGATTTGTTTAGCAACTTCAATGGCTTTTTGTTTATTGCCAAAGACAGCGGCATTAAGTCCATAAGGGGTGTCGTTGGCAATGGCAATCGCTTCTTCAATGGTTTTATAAGTAATCAAACAGAGAACCGGTCCAAAGATTTCCTCACGAGCAATTCTCATGGAATTTTTAACATCAGTAAAAATAGCCGGTTTAATGTAGTAGCCGTGAGAGTAATCCGTAGGAATTTCTCCTGCCAGCAGTTTGGCGCCTTCTTCAAGTCCCAACTTCAAATAGGAGGCAATTTTTTCAAATTGGGCCTTGGAAGAAACCGGCCCGATTTTTGTCTTAGGATCGCCCGGATCGCCAACAATATAGTCAGGGATATGCTTGAGTAGTAGCGCTTCAACGGTCTTTTTATCTTCTTCTGGAACAAGCAGACGAGAAAATGCCGTGCAGGTCTGACCGCTATTGAGGAATATAGAATCAAAAAGTTTACTGACGGCTTTTTCATACTCGGCGCCAGGCAGCCAAACGAAAGGTGACTTGCCACCTAATTCCAAGCTGATTCGCTTAATACTTTCTAAGGCGCGTTGGCTCAGTTTAGAGCCGACTTTGGTTGATCCGGTAAAGGAAACCATATCCACCAAGGGGTGAGAAGCAAGGGCATCGCCTACGGCGCTGCCTTTACCTGTAACCATGTTAATAACTCCAGGCGGGAAGCCCGCTTGATCGAAAGCATCAATTAAGAGATAGGCTGTAAGCGGAGTATGTTGGCTTGGTTTAAGCACAACGGTGTTGCCCATAAGGATTGCGGGAATAACCTTTTGGACGACCTGACCGAGCGGGTAGTTCCAAGGGGTAATGCAAGCGACAACCCCGATCGGTTCACGATAGACCGTTGAAGCTTGCAGGCTTTCTTCCAAAGGTAGTTGCATTGCGCAATCAATATAGGATTGGGTTCTTGCGTATTGGTACACACAATGAGACTGCACAGAAAAGCTAACGGGCGCTCCCAACTCTTTAACTTCAAGATCAATGATTTTGTCTTGGTAGCCCTCAAAGATTGTGAGCATCTTTTTCATCAGGCCGACTCTAACAGCCAACTCCGTATTGCTCCAACTCTTAAAGGCTTCGTGCGCGGCTTTTACCGCGGCATCAATATCTTTTTCATTTCCTTCGGGAACCCGTGCAAAATGTTCAAGCGTTGCGGGGTTTTCAACCTCAATAAATCGTCCGCTTGTCGAATCGCACCAATGGCCATTGATATAAAGTTTGTCAAAGTTGTATGCCATTACATTTCTCCCAAACTTTAGCACTGACACTTTCAGTATAGGACTGCCAAAATGTTTTGACGCAAAAAATAGAAAAAACTCCCGCCTGATTCAATCAGACGGGAGTCCAGCCCTTTTGCTTAGTTAATCGTGAGGTTATTTAGCAAAGGCCTTATCGTCTTACCATTAGGTTTACTTCAGAAAGTCGCGTTTTATCCATGCGAATAAAAGAGCGGCTAACAAAATAGCGTAGCAGACGCATGCGAGCATGCAGCATTCGGCCATGTCCATAAATTTCCATTGCGGAAACAGGTACCAACCGTCGCTTGCTTGGTAAACCTCGATCAACCAACGTTGGAAATCTCCCAATTCAGTACCCGCTGGCACGACCGGAGCGTCATAACCGCAATCGCCGGTTTGCTTAAACCAATCTGGCCACCATTTATCGAGTGGGAGACCAAAGTGGTAGGTGGGTTCTGTCGAGCAGCCTTGCATGCTAAACATTGCCAACGGATCATCAGAATGCACGGCGTCATGGATGCCCATCAGTTTCCAAGAGCACATCATTGTGTAGATCAAGCCGTAGAGGAAGATGCCGATACCGACGATCTTAGACCAAATCACCTTCGGTTTAATTGCAACAATGAAGGCGCCGATTGCCATTACGATATTGCCGTAACGGATGTAGACGCATTGTTCGCAGGGCAGCATATGCAGCCAGTTTTGGAATAAGTAGTGCGCTAAAAGCACCAACAAGATGGACGTAAATGCAAAAAGTAGCCACGGTTCACGAGTGTCTTGCCAGGCGGCAAGCGTCCCCATGGGATCTTTTTTAAAGCTTGAACAAAACCCTTTCATGAGGCCCTTCCTTATTTCTTAGACAATTCACGGATGTTGTCGACCATGCTATCAATCGAAGAGATAGAAGCCGTCTTCAACAAATATTTACCATTGACTACGAAAGCGGGCACGCCTTGGACTTTGGCGACATCATAGGTGCAGTCTTTCCAAGACTTCACGAGAGCTTGAACCTTCGGATCGTTCTTCTTTTGATCAAAATCGGCGCGACTCATGCCGGCAGCGTCAAGAGCGGTCTTCAAGAAAGCGTCTTCACCGGCATCCCAGCGTTCTTTCTTATCGTGGTAAGCCTGATAGAGAGCAAATTTGGCTTTTTTGTGCAAAGAGCCTTCATCTGTCGGATCGCGGCCAGCGGCTTCGTCCTCAACCCAAAGCACAGCGAGAACGTCATCGCCTTGATTGCCATATTTACCTTTGGTGTGAAGGTGATAGTCCTTAAAGGTGAGTTCCTTGCCAAGTTTTTCTTTAAGGATGGGAACCACTCCTTTGTCATAGCGGTAGCAGAAAGGGCAGTCGTAGGAGTAAACCTTAATTAATGTTTTATCGGCGTTAACAATCGGTTTTTCTAAAACAACGTAGTCTTGACCTTCAACCGGGGCGGCAAAAGCAGAAACGGAGAAAGCCATGCCGACAGCGGCGGCTGCAGCTAAGAATTGGCGACGTAACATATTAAATTTCCTTTTGATTTAAATGTATTGCTAAGGGCGAAGACGTATGTCTTCGCCCTGGTTTTCATAAAGAATTACTTCGTGTTGAAAGCCTTTTCAACGCTGATCGGCATTGCTTGATAACCCATCGTGTCAAGCAATTGGATTTCAACAGAAGGTTCCTTAGCGCCCCACTTGAATTCTTCGATGAAGGGATTCGGAGCAACGGCGTTTGTGAACTTAGCGCCCATGCCGGCAGTGGCCGAGTACACGAAGACTGAGTCCTTATCCTTGTAGTACTTGGTCAAAGAAGTTACCGGGCTATACCATTCGTTGCCGCGTTCTTTGCCATATTCCCAAATTTGCTGAACAGTCATCTTCTTTTGGTCGATCTTGAAGACAACTGCTCGGCTGTACTTCATGGACGGGATAGCGGGTTGTTCGAGGTGGCGACCGTCACCATTATCGAAAGCGGTGATATAGATCACGTCCTTGTTGCTCTTTTCGTCAATGCGGAAAGCAGTGTGTTGCGTCCAGGTCCAGTCAAAGCCGCCTTCACATTGATTGTTTTCGCACTTGATCTTCTTGCCCTTGCTGTCCACCGGGGTCAAAACCTTACCCAACAAATCCTTATTCCAGCCTGTCGGGGTAGCGAGAATCCATTTCACTTTCTTGTCACGGCCGATCTTCACAATAGCCGATTGGTGACGAGAGGAAATAATGATGGAGTCATCGGTCGGGTCGTAGTCAACCGAGTTAACGTGAGCCCAGTTGCGGCCGGGACCGGCACCGGTGATGTCTCCGAATTGATCAGATTGGTCCATTTTGGCGAGGTCTTCAGCGCTTAACGTTTGACCGGACTTGGAAGCGTCAATGTTTAAGCACACAGCGCCTTGGTCCATCGTCTTTAAGACGACGTCACGCCACGGATCCAAGCTTTCCCACAACTTCCATTCGTCGAAAACTTGACCTTGTTCATCCAATTCCAAAATCACGTCACGAACAGTATGCACACGCTTGCCGTCGGGGCGGCGGTAGTCTGCCGAGGACACACGCAAGAAAGCGTGACCGTTTTGAGCGTTGTCAAAGGAGTGAGAGAAGTCAGCGTAGGCCGAAGGCAGACGGCGGTTGTAGATTTCACGGCCCAAGAGGTCATACTTGGCGTAGCGTTGGCCATAACCCCAGGTGATGTTGCCGTCTTGGTCTTGTTGGAAGCCCATCATTACGCCGGAGCGATACGGATCTTCAACGTCGTAGATCGGTTCGACGTGCATGTACCAGCGCACTTCACCCTTTGTGTCGATAATGGCGTTTTGCGGATAGAAGTTCCATTGCAAAGCACCGCCGTTCGGGTTATTCCAAACAATACGGGATGCCTTGGCGTAGTTTTGCATCAAGTTGTTGACCAAATAAAGGCGATCGCCGAAGGCGGGATCAGCCTTATTTACTTTGGTCTTAAACATGGAAGATTTCAGAGAAGGAATGCCGTTGGTGGCTTGGAAAACAGCGGGAGCATACATCGTATAAGATTCGCTGAATTTTTCCTTCTTACCATTGTCGTTACGCGTGTACGTTACTTCCACCGTGTTGACGTAGTCTGGATAGAGACCGAAGACCGGAATACCGCCGTGGGTGAGTAATTGGCGCTTGGAGACGTTGTATTTGATTTCTTGACCATCTTTTTTCGGAACAATACGGACGGTAGCGTCTTCAAGTGTGTAGCCGCCGTTACGGATGACAGCCGTCAACGGAGCGATGTCATAGGGATTCATGACAACTTCGCCGATGTTGCCTTGGGCAATGAAACCCACTTTGGGGCCTGACATGGCCTCAGAAGCCTGAGCGGAGATTGCGGCTGTTGCTAAAGAAACAGCAAGTGCGATGGAAGTAAGTTTTTTCATGTTGTCCTCATAAGGTGGAGATCTTTTGATCAAGACTCAGTTTATGAGGACAAGGAAAATCAACCTAGAGGGATTTTTCAGCAAAAAAAATAAAAATCTCGTGTAGGTAAGTTTCAATTTTTAAAAGTTGTCTTGACGGGCCTCGCGCGCTCCCTCTTCGGTTTGTGCGTACGCTTTAAACTGAGCTCTTATCCATTGCATGGCAGGATCATGATGCGTGCGTTCATGCCAGAAAAGACATGGAACAATTGCTCCGGATTTGGCCAGTGGACTGGGAATGGTGGTGAGATAAGGATTTCTTTCTGCAATTTTTTCTGCAGTTTCCTTTGGCAACGACAATGTCAGGTCTGTGTTTTCCAAGAAGTACTGGGCACCGATAAAGTACGGGACAACAATGCGGGTTCTCTGAACGTTGTCGGTCATGAAATAGCGATCGTAATTGCTTAAATAAATATCGTTATTTTGCGTGGCCGCATAGCTGTCATTAACCAGGATTCGCTCATAGTGTTTTAAATCTTCAGGATTTACAGTGCCTTTTTGGCGGTAAATCTCTACCAAGGGATGTGTTTTTCTGACGAGAATAACTTGGTCAAATGCATGCAAAGGCATGAAATGACTGCCACGGGGAACAAGACTTTTGGGATTTATCAAAAAATCGATATAGCCTTTTTGTAAGTCCTCGAAGCTGTTGTGAGAGCTGTGCAGAAAAGCGATGGAACAAAGTGGCGCTTGATCGGTAATGGCTTTGACAACATTCGGCAATAAAAACGGCATGGCATTGTCCGGTATGGCAATGCGGATGACTCGCTTTAATTCCGATGGTTCAAAAGTTTTCCTTTGAGTGAGTTCAAGCAGTTGCCGATGAAGCTGGATAATTTCTCCGACATTGGCGATGGTGAAATCTGTGGGTAAAAGTCCTTTGTGAGAGCGAACGAAGCAGGGGTCGCCAAAAAGCTCACGCAGACGTGCCATCCGACGAGAAGCAGTGGGCATTGTTAAATTCAAATCTCGGGCAGCTTGAGTAATGCTGCGAGTTTCCCAAAGCGCAAGGAAAAATTCAAGATCGTCGTGAGAAATATCCATGAATATGACTTCCTAAATGGCCTATAAATATCCTGACAGCAATATATCAAAAAGTGAAAATTTTGTTTCCTTAAGTTGAAATTTGTTTAATAAATGAATAACAAAAGCGATCTTTAGGATAACCGAAATGAGGGTAAGGCGCGATGAAAAAAAGAGGCGACTTTTGTCGCCTCAGAAGGAGATCAAGGATTAGAGGTTTTTGACAAACAAAGCTCGTATAGCGTTCAAAATAGCCAAAATCATGACGCCGACGTCAGCGAAAATGGCCATCCACATGTTGGCGATGCCAAAGGCACCGAGAATCAAGCAGGCAACTTTGATGCCGATGGCAAACCAAATATTTTCTTTGACGATCGCCAAACACTTACGCGAGATCTTGATACCTTTGGCAATCTTTAAGGGATCATCGTCCATCAGTACAACATCGGCTGCTTCAATTGCAGCATCAGATCCCATGGCACCCATGGCAATGCCAATATCGGCGCGGGACAATACCGGTGCGTCATTAATGCCATCGCCAACAAAGGCGAGCTTGCCTCGGGATTTGTTCTGCTCTAAAAGCTCTTCAACAATTCGAACTTTATCGGCGGGCATAAGCTCACTTCGAACTTCATCAATTCCCAATTCTTTGGCAACGTGCTCGGCCACTTTACGGCTGTCGCCTGAAAGCATGACGGTTTTTTGAATACCGGCTTTTTTCACTGCACGGATGGTTTCTTTAGCATGAGCCTTGATTCGGTCAGAAATGACGATGTGACCGTGATATTCACCATTGATTGCAATGTGAACGATAGTACCGACACTGCGGCAGGCAATCGTTTCAACATTGAGGCTTTTCATCAGTTTTTCGTTACCGGCGGCGACTTCCATGTCGCCGATTTTGGCGACAACACCTTGTCCGCTTATTTCGTGAATGTCTTTAACCCGATCACGGTTTAGGGGCAAGCCATAGGCTTTTTGTAAGCTTTTACTGATTGGGTGCGAAGACGCGCTTTCTGCTAAGGCAGCCAATTCGAGAAGCTTTTTTTCTTCCAACTTGTTGTGGTGAATCGCCACCACTTCAAAAACGCCTTCTGTCAAGGTGCCGGTTTTATCAAACACCAGCACTTTGGTTTCTGAGAGGTTTTCAAGGAAGTTTGAGCCTTTGACCAAAATACCTTGGTTGCTCGCTCCGCCAATGCCTGCAAAGAAACTTAATGGAATGCTGATAACTAAGGCGCAGGGGCAGCTGATCACGAGAAAAACCAATGAGCGGTAAATCCAATCATCCCATTGAGCATCCAATCCCATACCCAGCAGGCGAACCAGTGGCGGAATAACGGCTAAAGCCAAGGCGCTGAAAAAGACGATCGGAGTATAGACGCGAGCAAACCGAGTGATAAATGCCTCGGAACGGGATTTCCGTGAGCTCGCATTTTCCACCAATTCCAGAATTTGTGAGACCGTGGAGTCCCCAAAAAGTTTAGTTGTGCGGATTTTTAGTAAACCGGATAGGTTGATGCAACCGCTGGTGATTTCGTCGTCAACTGAGACACTTCTAGGCAAGCTCTCGCCAGTGAGCGCGCTGGTATTAAGACTAGATTCACCTTCAATAACAACACCGTCAATGGGCACTTTTTCGCCGGGCTGCACCACGATGATGTCACCAATTTGAACCTCATCGGGATCGACTTTTACCAATTGACCATTTTTTTCGATATTGGCGTAGTCCGGTCGAATGTCCATCAACTCACTGATATTTTTGCGACTTTTCCCCACCGCGTAGCCTTGGAACCATTCGCCGATTTGATAAAAAAGCATGACGGCGACGGCCTCGGTGTAATCACCGGTATTGTCGTACAAGGCAATCGCAATGGCGCCTAAAGTGGCTACCGTCATTAGGAGGTTTTCATCAAAAATTCGCCCGTTAGTAAATCCTTTGGCGGCTTTGAGCAAAATGTCGTAACCGACAATAAAGTACGGAATAAGGAATAGTGCCAGTCGGAGGTAACCGGTAATAGGCGAGAGCGCGAGTACGATTAAGAGTACAGAGGCGATGATGATGCGAATAAGCATCTTTTTTTGTTTAGCCTTCATTCTCTTTGATATCCTATTCAGTTAAACACTTGTTTAATCATTGTTGATTTAAAAAGCACCATTTCTGTGTAAAACGGTGCTTCTTGACTACTTCCTAGAGGTCAATTTCACAGTCAGGTTCAACTTTCTTGCATTCTTTAAGAACTGTCTTCATTACAGCCTTGATATCAGCGCCTTCAGTAAACTCGATGATCATTTTTTGGGTCATGAAATTGACAACAACTTTAGCAACGCCTTCAACTTTAGAGGCGGCTTGTTCCATCAATTGAGCGCAGTTAGCGCAGTCAACTTCGATTTCATAGGTCTTTTTCATGGCAGAATCCTTAAATTAAATTTTTAATCAATTAAGTAATCACTTAATTGTCAAAAGGAAATATAATCCAGAAGGTTAGCATTGTCAAGATTAAATAATCGTTTAATTAATATGAGTCAAGAAGTCTCTTTACCGCATCATCACGGACAGCACGAGAAGGCGTTCAGTTCATTGCCTCAAACCGATAACTTTGAGCAGGTGGCTGGGGTATTCAAACAGTTAAGCGATCCGGTCCGGTGTCGCATTTTTTTGCTGTTATGCCATTCTGAGGAATGCGTCATCAATATTGCTGCTTTTATGAATATGAGCAGTCCGGCAGTTGCTCACCATTTGAGATTATTGAAATACAGCGGCTTGGTGCAAAGCAGAAGGGATGGAAAGGAAGTGTTTTATCGTGCATCGGACTCTGATTTGGCGCAGGAGCTACATCATATTATTGAGAAGGTGATGAATCTGTCCTGCTGTAACGACTAAAAAAACAAAAACTCCCGATTCAGTTGCCTGTTTCGGGAGTTTGTGGTTCTAGGCATTTATTTTTCAAGATTTCTTGCATTGATGCACTCAAGTTCAATATCCTTGAAGTCCTTGTCAACTTCGGCAACAATCTCAACTAAAGCGTCTTTTCGAATAAATGACCAGTTACGATCATCATCAAGTTCCACCACAATGGTCTGGCCTTTCGTATCCGTGAACTCAAATTTGTCTTTTGTGAGTTGCTTCGTAAAACGGCCTTTGATTGTCACGAGCTGATCATCATAAGCATTTTTCTTCAAAGTGGCGATGTCGTTCATCGGGTTTAAAGAGAATCCCTGTGGTTGGGCATGATTGGTCGGGGAATCGCCGAATCCAACGGGCCCCGCAGCCATGCAAACCGGGACAACCAATGTCATTAAAGCGGAAACTAAAAGGGCCTTTTTCATACTGTTCTCCTTGAATCAATTTGTTTATGAGACGTATGGTAAAAAGGGAAGATTAGGAAAGAGTTAGCGTAGCCTTAGCTCGTCTTAAGTTTTGAAAATAAAAATCAGATGTGGCGAATAGGCTATAAAAAATCCCGAGTAGTGAGCACTACACGGGACGATTTACTGGTGGCTGGGGACGGCACCATTACATAATTCGTAACAATTCAAAGCCGTTCAAAAAATCCTTATAAATCAATATATTTTTATTTTACACTATCCGTACTCATTCAAACTGATTTGCCTAAATTCACATTTTTGCGGTACCCTAATCGGTACCCTAATTTGAAAGAGGTGCTTCGGTGGCTGAATTACGCAAACCAAAAACGGCGAAGGAAGTTGAAAAACTTTCTAAACAAGTTGGCTTCCATTTTGTTGATAAAAATTTGTATTTGGAAGTGAGGGAGGGAGCCAGAGGAATATCCGCGCGCTGGGTGTATCGGACAGAAATAGACGGTAAAAAACGGAAATCGTCACTTGGAAAATATACTGAGGTGACAATACCTCAAGCCAAGGCTAAGGCCATTAAATTGCAAGGGTATCGGTTAGAAGGGCTAAATCCTACTGAGGAAGTCAGAAAACAAAGAGCCGAAGCCAGAGAAAGAGCCAGAGAGTTGGAAGCCGAGAAAATAACACTTGAAACGGCTTACATGGAATTTTTGGAATTTAAGAGCGGCCCTAATGGATGGAAGGGCGGCGAAAGCGAAAGAAAGCGAGCTGAGAGCGTTTTTAGGAAGCATTTAAGGCTGATACTCAATGAGCCAGTTAAAACACTTACCGCAGAGGTTTTAGCTGAGGCGTTAAGGCCTGCGGCTGAAAATTCGCCTGAATCTTATAACAAACTAGTGACAAAGTTACACGCCTTTTTTATTTGGTGTGGCACTAAGGGTTACCGGTCTATTGAGCTGGCTAACCCTGCCGATAAGCGGATACTAAAAAACTGGATTAACCCGCCAAAAGATGAGGGCAAGCATTACGGCGCATTGCCGCCTGAGAGTATTCCGAAGTTTTTTAAATTGCTTCGTTCAAAAGACGGTATTACGGCCCGTTGTGTTGAGTTTTGTATTTTGACTGGTGTCAGATCAAAAACAGTACGTTTAATGGAATGGACAGAATTAGATAACGATTTAACGGTGTGGACGGTGCCGCCTGAGAAAATGAAAGCCAGTAGTAATGGATTGCATTTTGTACCGTTGTCAAAACAGGCCCGCCAGTTGCTTTTAGATATTCGGGCAATGGGTTTAAACGATAAATATGTGTTTCCTTCACCTACTGGCGGCTTTAGTTCGCCATTAAGTGAAAATGCACCTAATCAGTTTGTGAAGGCCTTGATTAACAAAAGTGAGGATAAGGCCTTTATTGATCCCGTTCAATCGGCTATACAGGGTAGGGCGGTAAGAGCAACAATGCACGGTACTAGCCGCTCCACGTTAGCTACGTGGGCTACGGATAACAATATGGATAAGGGAACCATTGAGGCGATATTGCACCATAAACAAGGCAAGGTACAGGAAGCCTATTACAGATCAAATAAGGCTGATCCGAGAAAGAGACTATTACAGGATTGGGCAGATTTTTGTTATTCAGAGATAGATAAAAAGTGAAAATAGTACCCTCGGCATTTATGTTTTTTAGTGGGGAACATGGGGAATTTGGGGAATGGCCTGAAAATATTGGCTTAGAGCGAAATTTGCGAATTGGGGAACATTGGGGAATTTGGGGAATAGCCTGAAAATACTGGGTTTTTACTTTTGCCAATTCGGGGCAATTCCCCACTTTTTT
Source organism: uncultured Sutterella sp. (assembly GCA_905212345.1). Lineage (GTDB taxonomy): Bacteria > Pseudomonadota > Gammaproteobacteria > Burkholderiales > Burkholderiaceae_F > Aphodousia. The sequence continues at coordinate 6,261 of CAJMEC010000033.1, read as the reverse complement.
CACTTTTCGCCGATTCTGGCGTAAACCTCTAAATTAAACGAACAGAGAACGAACAGAGAGAAAACTCTATTTTTCAGCTCGAATTAGGCTAATTATTTATGTTTTCTCTGGGAGCGTATGCCTGTTTGATTTTTTCATATAAGGCAATTGCGCCCTCTGGGATTTCCTCTTTATTGGTTTGTCTGATTTCAGCCGTTACCTTGCCTCCCTTGCGGCGTGCGACAATTTTCAGACGGGCTTCAATTTGTAGGCGGCTACGCGCCACGTCATCAAATTCCGTTACTACCGTGGTGCCGTTTTCATAAGTAACCGCACGTTTTGTTATGTTTGGTGTGTCAGCCAGTTCTAACGCTTCCTCTTCCATCAGCATATCGGCAAAATCGCGAGCGGCCTCATAATTGTCTTTGAAGTCTGGATTATTTTTAAGCCAGTTATAAACGGTGCAAACCTTCAAATTGTGGCGTTTGCATATGCTCCGAAGGGTTTCGCCCTCAAGCAGTTCATTGATGATTGTCTGGGCTGTTTTATCGCTGTATGTGGTTAATCTAGCCATACTTTTCTTTTCCTAATTTCAGAATAAATAGACGCTTCGCGCGCGCGAGGGGCTTTTTAGATTTTCCACGAAAAATGGAATAACCTCAAATGGTCGCGTTTGAAATGTGACCCTTTGGCTATGGTAACTACTTTAGGAAACTACTGGTATTTACGGCGTGTTTATATCCATTCAAATAATTAAATGAACCCCGAGCGAACTCCGAGAAAAATAAGATCGAACAAAGAGCGAAGTCAGAGGAAATCTAAAGATCAGGCTTTGCGCTCGCCCAATTTGGCGAACGCAAAATACAGAGAGAAAAACCTCAGATTAGTAGATAAAACCAGTAAAAACCAGTAATTCATAGGGCGGTTAGAGCCTGCAAAAACCTGCAATCGCTCGCGCGATATAACATGAGAAAACATGAGGTTTTTATTTTGAATGTTGGGAAAAGTTGGTATTTTTTGCACCAGTCCGCGCGGGCGTGCGAGGTTAGTATTCTGGCGGTTTTACTCGGACGCAAGGCACCGCAAAAAGCCGTGCAAAAATATGCAGGAAAATGAGAAAAATTACTAAAAAACACTAATGCGCTCGCGCGTAGGTGCTGAATTATGCGCTCACTCCGCGCAGGCGCGCGCGAGACTGGTACCAGTACGGCCGCTTGCGGTTAGCGGCTATGGCTCAATGATGATAAATGATGATTGTTTTGGCGTAGAAAAATGCTAGTAAAAGCTAGGGTTACTCGCGCGGTAGTGCAGAGAGTTTTTATGTTGAGAAATGTTGAGGTGCTACGCGCGATAGAGTTTATTAGAACCTAAGAAAACCTAAGTTTGCAAGGGCTTCGCGCGCGTATGCGCGAGGTGTGATCGAGTGCGGCTTTTGATGAATAAATGCACACTATATTTTGTATGCTAGGGAAAACACCTAAAAAATCGTGGATTTTTAAAAGAGTTTTGTTAACGCAATGATTTTAAAGAAAATTTTGCGAACGTCAGCGAACTTCAGCGAACTAGATTGTGACAATCTATGAGACTACATGACACTTCCAGACACTTCCAGACAATCTATGAAATAGCCTGAAATAGGCTAATAGTTAAAACACAATATGTTGTGTGTAAATTGTTTTATATCAAATATATAGCGTGAAATTTGATAAGGTTTAGCCTCATAGCGCGGCGGTGTTCGCCGTGTATCAACACTAACCGTAAGAGGTTTAATTATGAGTGAAAACAATCAAAACACGCCTGTTTCAGGTTTCTACCGTCTTAACAAAATGTGCGAGTTGCTTGGATTGGGCAAAACCACTATTTGGGATTTATCCCGCCATGATCCTGATTTTCCCAAACCCGTGAAACTAACTAGCCAATGTACTGCTTGGCGTGCTGACGAGGTGCAGGCATGGATGGAAAGCCGTGAACGGGTGCAATTCAAGGGAGCGGCTCATCATGCGTAAGAGAATAAAAAAGGGTGCTTCCCTTGGTTGTGACGGTAAGAGCCTGAGAAACTTCAAAGCCGCCTCAATCAATCGAAAAAGCACCCATGCTCAGGATAAAACAATCCGATACGGCTTGCATAGTCTTTTGGCGAACGGTATTATTTCCGCAACCAGTCCAAAGACTGGCCGCAGGCTTGGCGGCTTGCATTGTTTCCACAGGCGATTGATCGCCGCGCCATTACGTGGCGTTTTTCTTTTAGCGGTTAATCGCATTCATGGCGTTAGTTTGCCCAAAACTTTGACGGGCACGCCGTATGGGAACCCTTTAGGGTTGTCGTTACCTGTGGAACGATCCGCCAACCTGTACGGCGTTGCTCACCCTCTTGGCGGGGGCGTGGGCTTCACTACTGACAATCCACCCACAGGAGAAAGCCATGAATAAAACTCTCAATGGTGCGTTTTCGCACACTCAAAACACCGTTTTTGTATCCCCGTACTTTGAACAATCCTCACCGCTCGGTATGTGCCTCAAGGCGGTAACTGAGCCCGTAAGCTGTGACGCATTGCGGACGGCCAAAAGTGAAATTAACACTATTTTGGCTCAGGTTGCGGATACGCTGGACATTATCGCCGAGCGTGAAAACTTGGCTCAAAAATGCCCCTCCCGTGTTTCTTATTCGGACGGCGAACAGGCAGGAAATGCCACGGATTTAATGGCCGCCCTGCTTCGCCTAACCATTGATATGAACACGGCGATTAATCGGAAATTGGAGGGACAACAATGAGCGAATTTACATTATTGGGTGTGTATGCCACGCCTTTGGAAGCCTGCGATGCTATCGGCGTGAAGTATGAGGAAAAGGGACGCGGTGCAGGCTTTGCCCGATTAAGCCTCATTCACGGCGGTAAAGGTGACGCGAGTATTAGAGCGTTTGCAGACAGTCGGGGCGGCATTGTTTTTAATCACAAAGAGCGAACATATGCCGTTTGGTTTGACGATTACAAACATGGGAGTGAGTTAACAGAATCCCAAAAGAGAAAGTTAAAGGATGAGATGGAAGCCGCTCGCCGTCAAGCCGAAGCTGAGGAACGTGCCAAGCATGAGCGGGCGGCTCGCTATGCGATGGAGTTTTACCAAAACTCTACCCCTGTGACGATAGACCGCTATTTAAACCGTAAGCACGTCAAGCCAACGGCTACGCTTCGATCAATTCCTTACGCTAAGGCTTATGAAATTCTCAAGGCGTATTACTTGGAAGCGTTTGGGTATACGCCGAGCGGCTTTCAAGGTAAGGGCGGCACTATGCTCAAAACTAACAAAGATTTGTTACTGGTGCCTATGCGTGGTGACGTGTCACGCGTTCAATCAATCCAGCTCATTGATGAGACAGGGGCTAAGGCTTTTTTATGCGGAGGTAAAAAGAAAGGGGCTTATTGGCAGTCTGAAAAACTCCCTGAGTTTGATCCCGATACCAGTATGACGATAGGCATAGGCGAGGGCGTGGCTACGGTGCTAAGTGTCAAACAGGTGAAAGGTTTCCCTGTGGTGGCGGCCATGGATTGTGGCAATTTAAAACCCGTTGCCCTTGAGATTAAGTCGCGCCTTCCAAAAGCCAAAATCATCATTTTGTCGGACGTTGGAAACGGTGAAAAAGAGGCGTTTGAAGCCGCTCAAGCCGTTAATGGGCAGTTAGCTATCCCGAAGTTTACGGACGCGCTGAGAGCCGATTTTAAGCGTATTACGGGTAAAGATAACCCGACAGATTTCAATGATTTTTATTTGGCGAAGGGGGTGATTTAAATGACAGAAATGAGCGTAAAAGAAAAGGCCGCAAGCGAAGCGGCCAAACAAAACAAAAATCAATCTGTGGCTATTTTAGCGAATAAGGCGGCAGATTGTGAGGCTGATCCAATTGATAACGCTGTAACACCGTTTTTTACAGACGAAGGGAACGGCGTTAAAAGTTTTAAAAAGGAAAACGGCGACACATTTCGTTTCGGTGAGTTAGGTGTTTATTTTATTCCTGCGGGCAAGGACAAAGATAGCGCGAGAAAGGTTTGCGGAAAACTCTCTATTGATTACGCTTACCGCGATAGCGATGGCGGGAATTGGGGGCGCTCCATTTCATGGGCTGACTATGACGGAGTAAAGCATTCGCTCAATGTCAGCCAGAGCGATTTAGCCGTGAATCAGCAAAAGGTAGTGGCGGAACTAGCAAGCGGCGGGCTAGATATTTTCGTGGACATTACGCGCGGCAATACCAACCGCGTAGTGGATTTCATTAAAAACTATCCCGTGAGAGCATTGACTAAAAAGACTTCCTATGGTTCGTGCGGATGGTACAAAGACGGCATAGGACGCGCGTTTGTTTTGCCTGATCGTGTTATCGGAGAGTTACCCAATGAGGAGCAGTTGATTTTTGACGGTAAAGAGGAAACTAAGCCGAAATACGCCTCAAGGGGAACGCTTGAACAATGGCAATGCACTATCGGGAAATATGCGCTTTATTCGGCTCGCATTGGGTTCTTTATGTGTATTGGTTTTGCCTCGCCATTGATGAGGCTGATTAATCAAGAATCGGGCGGCTTTCACTTAGTCGGGCAATCCTCTCAAGGTAAATCTACGGCATTAAGAGCCTTATGCAGTTTGTACGCGCCTGCGGTTCGTGACGGCGAGATGGGGACATGGCGTAGCACGGATAACGGCTTAGAAGGTAGTGCCGAAAGTCATCCCGATTTGCCGCTGATTATGGACGAAATGAATCAGGCGCGCGCCAATGACTTAAAAGCCATGATTTATATGTTAGCCAATGAAACGGGTAAAAACCGTATGAGCCGTGGGCTACAGGTGAGAAAACGCTCATCATGGCGGCTATTGTTTGCCAGTAGTGGTGAAAAGACCGCTACGGAATACATGGAGGCGGCAGGCTTAAAAAACGAGATGGGCGGGGAATTACGCTTAGCCAATATCCCGTTAGGCAATGATAAAACATTGGGCATATTCGACTATTTGCCGCCCTGTATGACCTCGGAGGATTTGGCGCTGAAGTTCCAACAATGGAGCGAGTCAGATTGCTACGGAACGGCTGGAATTGCCTTTATAGAGCAATTGATTCAGGACATTAATGAGAAGGGGTTAGAGGCGTTTACGGCTGAGTTAAAAGAGGGCGTAGAGACGTTCTCAAAGTCTTTCGGTACTGAGTCCGATTCAATGGTTGGACGCGTCAGGCGGCGTTTTGCTTTGGTAGCGGCGGCAGGCGAGTACGCCATTCGCTACGGTGTTTTACCGTGGAGCGAGGGGCAGGCTGTTCAGTTTGCTAAGGCGTGTTATGACGCATGGCGTTCAGGCTTTAAATCCAAAGAACAACATGAGACTGAATTTGTTTCTTTGGTGTTGAGCTTTCACAAAATCCACGGCGCGAGGTTTGATGAGCTGGATTTGAGCGAGCATTCATCTATTACCGCTGATAAGAAGGTATCAGAAACTCGACTGGATAACCGTTTAGGTATCAGGATCATCTTACAGGATGGCGAAGAGGTGTATTACGAACCTACGCCGTTTGTTAAAGAGGTGCTTATCAAAAACGGGGAAAGCCGCGTTAATGGTTTGCGTATTCTCATGGATGCGGGTGTTTTGAAAAGTAATGATCGCTGTCAGATGAAGCTAACGCCGAATAGTGAGCTATGTAAAAGATACGGCTTAAAACCCGCTCGCTACTATTGCGTAGTTGTTCCTTATGAGAAATAACGCTCAAAAAGATGGGGTAAAAGTGGGGAAAATGGACTGGGAAAAGCTCGCTAAGCCAATAAATACGGGCGTTTCCCCAATTTTCCCAACCGTTCCCCAATTGAAAAATAGGCTCAATCCCAATGGTTACGGGTATTTCCCCGATTTCCCCAATTTCCCAACACTAAATAGGTGTTATGCACATGAAGAGTGTGACAAAGAAGCGTTTGAGGAACGGGCGGCGATAATGGAATTTGATGGAGGATTACCGAGAGAAGAAGCCGAGCGATTGGCTAGAAAAATAATTTATCGGAGGTAGATACAAAAATACCCTCTTAGCTCAAAACTAAGGGGGTAATTTTTTGCTTGTCGGTACCCTAATCGGTACCCTAATTTTCAATATCTTTCGGGAAGCCCGATTTTATTGAATCTAGTGGTGGCTGGGGACGGGATCGAACCGCCCACACGCGGATTTTCAGTCCGCTGCTCTACCAACTGAGCTACAGAGGCAAATGGCGACCAAGATGGGGCTCGAACCCACGACCTCCAGCGTGACAGGCTGGCGCT
>CAJMEC010000032.1 GCA_905212345.1 uncultured Sutterella sp. | reverse complement strand
GGATAGATTAACTCATTTCTCAAATAGATCTATAAATCAAGTAGTTAGTAAATATCATATTCTTTTTGTCGACATTATTAACAACAAAATCAACAATCTTTAAATTTGATGAATGTCAAATTAAACAAATCTATTTCATGATTTTCAAAAAGTGTTTTTGGTGAGCATCTGTTCAAATTAAAGAAAATCCAATTAGTCTTGATTAAAATTTCTGCGATAACGGTAGATAGGTATTTTTATGCGTAAAAAAATTACAGTCGGGTTAGTCATGATGGCCTTGGCGACTTCTGTTTTTGCAGCCGCCAATGAAGATGCTGAATTCGTAACCCCCGAAGAGCTCGGTTGGGAAGCCGGTGTTGTAGCGCCTAGTCCTCTGGATCCGGATTATGTTGATCCGGAATTTAAATCCCTAGAGGAAGCAGAAAAGGCAAAGGCGATCGGTGAAGCGGAACTCAAGCGCATTCAAAGACTTCGCGAGGGCCATACCTATCTTTGTCAGAAAAAGGTCTTTGTCAACGATTGCATAGAACGGGCTGAAAGTGTCCTTTATAAACGTACACGTATCGCCAATCAATTGATTCGCAAGGCCGATCACCAGATTCGAATTTTTAAGTCTAAAGAGCGCCGTGCGCAGGCCGCTCAGCAGCCTTCCATGCCGGCACAACGCGCAAGTGTTAAAAATAACGATGAGAAAATAGCCAAGCAATCCGCGCGTCAACAGCAAGAGCAAGCAAATGAGGCCGCTTATGAGGCGAAACTTAAAGCGCAGGATGAACGCGTAGCGCAGCTGCAAAAAGAAGCGGCTGAACGAAAAGCCAAACGTGAAGCGAGAAAGGCCGCGTATGAAGCTGAGCGTCAAAAACGTGAACAGGCTCAGAAGCTTCAAAAAGAAAACAGTCAAAATGAAGGCCTTTTTTAATTCATGGATTCCCGCTTAGAAGAAGCTATTGTCAAAGCCTTTGATGCCAACGGTCCTTTGTGCCGCCAAATTGAGGGATTCAAGCGCCGTGACAGCCAATTGCAATTTGCCCAAGCGGTGGGCCGGGCGATTCAATCGCAGGGCGTGGCAGTCGTAGAAGCCGGCACCGGTACCGGGAAAACATTTGCTTATCTGGTGCCAGCGATTCTTTCTCGCTCTAAAACGATTGTCTCCACGGCCAGTAAAACACTTCAAGATCAGTTATTCGAGAAAGATGTCGGTCGAATTTGCTCAGCGCTTGCCGTCGATGCCGATGTGGCGGTGCTTAAAGGCCGCGGAAACTATATCTGTAAAGAACGTTTAAATAGGCTCGTGGATCGGGGTCTTTTACCCGAAGCTGACAGCTATAAGCGGCTGAAAAAAATCATCGACTTTGCCAGGCGAGACGCAACCGGTGATAAAAACGATATTCCGGGGATACCTGAAAAAGATCCGCTTTGGCCATGGGTGACGAGCACAAAAGACAATTGCTTAGGTAAATCGAAGTGTCCGCACTATGACGATTGTTTTGTCAATCGTGCCCGAGCCCGCGCTCATGAGGCCGATATTGTGATTGTCAATCATCATCTCTTCATGGCCGACCTCAGCCTCAAAGATGACACCATGGCTGAGTTATTGCCCGATGCCGATTTAGTGATCCTCGATGAAGCGCACAAACTACCAGATATTGGAATAGATTATTTCTCTGATATCTTCTCGCTTTGGGAATTACAGGATTTTTCTGAAGAAGGCCGCCTGATCGGTAAGGCCCACGCGGCCGGTGTCGTTCGATGGGATGATGTGTTCCTCGATGTTAAAAAAGCCGCTCTTAATCTTCACCAGCTCATTCACCGAGGTCTTGGAGTAGAAATCGATACTGAAATTGAAATCAATTCCATCGAAGGTTTCGCCCAAAGTATTAAAGAGCCTTTTGAAAAACTGATAGAGTCAGTTCTCACGATTGCCAAGACTTTTAAGTCTCTTGAAGGATCAAACGAAGAATGTGATCTTTTTTCAGATAGGGCTGCTGACCTTTTAAAACGGATGCAGGACTGGCAAGTTACACTTACGAATCCTTCTGCGGTTAAAACGGTTGGCGGGATTCCCTCCGTGCTTTGGCTTCGTTTGACAGATCAAAATGTCTTTTTCTCTAATACGCCGCTCTCGCTTGCGCAACCCTTTGCGAAAGCTCGGGAGAAAATGCGTAACGCTTGGATATTAACAAGCGCCACCATTTCAACCCGAAAAGATGATGGCAGCGCGGATTTTTCTTATTTCTTGGGTGAACTTGGTCTTTCAAAAGAAACTCAGACATATACATGGGACAGTCCTTTTAACTTTGCTTATCAGGCTCGTTTTTACTTACCTAAAAATTTGCCGGGAGTTTTTGAAGACAATTTTGCTCAGGAACTGGTTGAAGCTACATGGCCTTTATTGCAAAAAACTCAAGGCAGAGCTTTTTTCCTTTGCACAAGTTTCCGTTCAATGGAAGCTATCGCCAATGAATTGCGCCTAAGGATGGGAGCTAACTTCACTTTATGTGTGCAGGGCGAAGCACCGAAATCAGAGTTGCTTGATCGTTTTAAGTCCATGCCCAATGCGGTGTTGGTGGGTTCAATGAGTTTTTGGGAAGGCGTTGATATGAAAGGCGACGCGCTTCAGCTTGTCGTGATTGATAAAATGCCCTTCGCTCAATTTGACACCCCGGTGGCTCGAGCGAAGAAAGACTGGTTTGCCGATCAGGGGAAAAATCCTTTTATGAGCTATCAGCTGCCGGAAATGATTACGACTTTGCGCCAGGGAGTCGGTCGCCTTATCCGCAGTGAAAATGATTTCGGAGTCATTGTTTTCGGCGACAATCGTCTGTTGCAAAAGCGTTATGGTCGTGTCGTTCTTGAAAGCCTGCCGGCAATGATTCGAACGCAGGAATTTGCTCGAGTTTATTCTTTTTTGGATAACCCGGATGAGGCTTATTGATGGCTCGTCGTGAACAATATGGATTAACCTGGTGGGGACAAGCGTGGCTAAATGCGCTTTTAGCTTGTGACCATGACAATCGCTTGCCCAGAGGTAAGACCTATTGCAATAAGGGAAACGTCCTTCAAGTCGATATCAACCCGGAAACATTTGCCATTGAAGCCGTTGTTCAGGGCAGTGTTACGGCCTATGAGGTCCGAATTCAGCTCGAACGCTTCAGTTCCGATAAAGTAGAAAAACTCATACGCTGTCTGCGAGCTCGAAGCGACCTTGTTGCAAGACTGCTGGATAATGAGCTCCCCATTGAATTGGCGAGTATTTGCAGTGACTTAGGATTGAGACTTTTCCCTGCCAACAGTCTTGATCTTCAATGCTCCTGCAGCTGTCCTGATTCAGCAAGGATTTGTAAACATGTCGCCGCAGTTATTTATTGGCTATCACGAGCCATCGATTCAGATCCGTTTTTAATTTTCTCCCTTCACGGTGTTCAACTCGTTGAGAAACTTAAAGAGGCCGGACTGAATACGTCCGATGCAGTTGAGGATAGAGCGGTTACGCTTCAAGAGGTTGCCACATTTGTTGATGATCTGCCATTTCCAACCCGTCAGACGCCTTTTAATTTACGCAATTTTCCCTTGAAGTCTCTTGAGTATACGGGTGAAAAAATATTTCCTCTGCTGCCCTCGGTTTTCACTTTGGGGAACTCAAAAAATTTTCCTCAAGAGCTCATGGGGGCTCTTCGCTACAACGTCAATAAATCACGGGCGTTTTTAGCATTTGATAACGAAAACTTGCCTTCATCTCGTTACCAAGCTCAACTTCAAAAAGACTTGCAAAAGTATTTGCCGCACCAATACCGTATAGCACTTGATCAATCCAACGGTCGAGATATACGGTTAGTCGATGAAAAAGGCAGGGGAATTGATAATGATGAAGTTTTGCGATTAATCAGCACTCTTTTGTCGTTGCCGGAAACTTTATGCGGCCAGACGCTTTCTGAGTCCTTCTATGCATTGAGAGTTTTATTTCGTCTGGTAGATCGTATTTATGAATCCGCCGCACTCATTCCTGTTGTGGTCAACTCGAGTGATAAAAAGAATTGTTGGCCACAAATTTATTGGATGCCGGCGGTCCGTTACTCCTATGTGGGATCAGTTTTTGCTGATTTCCTGCAAACGTTTGCACCGTATTTTGATTTGCTTTTTGATTTCGCAAATTTAGAGTGCCGATCCGATAAGCAAAAGGCTTACTTGGGATTGACCTTTGCGATTACACTTTGGCACCGAGTTTTATCCTCAGACTTTAAACTCAGCGCGGGCGGTTTGTTTTTTGCTTCGCCTTCAAGTAACGACGTTTATTTTGACTGCGATAGCGCCCTGTCTCACACTTTGGCGCAGTACCTCAGAGTGCTCAATCTGAGTTTTAATTTCCCATGGCATCCGATTTTTGTTCTGACCCGATCGAGAGATAAAACGATCAATCTTCACTACCGAATTAAGGCAAAAAATAGTAAATCAAAACCCATTGATTTAAAAACACTCATGCGGGGTAGTGAATACGAACACGAACGATTTGCGGCGCTTAATGTTCTTACAACCCTCAAAGAGCACTATCCTTTGTTGGGTGAATTACTTGAGGCAAAAAACAACTCCGTCAAGTTAGATCCGGAAACACTTAAAGCATTTCTTTTTGATATTGCGCCTAGCCTGACTTTATTGGGCATATCCCTGTCGATGCCCCAGTCGCTGAAGAATTTACTCAAGCCAAAGATCACGGCGTCGGTTTCAAGCTCAAGCCCTGGTAAAAGTTTTTTCTCCCGCGATGCGCTTACAGACTTTAATTACCATTTGGCAATCGGTGAGCATGTTCTGACCGAAGAAGAATTTTCCGACTTGGTAGCCCATGTCGGGGAAGTGGTTGAGTGGGCAGACGAATACATTTATGTCGACCCAGAAGAGATTGAAAAATATCGACAGAAAATTCAGAAGGCCGTGGAGATTTCACCGCTTGAAAAGTTGCGCGCGGCTTTGACCGGTGAAATAGACGGTGTGCCGGTATCGCTTGATAAAACTCTTAAAGAGCAACTCAAGGCCATTCATCAAGTGCCAACTATAAATCTTCCGAGACATTTAATGGCCAAGCTTCGTCCCTACCAAAAACGCGGTTATGAATGGCTCATGAAGAATATCCGTTTAGGCTTAGGATCTCTGATTGCCGACGATATGGGGCTCGGGAAAACGATTCAGGTGATCGCTGTTCTCACCAGTCTAAAGGAGTCCGAGCAATTTTCGACTAAGAAAGCACTCATTGTGGTTCCAACGACCCTTCTAGCAAATTGGGAACGCGAGATCAGGAAATTTTCACCTTATTTAAAGGCTGTTATTTATCACGGGGATAAACGCGAGCTGCCGCGAAGCGGTGACTATGACGTTCTTCTGACCACTTATGGCGTTATCCGTCGGGATATTGAAATTTTGCGGACACTGCCCCTAAGACTCTTAGTTCTTGATGAGGCACAAGCCGTCAAAAATCATTTGACCGTCCTGTCACAGTCACTTTCGCTATTAAACGCTCAGAGCGTGATCGCTATGAGTGGTACACCGGTTGAAAATCACTTAACAGAATACTGGTCTATTTTCTCACTTGTCCAACCCGGATTATTGGGGACAGAAAAAGATTTCGCGCGTACTTTTGCCAAACCGATTGAAAGTGATCGGGATCCTCGGGCTTTGGAGGCTTTTAAGGCTCTGACAGCGCCTTTTATGCTGAGGCGCTTAAAGACTGATAAGTCAATCATCAGTGATTTGCCGGATCGCTTGGTTAATGACCGGTTTGCAACTTTAACCGTGGAGCAAGCCGCTCTTTACCAAAAGACACTGTCAGAGATGATGCAAAGGCTGATAACTCTTGAATCTAAAGCCAAAGAGGAGGGTAATGACGCCAAAGCGATCAAACGGGCCTTAGTACTGAAACTTATTACTTCGCTAAAACAGATTTGCAATTCACCCTCCCAGTATCTGAAAACTGAAACTGACGTTCCGGATTCAGGTAAAGGAACAGCGCTTTTGGATTTATTGAGCCAAAATTTTGAAGCCTCTCGCAAAGTTTTAATCTTCACGCAGTACCGTGAAATGGGAAAACGGCTCCAAGGGTGGATAGAAAAGTGCCTTAATGAAAAAGCCCTCTTTTTGCATGGAGCAGTCAGTGTCAAAGAACGCATGAACATGGTCGATCGTTTCCAAAATGATCTGACTGTTCGTGTCATGATCCTTTCGCTTAAAGCCGGTGGAACGGGTTTGAATTTGACAGCGGCCTCAAGCGTGATTCACTACGATCTGTGGTGGAATCCCGCCGTTGAGTCTCAAGCGACTGACAGAGCCTATCGCATCGGTCAGAAAAGAGATGTTTTGGTCTACCGTTTTGTAACGGCCGGGACTTTTGAAGAAAAGATCAACGAGATGTTGACCAGTAAAAAGGAACTGGCGAATTTAACCGTTAACGTCGGAGAGAAGTGGATTGGGGATTTATCCACAGAAGAACTCAACCGCGTTTTAAAGCTGTCAGCCTAAAGACGATTCAAATTTTTATTCCGGTATAAAAGTGTACGAATGAATCCAGCTTCCAGATAACTTTGCTTGGCTGAGGATATTGAAAAACTGTCAGTTTTTTAGAATAACCGCTTCAGGGGCTCAGAAATATCCACTGATAAGACAGGGAAAAATTAAGGGGTGATTGGTCGATCAGACTTATCACCCCCTGTAATCAGAAGTTTAGATAAATTAACGTTCTCGATTTTGATTGAGTTCAATAACGCGGTTGACGTCAGACTCTAAATCCTTAACCCCGAGTTGTTCATAGCAATCACGGATGAGTTTTAAAGCATCATCGGAGTAGGGCGTTTGTTGGAAAGTGCGCACGACATTTTGAGCGCGTTCAATAGCGGCAACGTAGGCGTGTCGGTCGTAGTAGAACTTGGCAATATTGTATTCAGAATGCGCCTGAGACAGAACCAGTTCATGCATGCGGCGTCGAGCCTCATGAGCGTAGCGGGACTGCGGGAAGCGTTCCACCAATTCCTTAAACGTATCAAAAGCGGTACGTGCGGCATCAGAGTCGCGCTCGTAAATATCCTGGGTGAGCAGCGCTGTAAAGATTGTGTCTCTTTGGTTAAGCGTCGCCAAAGCTTTCAGATAGAGCACATAGTCACTATTGGCGTGGTTAGGATATTGGCGCAGGAAGCGGTCACAAGCTTGGACGCATTGCGCGGCGTCGCCGTCACGCCAGTAAGCGTAAGCGCTTTCGATTTGCGCCTGTTGGGCATAGCGGCCGAACGGATAACGGCTTTCCAATTTTGTGTAATAATCTTGCGCCCGAGTCCAGTCGCTGTCTTCAGCGGCGGCGCGAGCCTCCTCGTAGAGACGGTCAGCGTCCCAGCCTTGGGTAATGTCGGTTTCGATTTGCGAGCAGCCGGCGCTCATAGCGGCGATTGCGGCGGCCAATGCAAAAGTTGCCGCACGCTTGCGCAATTGATGTAAAGTTAATGCCATTGATGTGACTCTGATAAATGCGGTCAATTGATTCACGGATTATAGCGATCAGACCGCCTTTGGCTCAAGTAATTAATAAGGATATATATGTCGGCCTCATCCGAAGAAACTCTGTATTTTATTGTCGGTGATGAATATTCAGGTGACCGTTTAGATAAAGTGCTCGCACAGTTGATGCCTTCTGTGTCGCGCGCGCGACTTCAAAGCTGGATTGAGCAGGGAGCGGTCACGGTCAACGGTGAGGTTACTAAGAAAATCCGTGCCAAAGTGGCCGCCGGCGATGAAATTGAGGTTTTAGAGCAGCCTAGTCCTGAAGAGCTCGCTTTTAAACCGGTTGAAATGCCTCTGGATGTCGTTTATGAAGACGAGGATATCCTTGTTGTCAATAAACCCGCGGGGTTGGTTGTTCATCCGGCTGCCGGTCATTGGGATGACACACTTTTAAATGGTCTGCTTGCCAGAAATCCTGAATTAAAGACTTTGCCCAGAGCCGGTATCGTTCATCGTTTGGATCGTGATACAACCGGTTTAATGGTCGTCGCCAAGACGCTTGAAGCGCAGACCGATCTTATTCGACAGCTTCAGGCGCGAACGGTTAAGCGCGAATACTGGGCGATCGTTCATGGTCAAGCTCCTCAAGCCGGTTTTATTGATGAACCGATTATGCGCGATCCACGTTCACCAATTCGTTTTTGTGTTGGACAAGGGCCAAGAGCCAAAGAAGCAAAAACGCATGTAAGGCTGGTTGATTTTGCTTTAGTTCCCGGCGTCGGACAGACGCCGTTGTCGGTTTCATGGGTGGCGTGCCGCTTAGATACTGGCCGCACGCATCAGATTCGCGTGCATATGCAGTGGGCAGGATTTCCTCTAGTGGGTGATCCGCTCTATAAAGGTAAAATGAGCAAGTTGCCGGAAGGTTGCCCGCTTGCGCTCATAAAACGACAGGCACTTCATGCTTCTCGCTTAGGGCTGGAGCATCCAAGAAGTAAGCAGCCGATGCAATGGTTTGTACCCGCTCCCGATGATTTAGCTCAATTAATGACGGAAATCGGATTTGCTCCGACGGATGAACCGGTCAGTGTTTTTGAAAAATAGGTGGAAAATGATTGACGATACGACAAAACCCGCATTAGCCATTTTGCAGCCGGATTGGGACGCAATCCGACCTGCCAATGTGGATGCTTTGATGACGCTTCGCGCCGGTGGTGTTTCTTCCGGTCCTTTTGGCGACAAGGACGGCATCGGCGGTTTTAATGTCGGCATTTACACAGGTGATGTGCCGGTATGCGTCAATATGAATCGTAATTTGGCAGCACAGTTGGTGCCCACGGATCCTAAGTGGCTCAAGCAGGTTCACGGGGATCGCGTGGTCGACGCCGAGTCAGCTTCACCGGAAGAACAAGCCGATGCAAGCACGAGCATTACCCCCAATGTTGTCTGTGTGGTACAAGTGGCTGACTGCTTGCCTGTTTTGATTGCGGAAAAAAACGGCAAGGGAGTCGCGGCTGTTCATTGCGGCTGGCGGAGCCTGGCGGCAGGAATTCTTCAAAAGACAATTGTCCGGCTTCGTGAGCGTATCGCTGATCCTGATGCTCAATTTATTGCGTGGTTGGGACCCAGAATCGGTGATGATGATTTTGAGACAGGAAGTGATGTGCTTGAAGCTATGCAATCTAGCATTGACGGGGCAGAAGTCGCATTTAAGGCCAAGGAAGATGGTAAATACCTATGTTCATTGACGACTTTGGCTCGTATGGCTTTACTGCAAGTCAATGTTGATGAAGTTGTTGAAGCACGCCACAGCACCTATGCCAATCCCGAACTCTTTTACAGTTTCCGCCGTGATGGTAAAACAGGACGTCATGCGGCGATGATTTGGATCAAAGGCTAAACATGCAAAGAATCCCTCGAATCGGCGTTGTTTCCATGGGTTGCCCTAAAGCGCTTGTGGATTCCGAACGGATCATGACCCAGCTTCGCGCAGAAGGATACGACATTGTCGGCTCTTACACGGATGCGGATTTGGTGATCGTCAATACGTGCGGCTTTTTAAATGAAGCCGTGGCGGAAAGTGTCGATGCCATTAATGAGGCCATGCAAGAAAATGGGCGAGTTATTGTCACGGGATGCTTAGGTGCTAAAAAACATTTGGATGGCACGGCCTATTTGGATGATGTCTGTCCTGATGTTTTGGGAGTGACTGGTCCGGGCGAATTCGATAAGGTTTATGAGTTGGTGCACAGGCATTTGCCTCAGCCCCATAGTCCTTACTGGGATTTGGTTCCGAAAGCCGGCTTAAAACTCACGCCTTCACACTACGCGTACTTGAAGATCAGCGAAGGTTGTAATCACCGATGCGCTTTTTGCATCATTCCGCAGTTAAGAGGAAAGCTTGTCAGCCGGCCAATAGGTGAAGTGCTGCGCGAGGCCGAATTGCTGCGTGAGTCAGGTGTCAGAGAACTGATGGTGATTAGTCAGGATACCTCTGCTTACGGGGCTGATTGCCGCTACCGGATTGATTTTAATGATCAAGGCAAGGCGCTTCAGACAAAACTTTATGATCTGGCCCGAGAGTTAGGGGACCTGGGCATGTGGATTCGTCTGCATTATGTTTATCCTTACCCGGCTGTTGATCAAGTGGTTGAATTGATGGCTGATGGAAAGATTCTTCCTTATCTGGACATTCCCTTTCAGCATGCACATCCCCGAGTGCTCAAGGCAATGAAGCGGCCGGCTGCGACGGAAAAAACGTTGGAACGCATCCAAGCATGGCGCAAAATTTGTCCCGACCTAACGATTCGATCAACATTTATTGCCGGTTTTCCTGGAGAAACGGAGGAAGAATTCCAATACTTGTTGGATTTCCTTCAAGAGGCTCAATTGGATCGCGTGGGTTGCTTTGCTTATTCGCCGATTGAAGGGGCGCCTGCCAATGAACTGCCCGGAGCTTTGCCTGACGAAGTGCGTGACGAGCGTCGGGATCGTTTCATGCAGGTGCAGTCAAAGATTTCGGAAGAGAGAATGGCTCAAAAGATCGGTTCTGTCCAAAAGGTCATCATTGATGAACAGGAAGATGAAGATGGCGTGGCTATCGGCCGTACAACAGCAGATGCGCCTGAAATCGACGGCATTATCTATGTGACAACCGATGGCCATCTCAATCCCGGCGATATTGTTAATGTAAAGGTGACTGCTAACCAAGAATACGATCTCATCGGCCGTCATATTCCGTAAGTTTAAGGCGTGTGGCAATGCGTATCAGAAAACTTTTGAAATCGCTCTTTTTGGCAATCTTTGTGGTTGTTCTTGCCATCGAGGGCTATTACATCGCAAAAGTCCTTTGGTACAGCATTGCCCCGGTTGAAACTTCCGCTTATATCGAAAGTGAAAAGCAGCGCCTGGGACGAGTTCAATTTAAACCTGTTTTATTGAGAAATGTAGCCAATGACATGGTTCGCGCTACGGTGGCGGCAGAAGATGCAAGGTTTACCGAACATTTCGGCATTGAATGGGAAGCGACAGGAGAGGCTTTTGTCAGCAATGTGATTGAGGGCGATCGAGCGCCGGGAGGCTCCACCATTACACAGCAAACGGTTAAAAATCTTTTTCTCACTCATGAAAAGAGTTACCTGAGAAAAGTTCAGGAAATGATTTTGGCCTTGGTAATGGAGGCGACTTGGTCAAAAGGCAGAATCCTTCAGACTTATTTGAATATTGCCGAATTCGGAGAAGGGATTTTCGGCGTTGAAGCCGCCTCTCGCCATTATTACGGTATCAGCGCCAGACGATTGTCTCATTGGCAAAGCGTTTGGCTGGCCGCCATTCTCTCTAATCCAAGGTATTACGAAACGCATGGTTCAACAGACTGGCTTCGTCACCGAATAGATGTGATTGAGGGTTCAATGAAAGAGCCTCAATTTGCAAAAATTAACAACAGGATGCGTTAGCTTGACGTTCTGCGACGCGCTTAGTTAAAAACAGGTAGCCTAAGGCAAAATAAACAATCCCTTGAGCTAAGCTCACACTCAGTAAGGGAGCAATTTCAGAAAGTCCCGCACCTTCTTGGCTGGCCAAAACAATGGCCTGACAACCCGGCGTTGTCGGAATAATCCATGCAAAAGGCAACGCCCAAGTGGCGAAATTTTCCATCGGAAAAACAAGGCCGGATAAAAATACGCTCGGAGCCGAAGCCAATACGAGGCCGGCGGCGTATCGATTGGTATTCATCCACAACGTCAGAAAAACAGCCAAGCTGGTCAATGAGAATGTGAAGGCTAAAACAGCTGCAACCGTTGAGAGGGGATTGACGAGTGTGGGCATTGTCAGCAGATGCAGCCCCATTGATTCAATAAAGAAAGCCCAAAAAAGAGATATAACCCAAAAACCTAAAAAGACCGGGAAAAAGGCACTTGTTTTTTGCATCGCTTTAGAGAAAAAATGAGGAGGTTGGGGTGAAGAAAGCCAACCGCCCAAAGCGATGCCGACTCCAAAGAGCATAACGGCTTGGACAATGACAATAGCAACCATGGGCACAGTGTAATAACCGTAACCGGCCACATTATTAAAAAGGTCTTGCGAAGTAAATGGTGCGGGAGTCATGGCCATTTGCTTTACAAGAATTGGATTGAGACCTTGTCCGATTAAGCGGGTTGCCGCTTGAGTGATATTTTCTTCGGTAACGATAGTCAATACCGAAGCGCTGGCGGCTCGCCCCTTGACAGGCAGTGCGCCGTTACTGAAAACCGTAACGACTGTTTGATCGCCACGCTGAATATCTCTTGCATAATTTTCAGCAATAACGATAATCACATCGGCCTTAGATTGTGAAAAAGCTTTCTTTGCCTGCTCAAAATCCGCAGTCTGCAATACTGCGTTGATAGACGGGGCCGATTGGAGTTTTTCAACTAATTCATGTGAAGCGCGGCTTTGATCCATGTCGACAATCGCAGTGGGAATTTTCACAATGATTTGATTGTCGTAAGGCATCCCGTAGAAGACCAGGTAAAAAAGTGAAGCGATGGCAAAAACCATAAAGCTTTCCCGGGATAAAACGGCCGTACGGATTGTTTGAATGAAAGTATGCCAGGCACTCATGATTGCACCTCGCTTTCGTTGGCGACCTCATGGGCGACACGTTTTTTAAACAATGTAAATCCAACTCCAAACCAGACAAGCGCAAAGATTGCCAATTTCCCCAATGTGTAAAGCGAACTTGTCAACGGCGCATCAAGAATCCATTCTTGCCCCTGAAAATGGAAATAATGTGTGAGGGGAAAAGTCATGGCCAACCATTGAACAGGCTCAGCCATCGAGTCCAATGGATAAGAAAAGCCTGTGTAGGGGAAAATTGGGGCGATGTAACCGACAGTACAGCTTAAAACAATAACCCAACCTAACGGAATAAATACCCCAATCAGGAATAAAGGTAGAAGTGTCATCACAGCCATGAAAAAGGCAAGCCCGATAAGCCACAGGATGAGGCTGCCTTGCACCCACCAACCGAGATAACCGGTCATAACAGCGATATAGATAAAGCCATAGAACGTGTAAAGAGCCCACCAAGGAATGGCCTTCCCAAGAAAAGCAATGAGAGGATTGCCTTTGGCAACATCAAGCCAAAGTTTAACTTTTTTGTCGTGCCATTCAGCAAGCAAACGGCTGGCCAATGCCAGAGCAAGTCCCAGATGTAAAATCCCGGGAATTAACGTGGGCAGAATGTAGGCTTGAAAGTTAAACGCAATATTGCCCAAAGTGATTGAGTGCACACTGATTAACTCGGTCGCCCTTTGGGCTTGTTTTTCGTTTAGCCCTGCCGTTTGAGCTAACCTCACTAAGTTTTCTTTTTGAAAAGCGAGCAGCGCTTGTTTGATATCCAACTCCAAAGTCGTGGCTATTGCGTAAAGGGATTTGGGGAAATAAAGCTCAAGCGAGGAGCCATCAGGTTTGCCGTTTCGATCAAGCCATCGGTCGGGTATAGTGAGGTAGGCGTAAATATCTGAACGCTTTAAGGCTTTTTGCGCTTCAAGCGGGGAGTCATAAGAGACTAATTTAACAGAAGGAAGAGCATCAAGTTTTACTTCTAATTCAATGGATTCAGGGTGATGATCAAGATTGACCACGCCGACAGGGACATCACGGATCATTCCTTGGCCAAAGAGTCCGGCAATCAAAAGACACCAGATGACCGGCATAACGACAAACATCGCTACGTCCCAAGGACTTTTTAGAACAGCCCCCACTTCTCTTCGGATGCTTTCAATCAGCGCCACTCTGATAGCCATGACTATTGTCGATTTTTAGCGTTTGACGATTACGCTCATGCCGGGGCGTAAATCAGATACGGGCTCAACGGGCCGTGCGCGAACTTCAAAAGTTCGTAAGTCATAGCCGCTGGATTGCCGTGTTGCGCGCCAGGTTGCGTAATCGGCTCTTGGGTTAATAAAGTAAACCTTAAATTGGACGTTTTTAGCATTCAGCGCAGGAATTTCAGCTGACAACACAGCTCCTTTGGTGATTTTGGGCATGTCGTCTTCACGGATGTTAAAAACTACCCATTGATCAGAAAGGTCAACAAGGGTAGCCAGAGGCAGTCCTGCGGCCGCAACCTCACCAACTTCCACATAGATCCGAGAAACTTCACTGGCAATAGGGGAGGTTACATTTTTTTCTTTCACTAAACTTTCCACCTGCTCGACACCACCCGTGGCTTGTGCCGTTAAAGCAGTGGCAGCTTGTTTTTCTTGAGTTCTGGCTCCGGTAAGCGCAATGTCATACTGCTCTTTGGCAGCGGCCAGCAGTTCGTCTGCGCTTTTCTTTTGAGCAAGCGCCTCGTCGTGCTTTTGTTTAGAAATTAAACCTTCGCGATAAAGCGCATGAACACGATTAAATGTTTTTTGGGCCAATTCCTGACCGGCTTGTGCTCTTTGCATTTGGGCCTTGGCGGCTCGAATTTCCTGCGGCCTTGCTCCTTCATCCACGAGACTTTGGCGGGCACTCGCCGCGGACTTTAAGGCTTCAACCTCTTTGAGTTTAGCCTCAACTTCCGGAATATCTAACGTCATGAGAAGTTGACCGGCGCTCACCGTGTCGCCTTCATGGACGGGAAGCGTTTCAACGCGGCCAGTCACTTTTGCTGCAACATCAACGGTTTTAGCCTGCATGACACCGTACAGAGGTTCTTCAGACGGATGAGTGCCCATCCAGAAACCAACCCCTAAGATAACTAAGCAAGCTAAAGCTGCCGCGCTTAGTAATACCGGTTTATTTGCCTTTTTAGTATTTGATTCTGTCATTTTTCTACAACCGTTATATCGGGACGCTTAAAGGTGTCCATGAAGTCCAACATTGTGCCGCTTGCCGCGTGCAGTAAGCTATAGGCAACGACGAAGCGGTAGGCTGCCACGCGTTGAGCAACCTGAGCGGCAATCAATTTATTGCGGGCATCATTGACATCGTCAATGGTCGAAAGCCCTTCTTTAAATGATCGCTCACGAAGTCTTACATTTTCTTTGGCCAGATCGATGGAACTTGTGCTCAAACGATATTGTTCCAAGGCTTGGTTGCTTTTGAGCCAAGCCACTTCAACGACTTTATTGATCTCATTTCTGGCTTGGCTTTGAGCTGCCTGAGCTTTGTTGACCAGAGCTTGGGCGCTGCCAACGCGTGCCGAACGGTCGCGGTTGTCCCAAAGAGTAAAACTGATGCCGATTCCAGCGATCCAATCCGGTTCGGGTAAAGTCAGGTAATGCTTGATCATGTTGTAATGACCGAAGAGGTATACCTGCGGGTGATAGCTACCTTTGGCGGCTTGTACGCCCATGCGAGCCTGCTCATGCTGTGCCTCAAGGGCTTTGAGCGTCGGGTTGTTGGCAAGAGCCAAATCCTGCCAGTAAGAAAGTGTTTTAAGATTTTTCGTGACAAACATCGGGGTATCAAGTTTGCCGATTGTTTCTTCACGAAGTAAATCCGCTAATTCTGCTTCGGCCACTTTTCGGTCCGTCTGAGAACCGATAAAGTCTCTTTCAGCCGCATCACGGTTGACTTGAGCACTCATTCGCTCAATTTTGGCGATCATGCCGGCTTTCTCAAAACGTTTGGCGCGGTTTAAGTCCCTTTCTTGCTGTTTGAGTAAATCGGCACGAAGTCTTTCAACACTGCGGGCCAACTGCACACCGAAATATTTCTGAACTAAAAGCGAATCGAGTTCATCTTTGGTTTTATCGTGATCGGCTCTGGCCTGTCTTAATGCTGCCTGCGTCGCATTTTGTTTGGCGCTGATGGCGCCGCCCGTGTAAATCGGCCAAATTATGTCAACAGAAGCTCGAGGACCGGAAATATCTTCTTCAAAATCAATTTTAAATTTATTTTGACTGAGCAGACCGGATACAGCAGGTGGCAACACCTGGCCTATTTGACCTAATCCCGCGCCGGCCAATGGATTATCAAAAGACATATTGATGTCTTTTCGCCCCTCGACCTGTTGAGCGTTTAAACTAATTTTAGGTCCGCTTAATGATCGGGATTCTTTGACTTGCTGCTGCCTTTGCTCAATGTCTGCCTGACTTATTTTGAGCATATCGGCTCTTTCCAGCATGAGCGCTCGGGCATGCTCAAAGCTCACTCCGGCGCCGTAGGCGGGGAATGCGCTGACCAGGGTGCAAATTGTGGCTGCCAGAAAAAGTTTTTTCATAAAATAAGACCTACTTTGGCTTCATTGTAGCCAGAAAAAACGTTAATTTTCATCGCCCTTTGGGTTTCGATCGAGCGCTTTAACAAAGCCTCTTAAATAGGCCAGACGAGACTCGATGGTCGGTGTCGATGTATCAATTTTGAGTTTTGTTGAGCCCATCATGCGCATATTTTTGCTCTTTTGCATGAGTTCAATTAAACGCATGGGTTCAAAATGCGGTTTAGCAATGAAAGTGACGATAATGACTGATTCCGTTGCTTCGATACGCTCGATACCCAAGTGTTGGCAATGAAGGCGTAAGCGATGCGTTTCGATGAGCGTGTTGGCTTCCGTGGGCAGTTTACCGTACCGGTCGCCGAGCGCCTCACGTACCGTTTCTATGGCGTTAAAGCTTTCACAGCTGGCTAATTCTTTGTAAAAAGACAGGCGTTGATGGACATCTTCAACATAGTCTGAGGGTAAAAGCGCCGACGCGTGGAGGTTAATTTCCGCCATGGCTTGAAAAGGCGCATCCAAGTCAAAAGCCTCGTTATTGCGCATGCTTTTAACCGCGCGTCTAAGCATTTGGTTGTAGAGATCGTAACCGACAGCGGCAATTTCACCTGATTGATGTTCACCCAGTACTTCGCCGGCACCACGAATTTCCAAGTCATGCATCGACAGATAAAAACCGCTTCCCAGGTCTTGCAGATTTTGTATGGCTTCCAAACGCTTTTGAGCATTTTGTGTCATCGCGTCTTTACCGGGAGTGAGCAAATACGCATAGGCCTGGTGGTGACTTCTACCGACACGGCCGCGCAGCTGGTGCAATTGAGCCAAGCCGAATTTGTCGGCTCGGTGCATGATGATTGTATTCGCAGTCGGTACATCAATACCGGTTTCGATAATGGTTGTACACAACAACACGTTGTAGCGTTGTTGGTAGAAATCACGCATTACCGATTCAAGTTCCCGCTCATTCATCTGTCCGTGACCGACAACGATGCGGGCCTCGGGAATGAGCTGTGAGAGTTGTTCTCTTCTGTTTTCAATCGTTGAGACGTCGTTATGGAGGAAATAGACTTGTCCGCCACGCTTTAATTCACGCATGACAGCCTCACGAATGACTTCAGGTGTTTCCTTTCTAACTATAGTTTTAATGGCTAAGCGCTTTTCGGGTGCCGTAGCAATAACAGAGAAAGATCGGATTCCCTCAAGGCTCATAGCCAGTGTGCGCGGAATTGGGGTCGCGGTCAGTGTCAAAACATCAACTTCTGCGCGAAGTTTTTTAAGCACTTCTTTTTGTCTGACGCCGAAACGGTGTTCTTCATCAATGACAACTAAGCCCAAACGTGCAAAATTAACTTTTTCGGACAAAAGCTTGTGAGTACCGACAACTATATCAATCGTGCCGTTCTCAAGGCCCTCGAGAACTTGCGCGCTTTGTTTGGCGCTTCTAAAGCGCGAGAGCTCAGCCACGCGAACGGGCCAGGCAGAGAAACGGTCTTTAAAAGTATGCGCGTGTTGCTCTGCCAATAGAGTGGTCGGGCAGAGAATGGCAACCTGCTTGCCGCCCATGACGGCGGCAAATGCAGCTCTCAGAGCCACTTCTGTTTTGCCGAAACCCACGTCTCCGCATACAAGCCGGTCCATTGGCTTATCCGCTTTCATGTCATCGAGCACCGCTTCAATGGCAGCTTGCTGATCGGCCGTTTCTTCAAAGGGAAAACTTTCGGCAAAAGCCTCATAATCGGCACGGGAAAAACGGAAGGCATGCCCCTGACTTTTTTCACGCATCGCGTAAAGATTTAAAAGTTCGGCAGCCGTATCGCGAACCTTCTCGGCCGCTTTTTTCTTGGCTTTTTCCCAGTCATTTTTGCCTAGGTGATGCAGGGGAGCGTGTTCCGCGTCGCTACCGCTGTATCGAGAAATAAGCTGCAGCTGCGCAACGGGAACGAAAAGCTTCGCATCATTGGCATAGTCAAGCCGGAGGAATTCCTCCTTGCCGTTGGCTGTATCAATCGATTGAAGCCCCGCATAGCGTCCGATACCATGAGTGATATGAACAACCGGGTCACCGATTTTTAATTCAGCGAGATCGCGGATCATCATATCGACGTTGGTGGTATGAGCCTGACGTCTTAAAGTGCGACGGGGAGCTGCGGCGTAAAGTTCCGTTTCGGTAAGAAGCGTTACGCCTTCAGCGCTCAGTCCCTGATATAAGGGGCCAACCGTCAACATCACTGGCTCAGTTTCACTAATGAACTCTTTGAAACTATCTGCATAAGGAACTTTGAGGCCGTTTCGGTCAAAAAGTTGGCTGATTGTTTCCCGGCGACCGACACTTGGAGCCATAATCAGAACACGGTGCTTTCTGGTTTTTTCTTCGTCAATGAGTCTTTCCAGGTTTTCGAGCGGCTTATCGGCTTTTCGGTCCACGAGAATACGGGTACTGATCGGGTTGTCTTCGGTTTTCCCTTGAAAACGAACAAAGCGCTTCAGTTCTGTGAAAAAGCCCTCTGTGCTCTCGTAGAGCATTTCAACGGGTAAAACCGGTCTTTCCGGATCCGCCTTTAAGAATTGGTAGCGGCCTTGGGTTTCCTCAATGAAACGGTTAAGCGCACTCTCCACATCACCGAGCATGCCGATTAACGCGCGTTCTTCATTGAGATAGGAGAAAAACGTTGCCTTTTCTTCGAAAAATAGGGGAAGGTAGTACTCAATGCCGGCGTTGATAATGCCTTGGCTGAGGTCTTTGTAAAGAATGGCTTTAGAGGGATCCCCAGTAAAAAATTCACGCCATTTTGCCCGAAAGTCAACTAACGCTTGAGCATCCGTTGGAAATTCTCTGCCCGGGAGCACTCGGACTTCATCCACTGTTTCCAAGGATCGTTGTGAATCCGGGTCAAAAGAGCGAATAGAATCAATTTCCGTGTCGAAAAGGTCTAAACGAAATGGGGTCTTAGCGCCCATGGGGAAAATATCAATCAAACTTCCGCGGACACTGAATTCACCGGGAGCGACGACTTGACTGACATTTTGGTAACCGGCGCTCACCAACCGTTCGCGAAGGGTGGCGGCATTAATTTCTTCGCCTTTTTTAAAGAAAAAGACTCGTCCGGATAAATAAGCGGGAGGCACGATGGTTTGCGCAGCGGTTGTCCCAGTCAGTAAAACAACATCAATTTGAGAACGTGCTTCGTCGGGATTGGCAAGTTTGTAGAGAATTTCCAATCTCTCGCTGACCAAATCCTGATGCGGACTGACCAAATCGTAAGGTAAGGTTTCCCAGTCCGGAAAATAAACGATATTGAGTTCCGGGGCAAAATAGCTGATTTCGTCTTTGAGTCGGAGACACTGTGAAGCATTATCGGCAATCAGAACTAAGAGTTTCCTGTCTTCGTGTGTCTGCAGCGCAGCCAGAGACAGCCAAAGCGAATCGGCACCGCTTGCGCCTAACGTTAGTGTTCTTTTGGCTTTGTTGCTAAGGTGGGAAATGTCCCTTCTGATTCTGTCGCGAAAATTGTCAAACATGTTTGCCTCTTATTTATTCAGAGCGTAATTATGGCTACTTTTTTCTTTTTTCGTTTGTTAACTTCTGTGCCGTTCGATCCTTTTAATCTCCTATACAATCCGTGTCCATGAGGAGGTTTCCATGGCATTAAGTGTCGACGCAAAACTTTGGCGTGGCATTGTCTGTACGCTGGTGGGCGGTATCGGCTGGGGTTTTTCCGGTGCCTGTGGACAATATCTGTTCACTTTTCAGGATGTCCGTCCAGATTGGCTGACTGTTGTTCGAATGGTGATCGCTGGTATCTTGCTTTGCATGGCTTTTATTCCGATGCATCACCGGGCGATGCGTCCGTTTTTTAAGCCGGGTTTGCACTGGCTATGGTTGTTAATTTATGCCTTGGGTGGCCTGATGATCAGTCAGTTTGGCTATTTAACGGCGGTCGAGTACACCAATTCCGGTACAGCCACGATGTTGGTTTATTTCAATCCGGTCTTTATTTTAGCGGCCGTCTGTCTGATGCAGTCCAGGCTTCCGATGCGCCGTGAGGCGATGGCGATCATTTGTGCCTTAGTGGGAACATTTTTCGTTGCCCCACATGGTGACCTCAGCCATTTGGCTATTTCTGCAGAAGGTTTATTTTGGGGTTTAACCAGTGCGTTGGGTATTGC
>CAJMEC010000031.1 GCA_905212345.1 uncultured Sutterella sp. | reverse complement strand
GTCCGGCCGTCAAATAGTGAGTGCGGCACGAGGTACCAAGTAGCACAGACTCACCATCCGCAGGCAATAATTCCGCAGCATAGGAAAGAGTGTTTTTAGCGACCGGCATCCCATGTCCTGCGACTGATACTGCGAAAAAGTCACTTAACCCCAGTTTGGCGGTTTCCTGTGCTTTGATCGGCACATTTTTGAAAGAAATATTTTTTGCGCAGTGCGCAAGAACGGATAACAAACCAGTCATGACAACTCCTAATGAACAGAATCATCATCATGGAATCATCACCGTTGATCAATTAAATTAAGAAATAATGAATAAGTAATTTAGATAAATTAAAAATCTGAATTAGGCTCAACAAATTCGGATAATCCTTTATAGGTACGTTCTAGCCATGGTTTTACATGGGATTGCAACGATAGAAGCGAGGCTTTGCGAATTCGTCCGACAATTTGCTCAAATCCTTTAGAGGGTGTCACAATCCACTGTGTTCGTTTGATGATAACTTCAGGAATAGGCATGACTTGAATTTGCTCTGTCCAGTCTCTGCCTTGCCAGATACCCAGAGGCGGCATGATGGCCCAGCCAAAACCTTGTGCGACAAGCCCGACCATTGTGTAGCTTGCTTCAACACCCAAAGTTTCCCTTTGTTCAATATTGAGTTTTCTGAAAATCCGTTCACTCTGAACGCGATCAGTACTGTCAACGTTATAACGGATATAGGAGAGGTGTTGGGCCATGTTTCTGAGCTGATCAAGGTTGCAGACTCTTTTCTCCTTTTTCGGTAGCACAAGTAAGTATGTCTCTGACCACAGGGGCTTTCGGTAAAAAGTTTGTTCATTATCGAAAGACTCGGGAGAAATGAGA
Source organism: uncultured Sutterella sp. (assembly GCA_905212345.1). Classification (GTDB taxonomy): domain Bacteria; phylum Pseudomonadota; class Gammaproteobacteria; order Burkholderiales; family Burkholderiaceae_F; genus Aphodousia. The sequence continues at coordinate 19,917 of CAJMEC010000031.1, read as the reverse complement.
ATATCGAGCTCTCTTTTGATCAGCTGTTCTTTCAATGTTTGGGTCATAGCGGTTTGCACTGAAAAACTTTTCACGCTTTGGAATAGCGAACCGCAAATCAATGGGGCCAATGAGTGGCTAATGGACTCCGAAAATCCGATTCTTAAATGAATGTTCTCAAGGGTGCTGGCCTGCATAGCGAAGGTGATTCGCCAGACATCCTGCAGTAATTTCTCTCCCTCGTTGATTAAAAGTCGCCCTGCGAGGCTGGGCTCCAGGGGACGGACTTTGTGATTGAAAAGTTCGACGCCGATTTGTTTCTCCAGAGTGCTTATGCATTGAGAAACCGCTGAAATACTCAAATCGTACTGTTGGGCGGTTTTTCTCATGCTGCCGGTTTGAGCCAAGGTGAGAAAAATTCGTAAGGCGTTTAGATCAAACAGTTTTGAAATAGGTAGAGACATTTTCAGAAAAATGAAAATTTGATGTAAGAATTTCTGAAATTAGTATACAGATAAATTTATTCAACGCACAATCAGAAAAGGTTTAACAGTTCGGGAGAACTCAATGAAAACGAGAATTGAACGGGATTGCTTGGGCGAGATGGAAATCGACGATGCATCCTACTTTGGAATTCAAACTCACCGCATGATGAAAGTTTCCGGCGCGGCTGGTTTTCCGGTCATCGCTTATCCGGACATGCACAGAGCACTTTTTCAGATTAAGAAAGCTTGTGCAAAAGCTAATGCAGAGGTTGGAGCGATGAGCGGGGAAGTCGCTTCTGCGATTGTTAAGGCTTGCGACCAGCTGTTAGCGGGCGGTTATGAGAAGGAGTTCCCGCTGGATATGTGGCAAGGGGGTGGTTACACCTGTGTCAATATGAACGTCAATGAAGTGATCGGCAACATGGCCAATGAAATTTTGACCGGTCACAAAGGCTGTGAGAAGGTTCACCCGAACACTCACGTTAATATGGCTCAATCGACCAACGATACTATTCCCTCGGCCACCCATTTAGCCATTGCACCTCGTTTGGATTTGATTGTCGAAAGACTTCAAGCGCTTCAAAAGAGTTTTGAAGTCAAAGCCGAAGAATTTAAAGATGTGGTTAAGGTTGGTCGCACCTGCTGGCAAGACGCCTTGCCGTTGACATTGGGACAGGAATTCGGCGGTTACGCCAGTTTAATGAAACGATTGGTGGTAAAGCTTCAGGCGTTAAGACCAGGTTGTTTCGAATTGATCATGGGCGGCAGCGCTGTTGGCACAGGACTTGGTGCCTCCAGTGGCTACATGGATGCTTTCTATCGGCATATCAGTCAGGATTTGCATGAAGAGGTCAAACCCCAAGCGAATATTTTTGATGGTTTCCAGAACGGTGACTTCTTTGTGACCGTATCTGGAGCGATCAAAGAAATCGCCACTTCGCTGTCAAAAATCAGCAAAGATCTGCGCTTGATGAGTTCGGGGCCGCGCGCCGGTTTCATGGAAATCTCGCTTCCTGCATTAAGTCCCGGAAGCTCCATCATGCCCGGCAAAATCAATCCCACCGTGCCTGAAATGGTTATTCAGATCGCCCACCAGGTTGTGGGTAACGATGTTGCCATTGCCATGGCTTATGACGAGGGTGAGTTGGACTTAAATGTTTGGGATGCCACGTTCTACAAGTGTCTGTTTGAAAACCTTCAATTGGTTGGAGAAGAGCTTCTTATTCTCAAACGTGACTGTGTTGACGGCATTACAGCTAATCGTGAACGCTGCCAATTTGAAGCTCAGTCAAGTTTGGCCATTTCAACGGTAGTGGCGGCAACCCAGGGTTATCCGCTTGGCGTAAAGGTTGCTCATTACGCTGAACAAAAGGGCTTGACTGTTAAAGAGGCTGTGCTTGAAATGGGGGTGATGACTCAAGAAGAGGCGGATATTTTGCTTGATCCGATGCTTCTGGTTGATCCCGAAAAGATGGCTCAAGCAATTGCCGCTTGGAGAGCGGGTAAGCGCTAATTATTCTTTTTCTTTCGGAAAGGGCCGAACATTTCGTTGACATAGTTCGGCTCTTTTCAGAATCAATTTGTTCAGAGGGCAGTATGTTTACGAAAGTCTCTGATACTTTAAAAATTGCGGGTGCGATATGCGGTTATTTAATCGGCGGAGGATTCGCGTCTGGTCAGGAACTTCTTCAGTTTTTTGCTTCTTACGGTCTGTGGGGCATCGGCGCTGTGCTGGTGTCCCTTGTTATTATGATTTTCTGCGTGGTTGATTTCTTGAAACTGGGCAAGCGAGAAAATATTGAAAATGCCCATGATGCCTTTGCCTACTACTGCGGAACAAAAATCGGATCTTGCTTTGAATTTATCGCTTTCACGTATTTGATTGTACAAGTCATCGTTTTTTTAACCGCCTCGGGCGCCACCATTGCTCAGGCCTTTGGCGTGAGCACTTTTGTCGGCAGTTCAATCATGGGAGTGTTCGTGATTGTCACTGTACTTTTAGGTTTAAGCCGTCTGATTAATATTGTCGGCAGTCTCGGCGTTCTTTTGGTATTTATGGTTATTGGAATCGTTGGAACATATCTTTTAAAGAATCCAAGTGCTGTGATTGAAGGTCATCAACAAGTGCAAACCATGACAACTATTTTGCAACCTTCAGATTCTTGGTTTGTATCCGGCTTTTTATATATGACGTTTAACTTATTGGGTTTGGCAGCCTTTATGCCCTTGTTGGGACAAAAGAGCAAAAACCAAAAGATCAATATTTTCGGCGGAATTCTGGGATCTGTGGCTTTCTGCTCAACTATCACCTTGGTGTTGTTGTCTTTTCTCACGGATATCACTAATGTTGGAACTAAATTGGTGCCGAATCTCTACATTGCGGAACAAATCCATCCGTTGTTGGCATCTTCCTTCTCGATTGTGATCCTATTGGCCATTTTTACCGGTTGCGCTCCGATGTATTGGAACTTCTGTTCTCGTATCGTTTCGGAGAAAAACAGATTTTTTAAACTTTTCGTTTTGATCTTGGGAATTGCCTCTGTGATTCTTGGTGCGGTTTTACCTTTTGATAAGGCCATTAACATCATTTATCAGGTATATGGATATCTTGGTTGTTTCTTCCTCATTTTTGTGATCCTTCGTGTAATTAAGAATGTGAGAGGTGTGAAATGAAATTTATTCTGACTGGAGGAACTATCGACTCGTATTACGACACGGATAGCTGTACAGCACTCCCTTTTAAAGAGTCTGTTGTGAGAAATTATCTGGAAAAGACAGTTTGCGCTTGTACCGAGAAAAGTTCTTTTGAACAAATTTGTATGAAAGACTCTCGCGATATCAATGAAATGGATCGCCAAAATATTTGCCGAATCATTGAGGAATCGGATGAGAGTGATTTCGTCGTGACACACGGTACTTATACTTTGTTCGAAACCGCTCGCTATGTGCAAAGTCATATTAATCGTAAGGATGTTAAGGTCACCGTGACTGGGGCCCTTATTCCTTTATTTGGTTTTGCACCGACAGACGCTGGGTTTAGTTTGGGTGCCTCAATGATGAATTCCAAACTAAATGCCCCTGGAGTATATGTTTGTATTAAAGGTCAGATATATCCCGCATCGGCTGACGTCGAATTGCATTCCTAGTGGGTTAAAAAGAGGCGGCTTTAAACGGGTCGCCTTTTTTCGCTTTTCAGTCCATGCTGCCGGAGCGGAATCCCTCCATATCCAAAGTTATAAATTTCCAACCCAAGGGTTTTAATTCACGGATGATTTCTTCATGAAAATGCGCGCCCTTCTCAAGTTGGTTTTTATCCACTTCTATTCGGGCGATTTCGCCGTGTGAGCGAACACGAATTGTGCCCAAGCCAAATTGCTTTAGTTTATTTTCTGCGCTATCAATACGGCACAAAATATCGGAGGAAAGTTTTTGTCCGTAAGGCAGTCGAGTGGCCAGACAGGAACCGGACGGTTTCTTTGCCGCAGAGAGTCCCCAATGTGCCAAAAGTTTTCTTACATCTGACTTGTGCAGTCCTAATTCTTTTAGCGGACTACGGGCCCCTGATTCAGCAATAGCTTTTAATCCCGGACGGTATTTCGTTAAGTCATCTAATTGAGTGCCCTCTAACAGGATTTTTACATTGTGTGTTTGTCCAAAATCCATAAAAGCTTTAAAAATGGCTTTTTTGCACCGGTAGCACCGGTCTTTGGGATTATTTTCGATACCTATTGAATTGGGTGAGTCAATACTAACAACGTTAAGCTTGACTTGGAGCTCACGGGCGATTTGCTCAGCCTCTAAACGAGCCACCCTCGGCATCCAAGGCGCATCAGCATACAAAGCATAAATGGGAAAGCGGCCACGAGAAGCCTCAAGGGCAAGTTTGAGGACTAAAACACTATCGGCGCCACCTGAGAACGCAACCATAACAGGCTCGGTCACGATGGCTTCAAAATGGCTGAGGACAGTTTTTAGATCAGGCATTTTCAGCGGCATTTTGTACCAAACGGTAAAGGCTAGGCAGGTCAATGTTGTGCTCTTCTGCCAACCGTTTTATGGTTTCATATTCAGGGTAAAAACGAGTGTGAAATACCCCTTCTTGATCGGGCACTTCGCAAACTTTAACTTCCGCATGGCCGTAGGGAGTCTGTACGGTCAACTGATGGCGTTTTAAGGTACGGCGAAAGACGTCTCGGGAACGAATGCCGATGGTTGTCGTATTGGAAAAGATAATGTTTTCCAATTTTTCGCGCAGATCCGGTTTGCACAACACAGACAGTATGTAGGCCGGGCGGCATTTTTTCGTATAAATCGGTGTAAACCAAGCCTCAAGTGCGCCGTCGGCGTAGAGTTTTTCAAGGGTAAAACCAAGAGTTTCGGCGGTCGAATCATCGATATTGGTTGATAACTCGATGACTCTATCTTGCCCGCATTGATCATCTGTTGCTTGGATGAGTGAGGCTTTTAGAAGGCTAGGACGGTCGTAGTTGCGTTTTCCCGCGCCAAGTCCCGAATTCAAAATTTTGTAGCGTTGCGGAAGTTGTTCAGCTGTTTTAAGGGCGGCGACAATGGCGGCACCGGTCGGTGTTATAAATTCACCCTTGCAGTCAATGCGAGACAATGTCAGACCATGTGCTTGCGCGATATGAGAAACTGCCGGAACCGGAATGGGCAAAATACCGTGTTGACAGCGAATTTCTCCATAGCCTTCTCCCAGAGCGCTCACAATAACCTGGTCGACACTCAGATCATCAATCAACACAGCAACCGAAAGAATATCAACGATAGAATCAAGCGCACCCACTTCATGGAAATGTACTTCATCAATGGTTACGCCGTGAGCTTTAGCTTCAGCTTCGGCTACGATCTTGAAGATCCTCTTTGCAATGTTTTTAGCCTGTTCGGTTGCAGACGTTTGATCCAATAGGCAGAAAATATCGTTTAAATGACGATGTTCATGATGATGGTGCTCGTGGGCATGAGTGTCTATCGAAGCTTCAGAGTCTTCATTCCGACTGGTGTTCGGATGATGAGCTTTTTCGCCGAAAAGATAGTTCATATCATGATCAGTATCCGTGGCGCCGTTTGTCAAAGTGACTTTAAAATCACAAGCGGTTAAAGCATTTTTCTTAACCCGAGAAACAGCAATCTGAAAATGTTGGTCGGGTAGGGTCGCAAGAACTTGTTGCAGTTTTTTAAAATCAGCCCCTAAGTCAAGCAAGGCGGCTACAGTCATATCGCCGCTGATTCCGGTTTGAGCATCCAACACCAGTGTTGTCATGAAATTTATTCCTTTCGTGTCGCTAGACGATTAATTTGGGAAGCTAAAAAACCCGCTCCAAAACCATTGTCAATATTGACGGTAGCCACGCCGTTTGAGCAGCTGTTAATCATGGTCAAAAGCGCAGAAAGTCCGTGGAAATTGGCGCCATAACCGACAGAAGTGGGAACCGCAATAACGGGATTGGCTACAAGTCCGCCAATAACGGAGGCCAAGGCCCCTTCCATGCCTGCAACTGCCACGACGCAGTTGGCCTTCTGCAGGCGATCGACCTTAGAAAGTAATCGGTGGATGCCGCTGACACCGATATCGTAGAAACGTTCAACGTTTTGTCCGAAAAATTCAGCAGTTTGTGCGCATTCTTCGGCGACGGCAATGTCTGCTGTTCCCGCTGTACAGATGGCAATAAGCCCCAGTCTTTTTTTAGGTTGTTCAATTTTGGCAATGCGGCTGATGGGATCGTATGTGAGTTCGGGCAGTCGCTCTTTGAGTAAATGGTATTGTTTTTCCGAGCACCGAGTCCCCATCACTTCGCCATTGGCACTAAATAAACGAGAGAAAATCTCAACAAGAAAGTCATCAGCTTTATTTTCGCAATATACAACTTCGGCAAAACCGGTACGAACGGCTCGGTGGGAATCCAGTTTCGCAAACCCCAATTCCTCATAGGGGGCTCGCGCCAAAAGTTCTTTAGCCTCTTGAATGTTCATTTTGCCGTCCTTGACGGCTTGTAAAAGCGTATCAATCTGCATGGTCTTTTTCGCAAATAATGGCAAAGTCGTGAATTTGATCGCCCGTTTGTCGTAAAACAATAGTGTCAATATTAATGAATCCGATCGAATCGAGAACTTTTTTGTCGTATTCAGGACGATCAAATTGACTCATCGGAAGTTCTTTAGCGATGGTTTCCATGATATTGATATCAACACTGCCGAGATACTTGTGCGTTTCACGATGCGGGCGGTCGTGTCGACCAGAATCCGTGAGATAGCGGTAATGGTTGCCGTCAAAGATGATCAATTTGCCGTTAGGCTTTAGCCAACGGTGCCATTGACGGTAAGCGGAGTCAGGATCCGGTAAATTCCAAACGACATTTCGAGAAGCGATAACGTTGAAACTTTCGTCAGGAAAGCAAGCGCCAGCTGCATCAGCCTGTAAAAACTTAACATTTAATCCCTTGGCATTTTTTCGTGCATTGATCAGCATAGGAGCGCACGAATCAATCCCAGAGCTTTCAAAACCCAACTTGGCTAGCTCAATGGCTAAAAAACCCGGTCCGCAACCGATATCCAGGGATTTTTGTCCAAGGTGGGGGCCGGGCAACCACCGTTGCAGAAGATTCCTGTATAGATTGTCAGCGTCAGCCAGCTCTTCAACATTTGAAAGACTGTAGCCGTCGGCTCGGAGTCCCCAATAGTGTTGTATGGCTTGATCAATTGTCTGGGCTTTTGATTCTTTGTCCATGGGAAGACCTACTTTTTAGTGTGATCATCTTAGCAAACAGAAAAGTCAATGAAGGTTGGTAGGGATTTTTCGATCAGAAAAGGGTGTAATTAGGCAAAAAAATGCCCCACCGAGGAGGCGGGGCAAAAAGAAAGTTTTTAGATATCGAACTGAGTAGTTGTAATGGGTTTGGATCCTAATAACTTCACCACCGGATCAAGATTGGGCTGATCTTTGAGGTGCAACAAAAAGTCAGCGATGCCCTCCACCACTTCGGTCGGAAAGACCATGCCGGCGATGTCACGATACTTACTCATCAATGCTTCATCGCTCACCGGATTTTGAGGAGCTCCAAGCGGGAATTCAACCCTTTCGGTGTAGCTCTTACCGTTGCGCGTGAAGACCGTCACAATCGGTTCGTCCTCGTCTTTTTGTGTCTTATCGATTTCAAATTCGACCAAATCCATTGCTTGGCGAATTCGGGGATCGTGTCGATTGGTGCGCGTGTAAGCGGTCAAATTCGCGCCGCCGAAAACCAGTCGGGCCGCAATGCCGTAGGCGATGCTCATTTGAGCCGCAGGCATCGGATCAAGTTTTCTGCCACCGCACATACCATGGACAAAGGGATTGATCTTAATAAGGATCTTTTCAATATCGGCCGGTGTTAAATTGTGTTCATCCATGATGATATTGACGGCATCAATGGAAGAGTGTGAACTTCTGCAGGAAGCGTGCGGCTTAATGGAGACGCGGCCCAATTTCCAATTTTTGCTTAAATCGCGAAGCCAGGCATCGGGGTCCTGACTTGTCGGGGCAAAAGTCTTGGAAAAGCCGCCCCAAACTTGTTCAAAAGCCAGCTTCGGGCCGGTAAAGCCTTCGCGGGCCAGCAAACAAGCAAGCAATCCGCCGTGAGCGGCGTTGCCGACATGCAGCCGTTTGTTTTGCGCGCCATCGTGAACGAAAGACCATTGACCGGCGGCAAAACTCGTGGCAATACCCAGCGCCGCCTGCATTTTTTCAACATCCAGTCCTAAGAGGCGACCGACAGCTGCCGCAGCACCGAAAACGCCGCACGTACCGGTGGAGTGCCAACCGGCGCCGTTATGCGGCTCGTAGGCTCCGCATGATTCAAGGGCGCGACGGGCTAAGTCGTAGCCCAATGTTACGGCGACAATGAATTCTTTACCGTCAATTGGGCGATTGCAAAGACTTAATGCGGCAAAAGCGGCCGGAACAACGACTGCCCCTGAATGATCACAGCCGTTGGTGTCGTCCAATTCGAAAGTATGCGAAGAGACACCATTGCTGAGCGCGGCGTTTCTGGCGCTGACTTTAATACCCTTGCCCCAAAGAGGAACGTTGCCACTCATTTCACCGCCGATGGCGAAAACTTTATTTAAAAGTTTTGTCTCGGGACTGACAGCGCCGGCGATGCCAGCACCCACGGAGTCCAGAATATGACGTTGAGCTTTAATGACGAGTTCTTCGGGGATGTCTTCAAATTTGGTCCAAACAACGAATCGAGCCAATTGTTCGGAAATCAATTGAGTATTTTCGCTTTGCATAACGATCGCTCTGAGAAAAAACTGAAATAGGTGGAGCGGGTAAGCAACCCGCTCCAAACACATCAGCCTATTTTAGAAGAAAATGAAGCTTAAGAAGTAACCGGCTGCAACACCCGTGATGACGTGTACGAAACCGGGGATGATGTAGCTGTGGTTAACAACATATTTGCCCAAACGGGTGGTACCGGTACGGTCAAAAGCCGTGCAGCCGATTTGCGCGCCGCCGGGGATGATGAAGTCACCGCACGTGGCAGGAAACAGTGCAACGCAAAGACCCGCGGGGATGCCGATCGAAACACCCAAAGGCATTAAAGCTGCCGTTGTCGCAGAGGGACTTAAAATCACCGCGGAGAAGCAAAACAGTACAACACCGAAGAGCATCGGAGTTGACTGGGCCATGTCAGTGAATAACCCAACGAACAAGGGCTTATAAGCTTCAAAGAACGTGCCTGTTAACCAAGAAACGCCAAACACGCCTACCACACCGATCAAGCCGGAAACGAAGACGGAACCGGAGGCAAACTTACTGCTCGGTACTTTGCAGAATACGATAATGAAAAGACCGAAGGCAAGCATGACCATTTGAATCAATGACGGAATCGGAAGAGTGGAGATCTTACCGGCGGCCTCCCAACTCGGGAGCAACTCCTTAAATGTGCCGAAGATGATCACAGTCACGACGCCTACAAGGAAGATGCCAACAGACAATTTTTGTCCTTTGGTTGCTTCAAAGGGTTTATTGTCATTGGTGACTACTAATTCTTGATATTGGCCGGATTGAACGCGGCGAATAAATTCAGGGTCTTTTTCAAGCTCAGTGCCTTTCCAGTACACCGACAAGCATGTGCAAAGCGTGGCGATGATAAAGGCCGGGACAGTAACAGCCAAAATTTGAATTAAAGAGACGTCCAAAACGGCAAGGCTTGCGACCAAGGCGGCCATGGCAGCGCTCATGGGACTTGCGACCACGGCGATACCGGCTGAAATCACAGACGCGGCAATGGGACGTTCAGGGCGCACTTTAGCGGAGGCCGCCACTTCGGCTACGACCGGGTAGACGGCAAAGGCCACGTAGGCCGTGCCGCAGAGCACGACAAAAAGCGAGCAGACAAAAGGTCCCACAATCGTGATGGCGCTTGGCCACTTACGAAGCATTTTTTCAGCTAAGCGGACCAAGAGATCGAGACCGCCCGCACCTTGCAAGATACTGGTACAGGCAATCACAGCCACAATAATCAATAGGGTGGAAACAGGGGGTGAAGCCGGTTGAAGACCGAAGCCCAAGACCAAAATACTCACACCCAAGCCACCCGCGGCGCCGAGACCGACACCGCCGAAGCGGCCCCCGACGCCAATACAGACGAGCATAACGGCTAGTTGTAACCAGAAATTTAAATCGGTTTCCATTTCCAATTCCTTTTCGAATCGATTGGATTATTGAAGTGTTTGAGCTTCGTGATCGAGCACCGCACGGGCCACTTCGAGTTGCTTACTTACGGCTTCCGGAGCTGTGCCGCCGTAGGATTTACGGGCTTTCACACAGGTTTCAAGAGCGATTTCGTGGCGGATGTCTTCTTCGATCTTGTCGTTAAAGCTCTTATATTCATCCATTGTCAGATCATCGAGGCGCTTGCCATGCTTGATGCAGTAGTTGACCATGGAGCCGACAACATGGTGCGCTTCACGGAAAGGCACGCCTTTGCGAGCCAAATAGTCGGCCAAGTCTGTGGCGTTGGAATAACCCAGATCGGCATTGTGGCGCATTTTTTCGGCGTTAACTGTCATCTTGGCAATCATCGGTGTCATGATGCGGAGGCTGGCCAAAAGCGTATCAATCGAGTCAAACACCTGTTCCTTGTCTTCGGAAAGGTCGGTGTTGTATGCCAAGGGAAGCCCCTTCATGATGGTCAGCATGGCCATGAGATTGCCGTAGACACGGCCGGTCTTGCCGCGAATCTTTTCAGCAATATCCGGATTTTTCTTTTGCGGCATGATGGAGGAACCCGTGCAGAAGTCGTCCGACAGTTCAATGAACTTAAAGTCCTGAGTGGAGAAGGTCACGAGTTCTTCAGACAGGCGGCTTAAGTGCATGTAGCACATGGCGGCGCAAGCATTAAATTCCACCATGTGGTCGCGGTCGCTCACAGAGTCGATAGAGTTTTCCGTGGGAGCGTCAAAACCTAAAGCTTTAGCGGTGAATTCACGATCAATCGGAAAATCGGTTCCGGCTAAAGCGGCGGCACCTAACGGGCAGCGGCCCATGCGGCTAAAGAGGTTGTCAAAGCGGGTGAAATCACGTTCAAGCATCCAGAAGTAAGCCATCATCCAATGCGAAAAGAGGATGGGCTGCCCTGTTTGCATATGGGTGTAACCCGGCATGATGACATCCATGTGTTTTTCTGCAATATCGACAAATCCCTTTTGCAGATCACGGATTGCAGCCTGCACTTCACGAATAGTGGCGCGAAGCATCATCTTTGTGGTGACGGTTGTTTGGTCATTGCGTGAACGAGCGGTGTGAAGGCGGCCACCGGCCGGACCCACGATTTCTCTCATACGCTTTTCAATAGCCATATGAATGTCTTCATCGGCCGTACGGAAGACAAACTTGCCATCGCGAATTTCCTGGGCCACTTGATCCAAGCCCTTGCAGATAGCTTCAGCGTCTTCTTGGCTGATAATGCCTTGACGACCGAGCATAGTGGCGTGCGCTTGAGAGCCCTTGATATCAAAGGGGCAGTTGCGTTGTTCGATCATGATGGTGGCATTAAAATCTTCCACCAACTTATTTGCCGACAAATTAAAGCGACCGCTACGAGATTTACTATCCATTTATAACTCCTTGAAAATTAAATATATATTGAAACTTTTAGAAAATTAAAGGAAACCTAACCCCAATAAAATCAGGTGATTTAACTTTACTCTTATTTGTCGACAAAACATAGTAATAAGTAAACAAATAATAAGATGAGATTAATTTATCGTTGTTATTCAAATAGATAGCAAATATCAGTAAAAACCCTGATCGAGCAATCGAAGATGAAAAAAGGCATCTGAAAATGGAAATGGATGCCTTGAAAAGAAAAATCGGAGGAAATCGGTGTTTATTTTTTAAGGTTCAACGAACTGATTTTTTGTAAAAGAGCGGTGGTTGAGCGTTGGTGTTCAAATTGAACTGTCACCGTTTTGGCTCCCCAAGTGGCAACAAGTTTCGCCTCAGGTAGATCTTCAATTTTATAGTCACCCCCTTTGACATAGATATCCGGATGCGCATTTTCAACCGCTTTAAGGGGGACTTTTTCTTCAAAAATAACGACCAGATCTACGCTTTCAAGCGCGGCGAGCACGGCGGCTCGGTCAGCCTGAGCGTTAATGGGGCGCTCGTCACCCTTGCCAAGCATTTTGACAGAAGCGTCAGAATTAATCGCAACCACTAAGCTTGCTCCTAAGGCACGTGCTTGAGCGAGGTATGTGACGTGTCCCCGATGCAAAATATCAAAGACCCCATTGGTCATAACAACGGGATGGGGTAATTGTGATGCGCGCTCTGCAAGGTGAGCCATGTCGGTTATTTTTTCTTCAAAACCAGGGGCGGGAAGTCGTGTACTCATAAAAATCCTTAAAGCACAATTTGGACAGCTTCCAAAAGATCCACGGCCGTGTGAGTGCATTCGGGGGTGGCTTGGGGCTTTTGCAAGCCGTCCTTGCCCACTAGAATGCGCGTGCCGATATGAGCGCAGAGCGCTGCCTGCATGTCACCCGATTTGTCGCCAACCATAAGGCTTGCCGGCATGTCAATGTTCCACTTTTTTTGAGCGGCCAACAGCATGCCGGGTTTGGGTTTTCGGCAGTCACAGTCACATCGATAAGCGCCCAGAGCTTTTTCAGGGTGGTGCGGGCAGAAGAAAATATCAGTGATTTGAACGCCTTGGCGGGCAAATTCGGCTTTCATCCAATCGCAAAGGTGAGCAAAATCTTCCTCGCTGTAATAGCCTCTGCCGATTCCACTTTGATTGGTGGCAATGATTAAAAGGTACCCCGCGCTTTGTAGTTGTCGGCAAGCTTCGAAAACGCCGGGAATAAAAGTGAATTCTTCGGGCGTATGAACGTAGGCGTGATCAATATTGATCACGCCGTCGCGATCTAGGAAAGCAGCTTTTTGTAAGCTCATTATTTGGCTTCAGCGATAGTTGGATCGGAGCCGACGTCTTGGTAGCGTGTTAAAAGATCCGCCACGTAATCGGCCGTTCCCTCTTCAACACTTCTGAATCGAACATCGCAGCCAGCCGCGCGTAGCTTCGTTAAATCGGCTTGCGTGTAGGCTTGATACTTGCCTTTTAAGGATTCAGGGAAGGGAATATAGCGGATAAAGCCCTCTTTGACCGCCTGCTCAAGCGTTACCTTTTCTTTGCCTTCGTGTGCGCGCAAAGCGTTTACTACACCCAAAGAGACGTCGTTAAACGGTTGGGCGCGGCCGGTGCCACAGTTGTAAATGCCGGTGACAGGCTTATCAAAGAAGTGAAGGTTCACGGCAATCACGTCATCAACGTAGACAAAGTCACGCTCCTGCTCTCCGTTGCCGTAGCCTAAGCATCCTTCAAAAAGGCGCACATGGCCTTCTTTGCGGAATTGGAAGAATTGATGGAAAGCCACGCTTGCCATACGGCCCTTGTGCTGTTCGTGCGGACCGTAGACATTGAAATAACGAAGGCCGATAACAGGAGCCTTTACCTCACCCTTTGCCATCTTGGCGCGCAAGACTTGGTCAAAAAGGAACTTAGAGTAGCCGTAGACATTAAGAGGGCCTTCAAAGCGCGGATCTTCAACAAATGTGGTGCTTGCTCCATAGGTTGCGGCTGATGATGCGTAAATCATCGGAATACCCAGTTCTTGAGCCCAGTTAAAGAGTTCCAAGGTATAACGATAGTTGTTCTCCATCATGTAGCGGCCGTCCGTTTCCATCGTGTCGGAGCAAGCTCCTTGGTGGAAGATGGCTTCCGGTTTGGCAATTTTGCGAGCGCGCACCAGTTCGATAAAGTCACGCTTATCAAAGTAGTCGGAAATTTGGCACTCAATCAAATTCTTAAATTTTTCAGCACGGCTGAGATTGTCCACAGCGATCACATCGGTGATGCCGCGGCGGTTTAAAGCTAAAACATTATTAGCGCCGATAAAACCGGCGGCGCCCGTTACGATAATGCTCACAATGCTTCTCCTGCAAAAAGATCATCATAGCCATTAGGGAAGAGCTCTTCAAAGCTGACTGTTGCCGTGCCGAGTTTTCCAACAACAATGCCGCCAGCGCGATTGGCAATTCTCATCGCTTCATCAAGCGGCTTGCCCATTGCCATCATGGTGGCCATGACGGCAATCACGGTGTCTCCGGCACCGGAAACGTCGTAAACTTCCAGCGCTTGAGCCGGAATCGTTTTTGCTCCCTTATCGGAAAAAAGCGTCATGCCTTCTTCACTGCGCGTAAGCAAGACAGCGGTCAGATTGAGTTTTTCCCGAAGCGCTTGGGCTTTTTCTGTTAATTCTTCTTCACTTTCCCAAGAACCCACGACTTGCGCCAATTCAGAACGATTGGGGGTAATGACGGTAGCGCCGCGATAGCGGTCATAATTGCTGCCTTTGGGGTCAATTAAAATGGGCTTGCCCTTGGCGCGAGCACAATCAATCATGCGCGCGATATGGTCAAGTCCACCCTTGCCGTAGTCAGACAAAACGACCACTTCACAATCGTCAATCAATTGTTCGAATTCACAGAGGTGTTTGGCAAGCACCGCGGTAGCTGGGCGGTTTTCAAAGTCAGCCCGCAACATTTGCTGTTGACGAGCCACAATCCGCAATTTAACAGTTGTTTTTAAATTGGGATCGCGATGCAGATGCGGTTCAATTCCTTTTTCTTTGAGGATACGTTCAACGGTAGAGCCTGCCTCATCACAACCGACAACAGACAATAACTTTGCGCCAGCCCCTAGCGCACTGATATTGAGTGCAACGTTAGCCGCGCCGCCCAGACGCTCTTCCTCGCGCGCAATGCGAACAACCGGCACCGGGGCTTCGGGTGAAATGCGGTTGGCGTCGCCAAACCAATAACGGTCAAGCATGGCGTCGCCCGCCACGAGAATTTTCTTTTGACTGAATGAATTTGCCACGTTGGCATTCCTTACTTTAGCTATTTTTCGACAATTGTAAGCATCAGGATGTGTTTTTGCCTGAAAACTGTATCTATTGGTTAGATTCTGATGTCAACATTGGCAAGGCGTTTTTAGCCAACGTACAATGGCAACTAGATTGTTATAAGCGCCGCCCAGGTGTATCGGCGCTTCGTTTTTTGGGTTTTAGTCATGACCGAATCCATTGCTTTTCTTTCTCAAACGTGTCCGAATTGTGAATTGAGCGCCTGTGGTTTGACGCTAAATATCAGTCGCCAGCGCTTAACTCGTGATCAGTACGAAAATCTTTTACAAAAGGCCAAAGACTGCGGCCTAATAGACACACAGAGCCGGATGGTTGACGGTGAGGTTGTCAATGCCAGCGAAAAAAGACAGGCGTTACATACCTCCTTGCGTTCTGAAAATATCAATAGCCCGCATTACGAAGAGGTCAATCAAACTCGGGAAAGAATGTACGCCTTGGCTCGAGCAGTTCGCGAGGGGCAATGGCTTGGAGCAAGCGGAAAGAAAATTACCGATGTCATCAATATCGGTATCGGCGGTTCGGAAATGGGGCCGCATGCGGTCTACCACGCCCTGCGTGAGGTAAGTCCCTCTATCAGGATTCATTTCCTGTCGGCCGTTGACGGTGTTTTGGCCGATCGGATTTTAGGCGTTTTGGATCCGCAGACAACGCTCACTGTTGTTTCAAGTAAAAGCTTTTCAACTCGCGAAACAATGCTCAATGCGGAGCTTGTCAATGAGTGGTACGCAGAGGCGGGGATTGTTGGGAAAGAAAAGCGCGCTAAACACATTCTTCTTGTCAGCGCTAAAGAAGATGCCTGTGAATTAATGGATTTGCCTGAGGAAAATCATTTCCCGATTTGGTCTTGGGTGGGTGGTCGTTTTTCTGTGTGGGGCGCCATCGGTTTGCCTCTTGTGATTGCATTGGGGCCGGAGGTCTTCTCGGCATTCTTACACGGCGCCTATGAGATGGATCGGCATATGTTAAGTGCCAAACTCGAACAGAATTTACCCGTGACATTGGCTCTGCTTGCCTACTGGAACTCAACTGAGTTGCAAATGCAGTCCCATTGCCTTTTGCCTTATGACGAAAGACTGAGACTGGTTGTGGCTTGGC
This sequence comes from uncultured Sutterella sp., assembly GCA_905212345.1. Lineage (GTDB taxonomy): Bacteria > Pseudomonadota > Gammaproteobacteria > Burkholderiales > Burkholderiaceae_F > Aphodousia. The sequence goes on along the minus strand of CAJMEC010000031.1, from coordinate 3,865 downwards.
TACAGCAGTTGGAAATGGAAAGTTTGGGTAAAAGCGAAAGACCGGATGGTTCAGTCATTGCTTCTCGCACGGGGCAAGCTGTTTGGGGCGGATTTGGCAATGAGGCCCAGCACTCCTTTTATCAGTGGTTGAGAGACGGAAGCGGCCGCACCAGCATTGATTTAGTTTGGTGTGAAGAGGCGGGACACCGTCACGCCCATCACCATTTAGTGCTCAATGCCAACGCCCAAGCTCAAGCTCAGGCGCTAGTGACACGACAGACTCCATCGGTAGAGTTTTTTAATGCTGTCTCCACTATTTGTATTAAGAAATTAACGCCTGAGACACTTGGGGCATTTATGGCTTTGTATGAACACAAGACGACCATGCTTGCCACTCTTTATGGGCTGAATGCTTTTGATCAACCGGCGGTGGAATACGGAAAGCGTTTGTGCCGCGAATTGGAAGCAAAACTGGCTTACTGAGGAATCGTTAGTCATGACGCGTCGAGCCCTAATTGTCAAAACCACCTCCATGGGCGATGTGATTCACGCGCTGCCGGCCGTGGCGGACTTGGCTAAAGCTCAGCCGGATTTGCAGATTGATTGGGTTGTTGAAAGAAGCTTTGCCGACATTCCCCGATTAAGCCGTTATGTGAATACAGTGCATGAGGTGGCGGTCAGGCAATGGCGAAAGCACGTTTTGAGTTCACAGACGTGGAAAGAAGTCGGACGAGTTCGTGCCGCGCTGCAATTAGCACACTATGAACGGGTGGTGGATCTTCAGGGACTTTTAAAAAGTGCCGTAATCGGCCGCTGGAGTCAATCTTTCTTATTGGGCTACGATAAAAACAGTATTAAGGAGCCCTGGGCTTGCCGTTTCTACGATCAAACCTTTTCTGTATCTAAGTCACTTAGCGCCGTTACTCGTTGTCGGATGCTCATGGGGGCGGCTTTTGATTACGACTTCAAAGCTTACCCATTGGATTTTGGTCTAAGAACAATTGAAGTTTGCCGTGATACATCGCCTTACGCGGTCTTTTTAGTCAATACCAGTCGAGAGACAAAATTGTGGCCAGAAAATAAGTGGGTTGCTTTGGCAAAAGACTGCCACCAGGCGGGGTTGTCTATCCGTCTGCTTTGGGGCTCAGAAGCAGAACACGAGCGGGTTAAACGCATTGCATCCTTGGCAGGAGATTTTTGTCAGGTGCTTCCTCGTATGTCCATAAAAGATTGCGCGGAGGTTTTGCAGCAAGCTGTGTTTGTGGTGGGAGTGGATACAGGGCTTACACATTTGGCGGCGGCCACGCAGCGTCCCACGGTAGGCCTTTTCTTGGACTACCCGATTGAACTGGTTGGGTTGACAGGTGCATGCGTAAAGAGTTTGGGGGGAGTCGGAGCGAATCCGGCCGTCTCCGAAGTAAAATCCGCTTTAACACAGTTGGGTTTGGACCTTTTTCAATGAACATTTCCCCTCAAGGTTATCGCTATTTGGTGCCGGCGCTTTTGCCGTTGGCGGGACTTTATCTATTATGGCGCGCAAGAAAGCAGCCCTCATACCTCAAACATTGGGGGGAGCGCTTTGCGTGGTCTGACTTTCCTTCCCCCAGAATCGGGCATCCTGTGGTTTGGATTCACGCGGTCAGCGTCGGCGAAACCAATGCCACTCGACCGCTTGTACGGGCAATTTTGAATCGATGGCCTCAGTGCGACATTTTGCTCACCCATATGACGCCCACTGGACGAGAGGCGGGACAGAAAATTGTTCAATTAGATCCGCAAAGAATCCGTCAGTGTTTTTTGCCCTACGATGCGGTTTACGCGGTGCGTAAGTTCTTGCGCCAGACTCAACCCGCCATGGGCCTTTTAATGGAAACCGAAGTTTGGCCGACTGTTTTAGAAGAGGCCCACGCATTAGGTATTCCCATGGCGTTGGTTAATGCCCGGCTTTCAGAAAAATCGTTTAATCAAGCCTTGAGAGTGCCGGATCTGATGAAAAAAGCCATGGGGCGATTTGCAAAGGTATGTGCTCAGGCGCAAAGCGATGCTCAACGTTTAAAGGCGATGGGAACAGTGGAACCGGTGATTACCGGTTCGCTTAAATTTGATATTCAGGCGCCCGCAGATGCATTGGCTAAAGCGGCGCAATGGAAGTCTGACATTTCAAAACCTATTGTGATGTTTGCCAGTACTCGTGATGGCGAGGAAGCCCTCATTGTTGAGTCGCTCAAACAGCAAGCAAAACCCGAGGTTTGTTATCTTTTAGTGCCCCGCCATCCGCAACGTTTTGCAGAAGTAGAAGAGCTTTTAAAGTCAGCAGGCTTACGTTATCAGAAACGTAGCCTTTTAAAGACTCCGCATGATATTCAAAAGGACACCCAAGTTATTTTGGGTGACTCCATGGGCGAAATGTTCTTTTACTGTGCCCTGTCGGACGTCACTTTGATGGGGGGAAGCTTTAAACCCTTTGGTTGCCAGAATGTTATTGAGCCGGCCAGTGTAGGGGTTCCGGTTATCGTTGGTCCCAGTACGTTTAATTTTTCAATGGTGGTTGAAAAAGGAATTGAGGGTGGAGCTATTACTCAGGTTGAGGATATGTCAAAGGCTGTGGATTTGGCTCATCAATGGCTGATGAATCCTGAGTTGATGGCTAGTCTCAAGGCCAACGCTTTGACCTTCTCAAAAATGTACGTTGGCGCAACCGAGCGAACCATGTCTGTTTTGGAGACGCTATGGAGAAAACAATAATTCCCAATGTCTTAACGATTGCCGGCGTTGATCCGTCGGGCGGAGCCGGTGTGCTTGCCGATATTAAGGCAATAAGCGCGTTAGGCGGCTACGGGTGTGGTGTGATTGCGGCTTTGACTGCACAAAACACTTGCGCGGTAACGGGCGTTTGTCCGGTTTCTGCCTCTTTTGTGCGCGAGCAGTTAGAGACGCTTTTTGAAGATGTTCGAATTGATGCGGTCAAGATCGGTATGCTTTCTGATGTGGCTGTTATTGAAGAGGTTGCCCGAGCTCTTGAACGATATAGTCCGCGTTTTGTGGTGCTTGACCCGGTCATGGTCGCCAAAAGCGGCGATCGTTTATTGCCGGAAAATTGTGTGCAAGCTCTTAAGACGAAATTATTGCCGTTGGCCACGGTTTTGACACCAAATTTGCCGGAAGCGGCGGTACTGGTAGGGGAAGCAGAAATCACGCAAGAAGAGCAGATGCAGGCCCTTGCCGGTAAGCTTTTACCTTTAATGGGTAAAGACAGTTGGCTACTGTTAAAAGGTGGTCACTTAACCGGCTCTGAAGTGCCGGATTTGTTAACAAACGGGGAAGTGAACCTTGTTTTTAAAGCCGATCGAATTGAAACAAAAAATACGCACGGAACCGGCTGTACCTTGTCATCGGCTCTGGCCACCTTGTTGCCACAATGTGAGACAGTGCCCGAAGCGGTAGAAAAAGCAAAAAAATACCTTTGGGAGGCTATTTCTCACTCCGGGGAGTTAACAGTCGGTCGTGGACATGGGCCGGTGCACCATTTTTATAAGTTTTTAACTCGTTGATATTACTAAGGATTTAAAAAAGTTTAGAGTTTTTTTATAAAACGGGTTGCTTTTCAACCGGTGTATCTGTATGATTCCACTTCTCTGGCGGGTTAGCTCAGTCGGTTAGAGCAGAGGAATCATAATCCTTGTGTCCGGGGTTCGAGTCCCTGACTCGCCACCAGAATTCAAGAAGCGGGAGGTCAAACGACCTCCCGTTTTGTATTTTTGTTAAGCGGCTCGCATCGACTCGAACCCCGTAATTTCAGTCCTTCCATCGCAATCGCCCCATCCAATCCGTCCGACAAAACGCCCCAAATTCGTGCGCTCAGATCGAGAACAATCGCACACGAA
>CAJMEC010000030.1 GCA_905212345.1 uncultured Sutterella sp. | reverse complement strand
CGGGTTGCGTATTTTAACCCCAGAATCGACTTTGTCAAGACTTCTGGCTAAAAAAATCTTGCTAAAAAAGTAACCCACCGGCATAGCCGGTGGTTCTTCATATGCACCTGAAAGGCTTTGGTACCAGCCGCGCCCAACTAGGCGCATATCGGTCTGTCACTCGCATTCCATTACCTGCCACCCGTAAACGGGTCTCCCTCATACGACAGACTCAGCCGGTCTCCCAATTTATCTTCTTCTAGCTGGTGCCTTATATAGGTTGCTATCTTCTGTGTATTTTTTCCCGTCGTATCAACGTAGTACCCTCGGCACCAGAATTGCCTGTTCCGATATTTGAATTTCAGATTCCCAAACTGGTCGTAGATCATTAAACTGCTTTTGCCTTTCAAATACCCTATCACCGCTGCCACTGACATTTTCGGCGGAATTTCCAGCAACAATTGAGAGGAGTTTTTTTATTGAGGACAATTACGCAAAGCTTTAAGCTTTTTTGAACTCCCCAGCCTAGCTGGGGGTTTTCTAATGACAAAAATTTGGGGGCTTGCGCCCCAAAAAAATTTGTTTAAGCGATTACAGCTATTAATTCAATTCTTTAAGTAGCTCATCAATGCCAGTCTTTGCATCCATGACCAATCCGTAATCGGCCACTTCAAAGATCGGCGCTTCAGGATCATTATTGATCGCCACTATAATTTTGGCGTCTTTAATGCCTGCGATATGTTGCATTGCCCCCGAAATACCAATGGCAATGTATAAATCCGGAGCGATAATCTTACCCGTTTGCCCAACTTGCCAATCATTGGGACATAACCCCAAATCCACAACGGCACGCGTTGCACCAATAGCCGCTCCAAAGCGATCAGCCAATTGCTCCAACTTCTTAAAGCCTTCCTCATCTTCGAGACCACGGCCGCCAGCCACCACAATCCGCGCACCTTGCAGTGCCGGTCTATCCGTTTTAACAGCTTCAAAACTTACCTTGCGTGTTCTCATCGTTTCCGGGAAAGGCGCATTCATAACAATTTGCGCTTGACCATTCTTTTCACAAGCATCAAAAGCCGTTGCACGAATGCTAGCCACAACCACCGGCTCTTCGTCTTTAAGTGTCACTTCAATGCTTCCGGCGAAAATCGGACGAACATATGTTTGCGCATCAACCACAGCAGTGACATCAGAAAGCGGGGCGACATCCAACAGTGCTGCCACACGCGGCATGACACTTTTCCCCATGGAGCTTGCCTCAAAAAATACATGGCTGTACCCATGTTCTTTGACCAAGGAAACGACCGCTTTTGATAACGATTCGGTTAAGATATTTTCTCCATCGGCGGGATTGACGAAGACAGTCTCGACACCGCTAAAGGTCTTTGCCGTGTCTTGTGCACTTTGTCCTTGCCCCAAAAGAAGCATATCTGCTACGCCGGCAGCCTTAACAGCGGCCGTCACCAAACTCGATACTGTAGGCTTGATGCCTGCGGCGTTGACTTCACCAATCACTAAAGCTCGCATAAACAATCTCCTTCCTACAGTACTTTTGCTTCGGCCTGAAGCTTATTGATGAGTTCGGACACAGAACTTAACATCTGACCGTTCTTTTCTTTTTTTGGCATGCTGTAGCTCAACGGTTTGAGGCGACGAGCGATGTCAACGCCAAGCGCGCCCACTTCAATTGTTTCCACCGGCTTTTTCTTAGCTTTCATCATATTGGGCAACGTTACATAACGCGGTTCAGCTAAACGCAAATCCGCTGTAATAACAGCAGGAAGCTTAACAGCCACTGTCTGCACGCCCCCATCGACCTCACGAGTTACCAATGCTTCAGCACTATTGGTGATCTCTAACTTGGAGGCAAAACTGGCTTGTGGGATATTGCAATAAGTAGCAAGCATTTGGCCAACCTGATTGGCATCATTGTCAATGGCCTGTTTGCCCACAATGATCATGTCAGGATTTTCTTTCTCAACAATTTTTTGAAGAATCTTGGCTACTTGCAACGGTTGAATCAACTCTTCACTCAAAACATGAATTCCACGGTCTGCGCCCATTGCCATGGCTACGCGTAACGTATCAAGACTCTTTTGTGCTCCAATTGTTACAGCCACCACCTCGGAGGCGATCCCCTTTTCCTTCAATTGAACAGCACATTCAGTTGCAATTTCATCGAAGGGATTAATGGACATTTTGACTGCGGCTGTATCAGGTTCACCCGCCTTATTGAGGCGGACTTTCACGTTGTAGTCAACAACCCGTTTTACGGCTACCAATATTTTCATAAAACCTCTTTTTGTCTACCCGCTTTCACGAGCAACATATCTTAGTTCTTCAGATTTTGCCCATTATATAGAGCCACCATCAGAATTCATCATCATCGCGACGATCATCTGTCAAACGCTCACCCCAACCGGCGCTAGCGAAAGCAGCTTTAAGTACTTCTGTGCCGGTTTCAGCAAATGCTGCCGGATCGGACAGAGTGCGCCGATAAAAGCGAGCACCGGCAAGTCCTTGCAAAAGACCTATCATCGCTTTAGCCGTTGCACGCGGTACATGACTGTCTGCCGGCGTTTCTCTGCGAATATATTGAGTCATTGTCTCAATTAATTCTTCGCGGCTAGAGACCGGATGCATATCAGCAAAAAGTCTGGCATCTACATCACTTAAAACCCACGGCGTCTTATAAGCTGCTCGGCCCATCATTACTCCGTCAACCTTTTGAAGCAACTCTTCTGCCAACTCTAACGTATCAACTTGACCATTGATGACAATGGTCGCTGTCGGGAAATCCCTTTTTAAATCAAAAGCGACTTCACGTCTTAATGGCGGTACCTCTCGGTTTTCTTTCGGACTTAATCCTTTTAACCAAGCATTGCGTGTATGTACGATAAAGGTTCTTACACCTGCTTCGTAGAGCGTCCCGACAAAGTCACGAACAAAACCATAATCTTCAACCTTGTCAATACCGATACGGTGTTTAACTGTTACATCAATATCAACAGCATCCTGCATCGCCTTGCAACAATCGGCTACCAATTGAGGCTCGGCCATCAAACAGGCTCCGAATGAACCGCGTTGCACACGTTCACTGGGGCAACCACAATTGAGATTAATTTCATCATAGCCCCAATCTTGGGCAATCTTGGCACATAAAGCCAAGTCCTTCGGATCGCTGCCGCCTAACTGCAGGGCCACCGGGTGCTCTTCTTTATTGAAGTTCAGATGTCTGGCTTTATCACCGTAAATAATGGCGCCCGTTGTCACCATCTCTGTGTACAGTCTTGCATGTCGAGACAGTTGCCGATGAAAATAGCGGCAGTGACGATCGGTCCAGTCAAGCATCGGCGCCACACAAAAGCGCCAGGGATTGTATTGGGTCATATTTTCGAAAAAGGCCACTCGTACCTTGCGATAAGAGTGGCCTGACAGTTAAAAAATTAATCGTTAACGAGTCTGCACGTAATCACGCAGTCTTTCAGCAAAATCCGGGCTGCGCAATTTACGAATGGCCGCGCTTTCGATCTGACGAACGCGTTCACGCGTCAAACCCATTGAGCGACCCACTTCCTCGAGCGTATGGTCATGACTGGTTCCGATTCCGTAGCGCAAACGCAGAACTGTAGCTTCACGATCGGTCAAACGATCAAGAGATTTTTTAATCTCTTCTTCCATCGCTGTCACCATGAAGCGGCGTTGTGGGTCCTGTTCTTCATCACCGCGGACAAAGTCAAGCTTTGTTGCGTCTTCATCGTCACCAATCGGTGCGTCGATGGATTCAACACCACGCATGGCTTGGATCAACAACTGTACCTTGGGTAACGGCACTCCGGACAATTGAGCCAATTCATTGTCAGAGGGCTGTTTGCCGTGCTCTTGCAGGTATTTTTGCTTAATGCGACGAATCTTGTTGTAAGACTCTGTCATATGCACCGGAATACGAATCGTATTACCGTAGTCTGCGACCGCACGCGTTACAGCCTGACGCACCCACCATGTGGCATAGGTTGAGAACTTATAGCCACGGCGGTATTCAAACTTATCCACAGCCTTCATCAAACCCAAATTGCCTTCTTGGATGAGGTCCGGCATGGCCAAACCGCGATTAACATAGCCCTTGGCAATAGAAATAACCAAACGAAGGTTGGCTTCGATCATCTTAGCCTTAGCCTTAGACAAACTTGCTTGAGCAACGGTCATGCTGCGGTGCAGATCTCGCTGTTCGGCGACGGGCAAACTTGCGTCGTCTTGCAATCCGATCAGTCGGGCCTGCAACTCTTCGAAAACACCACGGTTGTGTTCCAACGCCGCAGACCAGGACTCACCGCTTGCCACTTCATCATTGAGCCATTGGCGATCACAACAGCGCTCATTGAATCCTTTGACAAAACGTTCTTGAGGCATATGAGCCTTGTTGACCATCACGTCGCGCATGGCATACATGGTATCGGTCACCTTGGACATATGTTCGGCGAGGATATCGGCCAAATGCGTCACCGTCTTCACAGAGAAGCGCACGATGGACAGTTCATCGGAGATATTTTGACGAGCGCGTTCAAAATCCTTCTTCTTAGCAGGATCGCCGAAACTTTCACGCATCGTCTCAAGGTATCCCTTCAAACGATCAAACATCTCCAGTGCGCGCTCTTTCATTTCCTCAAGCTGCTCAACTGTCATTGCGGCTGCGCCAATATCGGTGTTCAAATCACCGCTATCGTCTTGAATTTCTTCACCGGCCACATCAGTGAAACCGTCAATCACATTGTCGATTGTTTCAGACTCTTCACGAATCTTCTGAGCCAAGACCAACAACTCTTGAATAGAAAGCGGCGACATCAACACAACTTGCACCAAACGAGCACGGTGCTGCTCAATACTCTTGGCGACTTCAATTTCGCCTTCACGGGTTAGGAGTTTATGGCTACCGACACCACGCAAATAGGCGCGAAGAGGATCCTTGGAAAGACCGGCGCTTTCTTCAGGCGTCAAAATCGTCGCAGCATCTTCTTCATCGATATCATCATCAACCGTTGCCTGCTGCTCGGCCAACATCGCCACCGTATCTTCGTCGGGCGTGTGGTCAAACACCTGCACACCAAAGCGGCCTAACCCCAATGTGATTTCCGTCAAGGCATCTTCAGAACGTAAGGCACTTTCTGGCAACAAGTCATTAATTTCAGCGATGGTCACCCAACCACGAGAACGACCGAAGCGAACCAATTGGCGATAGCCGTTTTCGGCGCCTTCTTCATGCTCAGGCTGGGCAGGCATCAATTCGGCAATCGGATCACTCTTTTTGCGTCCACCTTTTCGCTTTTCTACCTTAGGAAGCTCTTCGTAACCGTCATCAAAACCTTCTTCTGACAGTTCCTCGGCTTCTTGAATCTCTTCTTCGAGCTCTTCTTCATCGAGCTCCTCTTGGGCATACTCGTCATCATCGAGCTTTAAACTACCCTTGAGATCAAAATCCAACTGCTCATGTGAGTGCAACCACTCATCGAGATCTTCACCCATCGAAGCCTCATTGACCAAAACCTCTGCCTTATCGGCGCTACGGTCCGTCTTTTTAGAGGTTGCTTTTTTGACAGTCGCTTTTTTCATCATTTCGTACAAATATTCAGTAACTTCATCGGAAGGAAAATTCTCAACTTGCGGACAACAAAGACAAAACTTACAACGCGCAAATTCCTACGGAACGAAAGTTCCCACGGCACCCATTAAGTACTCGTGCCGACATCATTGCAATAAACAGAATTTCGCGTTCTTAGCCTTTGACCCACGCAAGAGAGTTTTCTCCAACCGGTCTGATAAGCATTGCTGCCACCAGATTCCCGTTGATTATTTCACCAGAGAGTCTTCTTCACAAAGAAAAAAAACACCTTCAGGTAAAACCCGAATTTATAATAAGCAGGGGTTTCGGGGCTAAGATAAACAGATACAGACTAGATTCGTCCTATGACGAAGGGCCACCGAACCACTACTGCGAACTTATTAAGATACACTAGAAAAGAAAAGCCTGTGCAACAAAATTCACAGGCTTTTTTATTTATTTGATATAAATCAAATTATCTTAATGCTGTCACTATCCAAGAAACCCCTGAGCTTATTCGCTCTGCTGGGATGACGAAGCTTTCTAAGCGCTTTCGCTTCGATTTGGCGAATGCGCTCACGGGTCACAACAAATTGGCGCCCTAGTTCTTCAAGTGTGTGTTCCGTACTGGTATCGATACCGTACCGAAGCATAAGCACTTTAGCCTCTCGAGGCGATAATGAGGCAAGCACTTCGTGGACCACCTCTTTGAGATTATCATTTTCAGCTCGCTCAAGCGGTCCTAAAGAGGTTTTGTCCTCGATGAAATCAACCAGATGCGAATCCTCTTCATCGCCTACCGGAGAATCAATTGAGACAGGTTCGCGGCGAGCCCGCATAATAGTTCGGACACGCTGCTCTGTGAGCCCAACCTCTTGAGCTAAGTAGGCGTAAGAAGGCTCATGGCCGTATTCTTGCTGATATTGTCTTGAAATTCGCGTGATTTTGTTGAGCGTTTCAACCATGTGTACCGGAATACGGATGGTTCGCCCTTGATCAGCCAGCGCACGGGTGATTGCCTGGCGTATCCACCAAGTCGCATACGTTGAAAACTTGTAGCCGCGTCTGTATTCAAATTTATCAACCGCCTTCATCAAACCGAGGTTGCCTTCCTGAATTAAATCCAAGAATTGAAGTCCGCGGTTTAGATAGTGCTTTGCAATAGAAATCACTAGGCGCAGATTGGCATTGATCATCTCTTGTTTAGCTTCACGCACACTTTGCTCGGCTTTGCACATTTGAGCATAAAGTTCACGCATGCGTTGAGCTGGCAACCTTGCCTCTGTGGCCAACGAACTATATACGGACTGCACGTGCAAAATGGAGTCAAAATTCTTCTCTAGCGCCAAGACGTAAGGCCTATCGGATTTCAAACAGGCGCGTAAAGCACTTTCCGAGAAACCTTCATCTCGAAACAGCCGTCCAAACTCAGCCTTGGGCATTCCGACAACATCAACCAAAAGTCTTTGAGCATCCTGCTCAATACGTTTAAACGCTTCGGCCTTGTCATGTAATAAGTCTGACAATGTACGAACCGTCGAAGCCGTAAAGCGCACACGCATTAATTGCTCTTTAACCGCCACTTCAAGCTGACGATACTGATCACTGTCCACGGGCAATTGGCTCATGCAATCAAAATATCCCTTGCAGGTATCAAGGATGTCAAGCGTCGTTTCTTTAAGCGCTTTAAGTTGCTCTGAACTCATGGCCGAAGCCCCAATTGAGACTTCCTGCACATCGTCATCGGCTTCTTCGTCATACTCCGGCATCTTCTCTTCGGCCATTGAAACCGAATCAATATCCTCGTCTGTCACTCCATCGACAATGGCCTCAACGCTGACTTCATCGGCGCGAAGCATATCGGCCATGTCCACAAGCGTTTTCAATGCCGAGGGACTGTCGGCGATTGCTTCCATCATTGCCTGAAAGCCGTTTTCAACACGACGGGCAATCGAGATTTCTTCTTCACGCGTTAAAAGGGGCACTGCTCCCATTTCACGTGTGTACATTGTCATAGGATCCGACGTTCTCGACACATCGCTTTCAACAAGCGAGAGAACATCCTCGTCATCGTCCTCATCGCCGTCTTCCTGTACAAGCGATAAAGGCGAATCATTGAGCAAAATTTCATCTTCAGCCGGCGGCTGCTCAAGCACTTGAATACCTAAGAAGCTGAAAGCGTGCTCAAGTTTAGCGATGGCTTCATCTTCATCTTCAACCTGCTCGGGCAATACTTCCGATAGTTGCTCATAGGTAACAAATCCATTTCGCTTAGCCGAGACGATCAAAGCGCGAAGTTTTTGCAAACGTAATTCGCTTGCCCCGTTTTGATAGACTTTTTCCAACGACTTTTTCAAACGCATCCTTTTGCGTTTGGCATTACTGGCCTGCGGCAAGACACTCGGATCAGGAGTCTGAATCCGAAGCGGTTGATCAAAAAGAATATTGATGGTGGTTTCCGCAGAGCAAGCGGATTGAACAGTCAGCGGTTCGCTTTGAGACGACTTTTTCTTTCGAGTAGCCATACACACACTCTATGCCTTCGTCACAACACCGGGGCGGACGGAAAAACAGCTAAGGGAGAGTTCGGGTCGTTTGCGAATCAAAGGGCTCGCAAATCATCTCCGCAATCGTCTATTGATAAAACAATCTTTTAATGTTGCGGATGGTTTTGCGATTATACGAGCTTTATCGGACGATAGGGCAAGCAAAAAATAGGAACTTTCGCTTGGATCAGCCACTCAAACGGCTATCTAAAACAAAGTCGACGGCTTGGGAGCTTTCGTCAATGAGCGATCGGTGGATATCCTGTCTGCGCTTAAAGAGACGTTCTAAATACTGAGACTCAACCGGCTCGCCTCGTTCTTCCATGCTCAAAAGCTCGGCTATCTGTGCATCAAGCTGCGCTTTTTCCAATTTCAAAAATGCACACTTGATTTCAAATTCGGCCACCGCCTCGGGCGTTTGAAGCACCTCTTCCTCGGAAGCCAAATCCGCCAAACGATTGTAGAGGGGATCTCCCTGCATAAAAGACAGTAAATAACCGGTTGTCAGTTTTGACTCTTCAAAACCTTCGCCTCTGGAATGATCTTGAGCCAAATGCCAGAGTCTGACAATCGCCTCTTCCCACTCATCAACAGTATCGAGCATCTCGTATTCAATCTGATCGGAATACTTGATTAACCAAGACGGGTGCGTCACAAAGCATTGCAGTAATCTGCGTTTGATATTGGTAAACACCGGTCCCGTTGTCACAGGTCTAACGGGACGCCTGGAACGCTCGCCTTGCTTGGTATCTCGCCCATACCCGGAAAGTGTTTTACCCGGTTTAGTCTGCGGAACATCTAAAAGCGTCACACCGCATAGGGAGGCAACTTCCGCCGGTTCCATGCGTACGGCCGCTGCGAATTCCTGCACCAACAGTTGTCTGAGCGCATGAGCCGTCATTCGCTGTAGTAACGGTTTAGCAATCGCTACAGCCCGTGCCCGTTCCTCGGCTGTGCGCAGTCCCTGTCCTTGACTGACTTCACGAACAATATCCATGACAAAAAATTTGGACAACGGGAAAGCTGACCGTAACTGCGCTTCGAAAGCTTCCGGCCCTTGACTTTTAATCAGACTGTCCGGATCTTCGTCCTGAGGCAAAAGCACAAAATGGGCCGTTTGAGTATCCGTGATAATGGATAGCGTCGACTCCATCGCCCTTCGAGCAGCCTTAAAACCAGCCGCGTCCCCATCGAATGAGAAATAAACATGATCGGAGAGCTGAAACAGCTTTTTTACGTGTTCAGGCGTAATGGAGGTACCAAGAGCAGCGACAGTTTCCAAAAAACCGCCTTGAGACATCTGGATAACATCCATATAACCTTCGCACACAATAGCGCGGCCTTTTTTATGAATGGCATCCCGGGCCTCGTAGAGGCCGTATAACTCCTGACTCTTGTGGTATACGGGTGTTTCTGGCGAATTCAGGTATTTAGGTTCCTCTCCGGGAACCATTGTTCTCGCCCCGAAACCAATCACTTGCCCGCGAGGATTCCGAATCGGGTACATCACCCTGCTTCTGAAGCGATCATAGCGATGCCCGTCTTTAGCGATCACCAAACCGGACTCTTCCAACTTGGGGTCGTCATAGGCTTTATCTTTAAAAATCGCCTCCAGACCTTGCCAAGCATCAGGCGACAGACCCAATTGAAACTTATTAACGGTCTCTTCCGTAATGCCGCGTCCCTTGAGATACTCAATAGCGTGGCGATCATGGAAAAGTGTTTGATGATAAAAATCCGCCGCTTGGGCCAGATAATCAGTAAGTGTTTTAGCTCGAGCCTGACGGATCTTGGCTTGACGGTCTTCGGGAACTTCCATTCCTAAATCGTCAGCCAATTCTTTAATGGCTTCAGGAAAGGACAGTCCCTTGAATTTCATCAAAAAGGTAATGGCCGTACCGTGTTCGCCACAACCGAAGCATTTAAAAAATTGCTTGCTGGGGTTAACAGCGAACGAAGGCGTTTTTTCCTTATGAAACGGACAACAGGCCATCCAGTTGCTGCCTTTATGCTGCAACTTCACATAGCGTCCGATCACCTGCACAATATCCGTGCGGGAAAGGACCTCTTCGATAAAACTCTCGGGAATCATTAAGCGAGGTATTCGGCTAATGGGTTTAAGCGGTCAGCTTTTGCTTAATCAGCGCGGAAACCTTACCCATGTCGGCACGACCGGTAAGCTTAGGCTTAACCGCACCCATCACTTTACCCATAGCGGCCATACCGTTAGCGCCGATGGCGGCAATGGCTTCATCGATGATGGCAAGAATTTCTTCTTCGGTCAGAGGCTTAGGCAAATAGGTCGATAAGACATCGATTTCAGCTTGTTCTTTGTCAGCCAAGTCTTGACGATTGGCGGCCGTGTATTGTTCGATGGAATCGTGGCGTTGCTTGACGAGTTTGGCGATAATCGAGATGATCTCGGGATCGGCGCACTGAACGCGTTCGTCCACTTCTTTTTGCTTGATAGCAGCCATCAAGAGACGAATAGCTCCCAAACGAGCTGCATCGTGTGCCTTCATCGCGGCCTTCATATCGGCCATGATCTGTTCTTTAATCGTCATTTCCATTCCTTTGAAAAAAAACGCGTGCAACCTCTCTCTTCAGTCAGAGCTTTGCACGCGTGATTTTGGCTTAAAGCACAAAGCTCAAGCCCAGACGGTCCCTGCGCTAGATCGGACCGTCAACTGTATGCGGTCCGAAAATTAGTAGAGCTTCTTCGGCAACATTTGGCTGCGCAAGCGCTTGTAGTGACGCTTGATGGCAGCAGCCTTCTTACGCTTACGTTCAGCCGTGGGCTTTTCATAGAACTCACGAGCACGCAATTCGGTCAAAAGACCGCTCTTTTCAATGGTGCGCTTGAAACGGCGAAGAGCGGTTTCAAACGGTTCGTTTTCTTTAACACGAATAGTGGGCATCAGGCACCTTACCTGTCAATAAAAAAATGTTGCGGTATTGATTTACCGATCTGATCAGTGCGCACAAATCCATCTCGGAATGTATCGCACGACCTCCGAAAGTTGCATATTTTCGCATAAAATACGGATAAAAGGAAATAGTCCTTTCATTTTTTTGTCTTTTTTCTTATAGAATCAATATAACTTATTGATTTTTTTAATATTTATGATCATTCTTGGTTTAGAGTCATCTTGTGATGAAACAGGCGTTGCTCTCATTGACAGCGAAAAAGGTTTGTTAGCTCATGCCGTGCACACCCAAATTGACATGCACCGACTTTATGGCGGCGTGGTTCCCGAATTAGCCAGCCGAGACCATATCCGACGCGTTATTCCGCTTATTGAACAAGTGCTCGAAGAAGCCGGCAAAACCAAGACTGACCTGGATGCCATCGCAGTCACACAAGGACCAGGATTGGCCGGTGCTCTTTTAGTAGGCGTAAGTGTTGCTCACGCGCTTGCTTTTGCGCTCGATATTCCTGTTATTGGCATTCATCATATGGAAGGACACCTGTTGGCTAATTTATTGGCCGATCCCGCTCCCGAATTTCCGTTTATCGCTCTTTTAGTATCAGGCGGCCACACCCAAATCATGAAAGTCAACCGCTTCGGGGACTATGAACTGTTAGGCGATACGCTCGATGATGCGGTGGGTGAGGCTTTTGATAAAACCGCTCAGCTTTTGGGCATGTGCTACCCGGGCGGCCCCGCCGTGAGCGCTTTGGCCGAAAAGGGCGAGTCCGGCGCTATCGAACTGCCCCGCCCCATGATTCATTCGCCAAATCTTGACATGAGTTTTTCGGGTTTAAAAACCGCGGTTTTGACCGCAGTTAAGAATGCGCCAGATGCAACTGATGAAACATTTCGCGCCAATTTAGCCCGAGCTTTTGTGGATGCCGTCGTGGATGTATTGGCTGCCAAGACTGTCAAGGCAATGAAGCAATCAAAAATGAAAACACTCGTGGTCGCAGGAGGTGTGAGCGCTAACAAGCAGCTTCGCAACCGCTTGGTTTATGAAATGCGCAAACGTGGAATGCAAGTTTTCTTTCCGCCCATCAAACTGTGTACAGACAACGGTGCGATGATCGCCACGGCAGGTTTGGAGCGAATGAAACACATGAGTCCTGATGACATCAACCGTCATTTTAAAAATATGAAATTCGGCGTTAAGCCTCGTTGGCGGCTCAAAGAAGCCGCCTCGGATATCATTCGCTAAAAGTCTTTGAGCGTGCGAGTCAAAATTTGCACACCGGACAGAAAATCTTCCACTCGCATAGCTTCGCGATGGTTGTGAGAGCCGTTTTGATTAGCAATAAAAATCATCGCCGTCGGGATGCCTTCCTGAGCAATATCACCGGCATCATGCCCGGCTCCCGAAGGCATGCGAATGACCGCAATGTTTTCTTGAGCCGCCGATGATTCTAATTTATCAATTAAGCGACCATCACTTAAAGCGGGCTCAATATAAAAAGCCTGATCAAATTCGAAGCGAACACCAAAATCAGCCTCTATCTTTCGGGCTTCTTTCTTAAAGAGCTCATAGAAGTTCTCTCTCGTTTGTACTGAAAGCGTACGGATATCAAGGCTAAAAGTTACTTCGCCTGAAATAATGTTAAAGCTCTGAGAAGGCGGCGTATTCACAACGCCGTTCGTGTAGACCAAATCCTCGCCCGCTTTAAGTCTTTCAATCCAGTGCGCACGCATGACGGCAAAAAGCTGTGCGACAGCCGCTACGGCATCGTGTCTGAACTCAAAATCAATCGCGCCGGAATGAGCGGTTTCACCCAAGCATCGAATAGCGCGATGAAAAACATTACCGCGGATACCGGTCACCAAACCAACCTTTGCTTGGGAAGACCGCTCCAACTTTGGTCCTTGTTCAATGTGTAATTCAAAATATGCCGCCACTTCTTTCGGATTCAAATAGGCTTTACCTTGAACTAACGCCTGAGGATTAATCCCACAGTCAAGCATAGATTCACCCAAAAGCTTGCATTCGGGGCGATAACGACGATTCAAGTCCTCTGGCGTTAATGTTCCCAAGATAGCGCGGGAACCAATTAGACCTTGTTCTTCACAACGGAAAGCCACAACGTTTAAATTTCGATCCAATTGAATTCCTGACTCTTTAATGACTTTGGCCGCACAAAGTCCCGAGACAATACCGGCCAACCCGTCAAAATTTCCACCTTCAGGAACACTGTCGGCGTGGCTGGCGACCATTAAAAATGGCCTCTCCGGGTGCCTTCCCTCAAGAGTCATCCAAAGATTGCCCGCTACATCGTACGAACAATCAAGACCTAAACCGAGAGCGACTTTTTCAAGATAATTTAATACTTGCGTTTCCTTTTCCGAATACCCCAAACGAGTGACCCCCAGGTCGGATTTCGACATCTCGCGAACATCGGAGAAAATTTTCTGAACAAAATCTTTTTCCATTTGCATTTTCTACTACTCCTGACGGGGCTCTCTGTTTTACACCATAGAGGCGCCAATACGTTTTTCACCAATTAGTGGTCAATCCGCATTAGCACAATCAACCGGCTTTGCCCCTAATTCATCGACTAATACGGAGGGATTGATCTTCACAATAAAACCACGCCGACCGCCGTTGATGTAAATTTCAGGCAATTCCAAAATCGTCTTTTGCACGTATACAGGCATACGCTTGCGGGTTCCGAAGGGCGAAGTACCGCCGACTTGATAGCCGCTATTGCGCTGAGCTTGCTCGGGCTTACAAGGCGCGATATGTTTTGCCCCCACTTGGCGAGCCAGATTTTTGGTGCTGACTTCACAATCCCCATGCATAAGAATCACCAAGGGCTTTGCGTGCTCATCTTCCATAATGAGTGTTTTTACAACAGTATGGTGATCTAAACCGAAAGCTGCGGCAACGCTGGCTGTACCACCGTGCTCAACATATTCGTAAGAAAAGGGTTCAAAGACAACTTTATGTTGTTTGAGCCAATCGGTGGCCGGTGTCGCACTTTGGTGTTTTTCTTTAGACATAATCATCCTTTTCGCTTTTATTAAAGACCCGCCGGTAATGGGAAAGTAATCTTATCGGGCACGCCCGGCATCGTCTCCACAGAGGTGGCGCCGTTCGCCTTTAAGTATTCCACCACGCCCTGGACCAAATGCTCAGGCGCCGAAGCGCCGGCTGTCAGTCCCACCTTTTCCACTCCGTCAAACCAAGAGGGTTCAATATCGGCAACGCTGTCAATTAAAAATGCGCGAACTCCCTCACGCTGTGCCTTATCGCGGAGTCTGCGGGAATTTGAACTGGTACTGGAGCCAATCACCAACACCAAATCAACCATCGCCGCCAACTTCTTTACGGCTTCCTGACGACTTTGTGTGGCGTAGCAAATATCCGCGGCCGACAGTGAACGAATGGACGGGAAACGGGTTTTCAACCGAGCAATAACTTCTTTAGTTTCATCAATCGATAAAGTCGTCTGCGTTACATAACCGACTTTACTGGGATCGGGTACGTTAAGAGCGTCAACTTCTTCATCCGTGTATACACGGTAGATATTGTTGTCGACCTGTCCCATGGTACCTTCCACTTCTGCATGTCCTTTGTGCCCGATCACAATAACCGTTAGTCCCTCTTCATGCATTTTGACGACCTCGCGATGCACTTTCATCACCAAAGGACAGGCTGCATCGAAAAGACGAATTTTTCGCCCTAAAGCGTACTCTTTAACACTTCTAGGAACACCATGAGCAGACAAAATAGCCGTGGCTCCATCCGGCACTTCACTTAAATGATCAACAAATATCGCGCCTTTTCCTTTAAGTTCATTGACCACCGTCTTGTTATGAACAATTTCATGACGAACATAAATCGGACTGCCATAGACAGCCAAAGCTTTTTCAACAATCGCAATGGCTCGGTTAACACCGGCGCAAAAACCTCGCGGTTGAGCTAATAAAACCTGCATGGATTTTCCCCTCAAAATATTTCAAAAGTCTACCGTTTTTTGTTCATCTCGTTTTCATGATTTCGGTTTGATTATTAAATTTTTTAGAGTATTTTGGGCAAACAGCCTAGAAAAATTTGAATTAGTATTGACATTGGCTTTTAAGCGACAGAACAGCAGTATTAGAAAAACAAAACATTAACTACTTTTATGCGCCCCACCAACACCATCCTCGGCCAACATTTCAACATCGCAGGGCAGTTACGATTCACATTCCCTCGTATGCTGATGTCGCTTTTTATCATGAGCTACATGGTGGCCGATGGCGTACTGATCAGCCGCTACATGGGCACTGTGGCATTAGCCTCTCTAAACATGATCTTCCCGCTTGCCATCTTTTTAGGCGCGGTTGGCATCATGCTTTCGGCGGGAGGAGGCTCCGTTGTCTCGCGACGCATGGGGGCGGGCGACTCGGCAGGCGCCGACCGAGCCTTAAGCACGCTGGTTTATGCGGAATTTGTCTTTGGAGTCATTGTGGGGCTCTTAGGTATTTTGCTACTAGACCCTCTGTTGGATTTTCTTAATGTCAACGAAGAACAATATGCTTACGCCTACGAGTATCAAATTGTTTGGCTTGCCTTCATGCCCTGCTTTTTGTTGAGTGTTCTGTCGCAAACTTTCTTCACAGTGGCCGGTTTTCCAAATTGGGGCTTGCCGTTTCAATCGCCTCGGGTCTCACCAATGTTGTTTTGGATATTGTTTTTATGGGGCCATTCGGTTGGGGGATGTATGGCGGAGCACTGGCTACGGTTATCTCTTGGATTGTCGCTGCAATGGCCGGAGGCGTTTTCTTTTGTCGCACGAAAGCCCCTATCAGAATCATTTTGACTCGTCCCGATTGGGCGGCTCTTAAAGGCGCGTGCACAAGCGGCTTTTCCGAAATGGTCGGCAGTCTCTCCTCTTCTGTTACGCTTTACTTGTTTAATGCTGCTTTCATGTATTGGTTGGGCGTTGACGGTGTGGCAGCATTAACCATTGCGTCCTATTCGACGTACGTTTTCAATTCCATTTTTTATGGTTTTTGCGAAGCCACAGGTCCAATTTTAGGTTATAAGTACGGCGAGCAGAACTGGACAGAATTGGCCAGTGTCTTTAAAAATAGCCTCGTTATCATGACGGTATTTTCGCTTGCGGCCTATGGTCTGTCGGTTATTTTTGCCGCCCCTGTTTTGGCTTTCTTCACACCTAGGGAATCTGCGGTCTTCGAACTCGTTTTGGCCAACTTCGGCTACTTCGCGCTTTCTTTGTTGCTGCTGTGCCCCAATATGTTTGCCGCCTACCTTTTTACAGCCATGGGAGACGGCAAACGCGCGGCCATCGTCTCTTTCTGCAGAACGTTTCTTTTTACCGTTCTGGTTATCGAGTGCCTGCCGTTTTTAATCGGCGAGATTGGACTTTGGCTTTCTGTGCCGCTGGCTGAAACACTGACTTTCATTTTGAGCGTTGCACTCATCATCCGCAATAAACGACGCTATGGCTACGACGGGCGGCCTGCCCTTGTCATTAATAAGGACTAGAGTCATCTTTGCGGAAAATATATAAAAATTTGCGTATGCAGGGGGTGATGAGTATAATGCACGATACCGTTGACCCCACCGAGGTGAGATGCATTACTTCGGACGGGTTGTTTTTGTTTTAATTTTTTGACTGGAGTTAGCGATGGCACGAGTGTGTCAAGTCACCGGCAAAGCGCCGATGGTCGGCCACCGCGTCTCTCACGCAAACAACAAAACCAAGCGTCGTTTCATGCCCAATCTTCAATATCGTCGTTTTTGGGTTGAAAGCGAAAACCGTTGGGTTCGTTTGCGTCTGACGGCGGCAGGTCTTCGTACGGTCGACAAGCTCGGTATTGATGCGGTCTTAGCGGACCTCCGCGCCCGCGGCGAAATCTAATAGGAGTTCACCATGGCAAAGGGTAACCGTGAAAAGATCAAGTTAGAGTCGACCGCCGGTACGGGTCACTTCTATACGACGACCAAGAACAAGCGTACGAGCACGGGCAAGATGGAAATTTCCAAGTATGACCCGGTTGCTCGCAAGCATGTGGTTTATAAGGAAACGAAGCTCAAGTAATTGAGCATCGTACCGACCAAAAAGCCCGATTTTTCGGGCTTTTTCTATTTCTGGTCATTTTTTCTCCAATTCTCTCAATAATCCTTTTTTCCATTGAGAGATCACACTCTTTCCCCTATCATTGAGTCACACTTTAACCAGTATTCGGATATCCGGCGGGGTTTTCACGTGCAAACAGTTTTTCACGCTTCATTATTTCGAGCAGCCATTATTTTGTCTGCTTCCTTTTGGCTAACAGCTTGTTCGCCATCTGATACCGATGAAAATAAAAATGCGGGCGATCGTTTCCATCTGGAATACGCTAGCATGAAAGATATCCGAGACATCAACCCTCACCTCTATTTGGGTGAAATGGCGGCTCAAGCCATGGTTTTTGAACCTCTGGTCATTAACACTGCCAAAGGCGTTGAACCGTGGCTTGCCAAAAGTTGGGATATTTCCGCTGACGGCAAAACATACACCTTCCATTTGCGTGAGGGTGTTCGTTATACAGACGGCCAACCCTTTACCGCACAAAGCGTAAAAGCCAATGTTGATGCGATCCTGGAAAATAAAATTCGTCATGCATGGCTCAATTTAGTCAATGAAATCGAATCTCACCGTGCGCTTGATGAATTAACGTGGGAACTACACTTAAAGCATCCTTATTTCCCCACATTGATTGAGCTCGGTGTTTCCAGACCTTTTCGCTTCATATCTCCCGCCTGCATGGACAACGGTCACACAAAAAACGGCGTGAAGTGTTTGGCGGGAACCGGACCGTGGAAACTTTCTGAACACAAACGAAACCAGTATGCGACCTTTAACGCAAACGAGACCTACTGGGGTGAAAAACCGAAATTAAAGTCAATCCGATGGAATGTGCTGCCTGATGCGCAAACCATGTTGATGGCACTTCAAAAAGGAGAGATTGATCTGATATTCGGCGCCGATGGCGACCAATTGACAAGCGATGCTTTAAGCATGCTGCAAAAAAGTCGTTCCCTGTCGGTTTCTTTAAGTGAGCCCATTGCAAGCCGGGCGATTTTGTTAAACACTAAAAGACCTGTTACCGCAGATCCGGCATTGCGTCTTGCTATCGCTTACGCTATTGACCGAGGAGCAATAGCTAAAGGCGTTTTGAACAACCTCGAGGAGCCTGCTTTAACCCTTTTTGCCCGCAATGTCCCTTACTGTGACGTTGACTTAAAGATCCGAGAATACAATCCCCAAAAAGCCCGCGATCTTCTTGATCAAGTAGGGTGGCTAACGGCTCAAGACGGCGTTCGGGTGAAAAACGGGGTAAAAGCAGAAGTTGCCTTCTACTTTAATGCGCAAAATGCACAGGAAAGAACCATTGCCGAGGTCATCCAAGCCGACTTAGCTCAAGTCGGCATTAAAGTGAATCTTTTCGGTGAGGAAAAACAAATTTTCCTCGATCGCCAAAGAAGCGGTGACTTCGATCTGCAATACGCGCTTTCGTGGGGGGCTCCGTATGACCCACAAAGTTATCTCTCATCCTGGCGCAGTCCTGCGCACGGAGACTACCAAGCTCAGCTGGGGTTGCCCAATAAAGAAAGAATTGACCATCTGATCGGAGACTTCATGATTGAGATGGATGAAGATAAACGACAGGCGCTGGTCACAACGATTCTTAAAACTATTCACAATGCTGATGTATACGTGCCCATTTCATACTCCAGAACCAAAGCGGTTCATACACCGTCACTAAAAGGAGTGGATTTCAAGGTTTCACAATACGAAATTCCGTTTGAATCCATGTACTTTGAATCTGCTAATCAGCCATAATTGCTGTGTTGATTTTCTGCAATAGACCAAATGCTGCGCTTTTTTCTCAAACGTTTGCTTTTCATGGTGCCAATATTAATTGGCATCACGATCATCACGTTTGCCATTGCGGAATTTTCATCGACTGATCCGGCCGAAGCCTCCATTCGTGTCAACGGTATGCTCCCGACAGCAGAACTCATTGAAGCCACGCGCCAGGAATTCGGGCTTGATAAACCCTTTCTGACTCGCTACGCCGATTGGCTAAGCAGTGCTCTTCATGGTGATTTGGGATTAAGCTACGTCACCCGTCTTCCGGTCACTGACAGTATCTTAGAAGCACTTCCCGCTACTCTTTTTCTGGCGCTCACCGCTCTTTTTATCATCATGTCCGTCAGCCTAGCAGCAGGTACTCTCTCAGCCCGGGCGGAAAATTCAAAAACCGATTGGTTCATACGCGGTTTTATTTTCTTTACCACATCGATGCCCGGATTTTGGGCGGCTTTAATTTTGATTTGGATTTTTTCAGTCCAGTTGAATCTTTTGCCGACAAGTGGAATGCGCTCAGTCTCATCGGTTGTATTGCCCGCAGTGACACTATCACTTGCTTACATCGGCACCTACATGCGCTTAATTCGCTCCGAAATGCTTAAAACAGCTCACGAAGACTGGGTGCTTTTTGCTCGCGGCCGTGGTTTGTCTGAAAAACGCATCACTTGGCACATGATTAAAAACTCTTTACATGCCTCGCTCACTGCCCTGGGAATGTCTATCCCAAAGTTAATTGCAGGCGCTTTTATTATCGAGAGTATTTTTGCTTGGCCGGGAATAGGACGTCTTTGTGTAGAAGCGGTATTTAACCGAGATCTGCCAATTATCCAAGCCTACGTGTTGCTGATGGCCACTCTTTTTGTTTTCTTTAATCTAGTAAGCGATTTGCTCAGCATGTCCCTCGATCCAAGGCAAAGAGACAATTACAAAAGACAAGTATGAAGCGCCTATTTTTTGTACTTTCATCACTATGGAATAAACCGACCGCTCGGTTGGCAGCGGGATTTTTGTTTTGTGTTTTGACCTTGGGACTTGTTGCACCGCTCATACCATTGGCGGATCCCAGCGCTATTGATCTTGGCAATAAATTTTTGTCCCCTTGCAGTACTCATTGGCTAGGAACCGATGCTTTAGGCCGGGATATTTTTTCAAGACTGATCTGGGGCATCCGATCCAGTGTCTACACGGCTCTTATTGCCACCCTATTAACCGCGCTTTTCGGCACACTCTGGGGACTGGTGAGTGCGGCTGCCAACCGACAAACCGATGAACTGATGATGCGCTTTTGCGACCTCTGGATGTCCTTTCCGAGTGAAGTGATGATTTTGGCCATGGTGGGACTTTTGGGACCGGGAATAGAAAACATCATCATCGGTTGTTTAGTGGCTAAATGGCCGTGGTACGCACGCATGATCCGATCGCTTGCGAAACGAATCCAAAACAGCGCTTTTATCCGGTTTAGTCTTGTCAATAATGCCGACCAGCGCTGGATCCTGACCCGTCACCTCTTTCCTAATATCCTTGCCGATTTCTTCGTGTTAGCAACCTTGGACACGGGAAGCGTTATTTTGATGATTTCCTCTTTATCCTTCTTAGGATTAGGAGTTTCTGCGCCAACCGCTGAATGGGGCATGATGTTGGCCGAAGCTAAAAACGTCATGACTCTCTACCCATGGCAAATGCTGCCTGCGGGACTAATGATTTTATGTACGGTGGTTGCTTTGCACTTTTTAGGTGACGCGCTGGCACAAGTTTTTGAACCCCAAAAAAGAGCGTCCTCACGGAGAGTTTTTTATGAGCAATAAAAACCTTACTCTGAAAAATCTCATTGAGGTAAGAAATCTCAAGATTGTGCCTCGCGCCAATCCCCGATACGCCATTCTTAAAGGCGTGGATTTTGAGGTCAAAGCGGGTGAGTCTTTGGCTTTATTAGGTGAGTCCGGTGCTGGCAAGTCATTAGCCCTTCAGTCTGTCTGCGGACTGCTTCCGCCTTGTCTGTCCGCTTCCGGTTCCGTTAAATTACATGGTTCAGAAGTTCTATCACTTGGCTACAATCGCAGCGATCGCGGCAAAAGTATTCTTTATTTAAGCCAGCAACCGACAACCGCCTTCGATCCGCTCGTGAAAGTCGGCCCCCAGCTCATTGAGACAGTAATCACACACTTTCCCGAACTCTCAAAAGTAGCGGCAACGAAGACCATTTGTGAGACTTTAAGCAAGTTGCGAATCGCTGACCCGAATTTCGTTCTCTCGCACTATCCCCATGAGCTCTCGGGCGGCATGCTGCAGCGTGCCATGATTGCCTGCGCATTGATTCTTAAACCCGAAATAGTGGTTGCTGATGAACCGACGAGCGCCCTTGACGCACTGTCCGTTAAAGAAGTCATACACGGACTGACCCGTATCCGAAAAGAAACCGCTGCGACCTTGATTGTTGTCACTCATCATTTGTCAGTGGCTCAAGCGCTCGCGGATCGGATCATTGTGATGAAAGACGGTCAAATCGTGGAAAGCGGCTTAACAGATATTGCCGAGCGACCGCAAACATCCTATTTTCGGCATTTAGTGCAGATGCGCAATGAACTAAGTTCCACTTTTAATAAGTTAAAGCTTTCAACAGAGCCTACCGAAGAAATCAACATCAATAATTTCAATCACGTTTCTAATAATCGTTTTATCGAGGTGCATCGTCTCTGTAAAGCGTATCCGACTCGCAGACGACTTTTTTCTTCGCAAACAAAATTTCACTCTGTTTTAAAGGGAGTTGATCTTCAAATCAGCCGCGCAGAAATTGTCGGATTGGCTGGGGCTTCGGGTGTTGGTAAAACGACCTTGGCGCGGCTTCTTTTAGGATTAGAGAAAGCGGAAAAAGGCTCTATTTTGATTGAAGGAGAGGATCTTTTTTCTTGGAGAAAAAAGCAT
>CAJMEC010000029.1 GCA_905212345.1 uncultured Sutterella sp. | reverse complement strand
TGGTGCCAACCGTTTAACCAGTCAGTCATCACTAATTTATTGTCTAAGGAGGCGACAATCATTGGCCCGCAGGGTAATTTCCATTGACGGTAAAAAATAGCTCTATCCATTTTTAAATTCACAGAAGTTGCAGAACTTTTTTACACAAAAAGGATTATATAAATCAATCATAGCAGTCGCGCCGATAGGTGCAATTCGGCTAAAAACTTTAAAGTGTGAAGCAGTGTCTCAAAAGCCGCATCAAAATAACCGCTTATGAATAAAGCCAGGCGAGACACTGTGTTTTCTTATTTGGGTGGCAAGGAGCGGTGAGAGCTAAAAAAGTCACTGATTTTTATGATTTAAATTGATATACACTTGCCTGAAACGGTCTTTTTTGGCTTTTACACTAAGTTAAATCAAATAAGCTTGACCTCTCATTTTTATGAAGAGGAAGTCAAAGATTCTTTAATGCAAACTTCAAAAAGCGATGATAGCTGATTCTCATCGGCGTTCCTAAACGGAACCTGCGGTAAAATGGGCAGAATGTGGATGTCACGATGAGGGTGAAATGGCTCAACCGAAATCAGTTCAAAAATTATCATTTGAAGAAGCTATGCAAGAGATGCAGGCCATTGTTGAGACGATGAGAAAGGGAGAGCTTACGCTTGAAGAGAGCGTTAAGGCCTATCAGCGCGGAAAGGAATTGTCGGCTCGTTGTCAGGAGTTACTCAGTCAGGCAGCTGAGGTAGTCCGACAGCTTGAAGATGGTACCGAAGTGCCTCTGCGGGAAATGGAACTTCGTCAGAAAGGAATTACGGATGGACTTTAAGAGTTGGAGCGCTCAACGCGCAGCGCATTTTGAACTTTGCGCAAAGAAGGCGCTGCCGCCGGATAATCGTTTGCCATGGAAACTTCATGAAGCCATGCGTTACGCCGTTTTAGATGGTGGCAAGCGCATTCGTCCGTTATTGGCGTACGCCGCCGGGGAACTGGTTGGCGCCAAAGAAGAAGCGCTGGACCATATTGCCCTTTCTCTTGAATATATTCATTCGTATTCGCTTGTTCATGATGATATGCCATGCATGGACAACGACACTCTACGCCGCGGTAAACTCACAACACACAAAAAATATGGCGAAGCCATGGGGATGCTTGCCGGAGATGCCCTTCAGGCACAGGCTTTTTTTGAACTGACACAAACAAAATTGCCGGGTGAGCAAATTACCATGCTGGTTAAATTATTAGCCGCGGCGGCCGGATCGGCCGGTATGTGCGGCGGTCAGGCGGTGGATCTTTTATCCGTTCACCAAAAACTTGATCTGGATACGTTGACCTTGATGCATAGGATGAAGACCGGTGCCATGGTTCGGGCGAGCGCTCTCATGGGGCTTTATGGCGCTGAGCAAACGCCTCCGGCCTCATTAATTGGGTTAGTCGCCCAGTATGCCGATGCTATCGGCTTGGCTTTCCAGGTCATCGATGACGTTTTGGATGTGACGGCTGAAACGGCTGTTTTGGGTAAAACGGCCGGCAAAGATGCGGCCGAGGACAAACCCACCTTTGTATCGCTTTTAGGGCTCGAACAATCTCGTAAGATGGCTCAAAATGAAATCAGTCGGGCGCTTGAGGCCTTGCAGACCATTGAAAAGTTGTCCAAAGAGTATGAGGGCAAAACGGAACGTCTGGCCGATATTGCCAACTATATTTTGAGCCGAGATCACTGACAGGGGAAGAGATGCGTTTACTCAATAGAATCCATTCTCCGAAAGATTTGAAAAAGCTTTCTGTGCCAATGCTGCCGACGCTGGCTCGGGAAATAAGAGAGTTTATGGTTGACTCTGTTTCAAAAACAGGAGGTCACTTGGCAAGTAGCCTGGGGGCTGTTGACCTGACATTGGCTCTTCACTATGTTTTTAATTCGCCTTACGACAAGATTATTTTTGATGTTGGGCACCAAGCTTATGCCCACAAGATGCTTACCGGGCGAATGGATCAATTTAAAACATTGAGACAGTATCACGGACTCTCAGGCTTTCCCAAGCGTGGAGAAAGTGAGCACGATGCGTTCGGCACAGCCCATAGCTCCACTTCTATTTCTGCCGCTCTTGGAATGGCTGTTGCCGATGCCCTAAACGGCGAGAAGGACGCTTGGCACATCGCGGTTATCGGAGATGGAGCTCTGACGGGCGGTATGGCCGTTGAAGCGCTCAACCATGCCGGTACATATAAGGATGGCATTAAACTTTTAATCATCGTCAATGACAATGATTGTTCTATTTCGCCATCGGTCGGTGCGCTAAACCATCACTTAGCCAAGCTTGTATCCGGTCACGCGTTTTCAAGCGCACGCAATTTCTCAAAACGCGCCTTGAAGCCGCTTCCTAAGCTTTGGAATCTTTTCAAAAGCATGGAGCAGCGCACGGTTAACTTTGTGGCGCCTCACTCTACGCTTTTTTCTGCCTTTGATCTTAACTACTACGGTCCGGTCGATGGCCACGACATTGCCAACCTCATAACAGTTTTGCGAAATATCAAGGCGCTTGACGGTCCCATGGTTTTGCATGTCGTCACAAAAAAAGGCAAGGGGTATACGCTTGCGGAAGAAAATCCCACGCTCTATCACGGTGTTGGGAAATTTGATCCTGAAAAAGGAATCGTTGAGAAAAAGTCTGATCCGAAACACCCCACTTACACGGAAGTGTTTTCCCGCTGGGTTTGCGATATGGCAGCGGTCGATGAACGACTCTATGCCATAACTCCCGCTATGCGAGAGGGTTCAGGTTTAGTCGAATTTGAAAAGCGTTTTCCTGAGCGTTACCGCGATGTGGCTATTGCCGAGCAACACGCCGTCACTTTTGCGGCAGGACTCGCAACTTCGGGCATCAAACCGGTGGTGGCGATTTATTCATCTTTTGCCCAACGGGCCTATGACCAGATTTTGCATGATGTCGCCATCCAGAATCTTCCGGTGATGTTTGCCATTGACCGTGGCGGATTGGTGGGGGCTGACGGTGAGACACATCAGGGTGTTTTCGACATTGCCTATTTACGCAGTATCCCCAATATGACAATCATGACGCCGTCGGATGAAAACGAGTGTCGAAAGATGCTCACGACGGCCTTCAAAATGGATACGCCGGCTGCGGTTCGATATCCGAGAGGTAAAGGTCCCGGAGTTCTTCAGGATGAAGCCCTGGAAACTCTCGAAATCGGAAAAGCTCGAGTTATTCGAGAAAGCACTAAACAGGATAAACGGGTGGCGATTCTTGCGTTTGGCTTGATGGTTAGCCGGATGCGTGAAGTGGCCGAGAAGCTTGATGCCACTTTGGTGGATATGCGCTTTGTAAAACCGCTTGATCGTGAAATGTTGGCTCAAATGGCGGCAACGCATGATTTGCTTTGCACAGTAGAAGACGGTGTTGCGGCGGGCGGCGCGGGAAGTGGTGTTCTTGAGGCCCTGTCTGAAATGGGAATGGATGTGCCTGTTTTAGTTTTTGGGATTAAAGATCGCTTCATTCCGCAGGGCACCATTGATGAACTGATGTGTGAAAATGAGTTGGATACTACGAGTGTCCTTCGACGTATAGAAGAAGCGCTTCTTGTTCGAAGTTTTGTGGACTTAAAACCCTACAATACGATGGCTGTTGGTTCTAAGGCGCGGTATTTTGCTGAGGTCACCGATCGCAGAGAGTTGGAACTGGCACTGGATTTCGCTCATCGGGAGAATATTGAACCTTTCATTTTGGGCGGGGGTTCGAATTTGCTGATTGCTTCTCATCTTGTTAATCGATTGGTTATCAAGATGAATTTGAAGGGCTTTGAAGCTCATGCAGACGAAAAAGTTGTAAAGGTTGGCGCAGGGGAGTCTTGGCACGAAACGGTCCGAAGAGTTTTGGATTTAGGTTGGGGCGGCCCTGAAAACCTGGCTTTGATACCGGGAACAGTCGGCGGAGCCGTCGTTCAGAATATCGGTGCTTACGGAGCCGAAGTGGCGCAGTTTGTCAGAAGCGTGGAGGTTTTTGATCCCCAGACGTCCTCGGTGCGCATAATTCCTAGTGAAATGTGTGATTTTGGCTATCGGCACAGTGTTTTTAAGACACAGGCGGGATCAGAATTGATCGTTCTTTCTGTCGAGTTGGCGTTTGCTGCCCAGTGGTCAGCGAATTTAAGCTACAAAGAATTGGCCTTGGGATTTAAAGATTCTCAAGAGATAACGCCACAGGCTATTTTTGAGGCGGTCGTTGCTGCCCGTTCTCGTAAGCTTCCTGACCCGAAGGTATTGCCGAGCGCCGGATCTTTTTTCAAAAATCCGATCGTCACCCGGGAGGTTTTCCAACAATTGCTCGAGAAATTCCCAAGCATTGTTCATTATCCCTTATCGGGCGGTCGTGAGAAATTAGCCGCCGGCTGGCTCATTGACCAAGCGGGGTTAAAGGGGATGCGACACGGATTTGCCGGAACATACGAAAAACAAGCTTTGGTTTTGGTTAACCACGACGGTGCGGCCGACGGCCAGGCCTTGCTTGATTTTGCTTCCTTTGTACAAGACACGGTTGAGGAAAAATTCGGTGTACGGTTGGAACCTGAACCCGTGGTCTTGAAGTGAGCTATTTATAATTATCAAATTAGTCTTTTTCTTTTAAAGGGAAATAAACCATGCGAGTGACAACTCTTGAACAATTGGTCAAGGCCGGAGCCTTGAAGGATAAGCGCGTGTTCATCCGTTCTGATTTGAACGCTCCGCGTGATGAAAACGGCAACATTACAAATGAGGCTCGTTTGGTTGCCTCAGTGCCTGCCATTCGCATGGCTCGTGACGCGGGAGCTCGTGTGATGGTGGTAAGTCACTTGGGCCGTCCTAAGGAAGGTGAAAAGACCCCGGCTGACAGCCTCGTGAAGATTGCTCAACGTATGGCTGAATTATTAGGTTGCCCCGTTCGTTTGATTGATAATTGGGTTGACGGCGGCTTTGAAGTGGCTCCCGGCGAGGTGGTTATGCTCGAAAACTGCCGTTGCAACGTGGGCGAAAAGAAGTGCGATCAAGAGCTCTCTAAGAAGTACGGTGCGCTTTGCGATGTTTTTGTAAACGATGCTTTCGGCACGGCTCATCGTGCTCAAGCTTCAACCTATGGTGTGGCTCAGTACGCCGACGTCGTCTGCGCCGGTCCATTGATGGCAGCCGAAATTGATGCCTTGACCAAGGCCGTTGAAGAAGCTAAACATCCGTTGGTT
Source organism: uncultured Sutterella sp. (assembly GCA_905212345.1). Classification (GTDB taxonomy): domain Bacteria; phylum Pseudomonadota; class Gammaproteobacteria; order Burkholderiales; family Burkholderiaceae_F; genus Aphodousia. The sequence goes on along the minus strand of CAJMEC010000029.1, from coordinate 17,299 downwards.
GCCATTGTCGGCGGTTCCAAAGTGTCAACGAAGTTGACCATTTTGAATAACCTTGCTCAAAAAGTGGATCAGCTGATTGTGGGCGGCGGCATCGCCAACACATTCTTGATGGCTGCCGGCTACAAGGTTGGCAAGTCTTTGGCTGAGGCTGATTTACTTGACGAATGTAAGAAGATTTTAAAGACCTTGGAAGAGAAGGGCGCAACGCTTCCTTTGCCGACGGATGTTGTGGTTGCTAAGGAATTTTCTGAGACGGCAGAACATCGTACTTGCCGCATTGAGGATGTTCAAGACGATGAAATGATTTTGGACGTGGGACCGGAAACGGCTCAGGCTTTAGCTGACATCTTGCAAAAGGCTGGCACGATTGTTTGGAACGGTCCGGTGGGCGTGTTTGAGATGGAGCCCTATTCTCACGGTACTGAAGTGATGGCTGAAGCTATTGCCAAGGCGACAGAAAACGGCGCTTTCTCCATTGCAGGTGGTGGTGACACGGTAGCCGCAGTTGGTAAATTCGGTATTTCTAACCGTATTTCTTACATCTCAACCGGTGGCGGAGCGTTCCTTGAATTCTTGGAAGGAAAGGTTTTACCTGCCATTGAAATTTTAGAAAAACGCGCTCAGTAAGCATTTTTAGTTTAACTTGAATCCCGGGGTTCTATTTTGAAGGATCTCGGGATTTTTGTACGTATTTCGCATAGTTCTCTAGCGATAGTATTTGCTAGAATCAGGCACAGCATTTTTCGTTTAATTATCTTATCTTAGGTTTGCAATCTATATGCTCACCTCCAAGCAACAATGGTTAGAACGAGCAGATCAAACTCTTTTGAAGTTCAAAGCTTGCCGTCCTCTTTCTGCAGCTGCGGTACAGAGATTAAGGGAAGAAATTAAGTTACAAACGACTTATGACTCCAATGCCATTGAAGGCTCCACTCTTACCCTTCGAGAGACTGTTCTTGTTGTTAAAGAGGGGATTACGGTTGGTTCAGGCAAGCCCATTCGCGATGTTATGGCCGCGCGAGGTTACGCGGCAGGCTTCGATGCAATTTTTGACTTTGTAGAGAAACGAATTGAACTCTCAGAGTCATTAATCCTTAATTTCCACAAATATGTTATGTTGGGAGCGTTGCCCGAATATTGTGGTGTGTTTCGTGATCATAACGTGAGAATTCTTGGGACTGCCTGCAAAACGGCTCAATATTGGGAAATTCCGGAAAAAATTCGTCAGTTAGTTTCTTGGTTTAATGATCCGGACAATTTATTGCATCCCATCGAAAGAATTTCTTTGTTTCATGCAAAGTACGAAACAATTCATCCATTTTCCGATGGAAACGGAAGAACGGGACGACTGCTCTTAAACTATATGCTGGTTCGAGAAGGCTATTGGCCTGTCAATATTCGTTACGCGGAAGATAAAGAACGATATTACGATGCGTTAGCTTCGTATGATGAAAATAGTTGCGCTGACGCTTTAATATGCTTAATTGCTGAAAGAGCTATCGAACAATTAAATTATTGCATTGAGATTGCTCAACAACAGGCTACTCATTGCGTACAAAAAGCTGATTGAGCATTCAAAACCAGATCACAATAGCGCCTAAAACAATCAGCACATAGGAAAGAAAAGAGTCCAGGCCGATAGCGGTATGGACTCTTTAAGAAGGACTATATTCTGTCACTTACCCGATCATTAATTTTTGCGCATAATTTCGATGATTTTTTCATCGGTTTGTTGCATACCCTTTGTGATCATCGCGCCGAGGTTATCAATCGTTTGCTCAACGTCTGCAGAGACAATCCCCTGACCTTCAACCCCGTGGCCGGCTAAAGCCAAGAAACAGCATTTATAAGCTGTCTGCGCAGCCGTATGAACCTTCATGGCGCAGGTGGACTTGGCACCGTCGCAAACCATGCCGGAAGTGTCACTGATCACGTTGTTGATGGCCATGCAGCATTGCTCAAATGTACCCGAATTAAGGTAAACGAGAGCCATCGCTACGGCCGAAGAGGTTGCAGTGTTGCCGCAGAAAGCGGACAGAGACGGGTAGTGCGATTTAATGTAAATGGCTCCCAGGTGCGAGAGAATGAGTGCTCGAGCCAATTTTTCATCGTCAGCTTTAACGTACTCAGCCATTTTGACAACAGGAATGGTTGCCGTGATACCTTGATTGCCGCTACCATAGTTACTCATGGCAGGCAGTGTCGCGCCGCCCATTCGCGCGTCAGAGGCTGCAGCTGTGCAGGCGGCCATATTGTTGATTAAGTCAGAACTCAAAATGCCGGCTTTGATTTGTTCATTAATGGTTCGGCCAAGTTCAAGACCATATTCATTTGCCAAGCCTTCAGCGGCCAAAGCCATATTGATATCACGTGCCTGGAGAATAAAAGCGATATCCTCAAAGGGAGCTTTCAATGCGAAATCATAGATAGCCTTTAAGTTGATTTCTTCTCCGCCCACAGCGCTTTGTCCTTCCGCATTGGTACTAATAGCGGGTTCTTTTTTGAAAACAACTTCACCATTTTTTCGTTCTTCAACAATACCGGTATGGTCACCTTGGACGGTTACTTGCGCGGAATCACTTCCGGCATACGCAGTGGCGCTGCAGTAGACGGCATCAGGGCTATCGGCTCTTTCAATGCTGACGCAACCGTTTTCAATCATTGTCATGGCTTCTTTCACATGAGCGGGTGTAACGGTTGCCAATACTTCAAGGCCAGCATCAGGATTGCCGCCTAAAGCACCGACGGCAGCGGCGATGGGAAGACCGATTTGACCGGTTCCCGGCACAAAAACACCCATGGCATTTTTGTAGAGATTGTCACTAACGGCGACAGAAAGACGTTCAGGCTTTTTGCCTAAAAGCCTTGCGGCATGAGCGGCGGCGTAGGCAATGGAAGTTGGTTCCGTGCAGCCTAAAGCGGGTTGAACTTCCTTTTTGATAATCGCGATAAAGTGTTCCCACTGTCGCATGTCTTTCTCCTTATTAGTCAATGGGCGCAGAACCATGAAGTTTTGCGCCCATTGTTAAATGATTATTGAATAGCTTTTTGCTCGCCTTTTTTATTCTTTAAGAATTTTGAAACGGCGATGATGGCGGTTGGAATCAAAGCAAACCCGATACCGCAAAGCAAAATCGTTGTCAGGTGGTCGCGAATAAAGGGCATGTTACCGAATAGGTGACCGGCCCAAATTAAACCATAAACCCATGCGAACGCCCCTGAAATGGAATAAAACTCAAAGCGCCAAACTGGCATGGAGGCTGCCCCGGCAATTAACGGCGCAAATGTTCTGACGATCGGCACAAAACGGGCGAGAAAGATAGTTTTCCCACCGTGAAGCAAATAGAATTGATGCGTTTTGTTAAGAGCTTCCTGGTCAATCCAGCTGATTGACCCATCGTAGATTTTATGCCCAAGCCAAGAACCGATATAGAAGTTGGACGTATTGCCGAGAATGGCTCCAAGCGTGACAACCCCCGTAAGCCACCAGGGATCAATTGCCCCCGTCGCTGTCACGGCGCCGGCAACAAACAAAAGCGAATCACCCGGTAAAAAGGCCATGACCACAATCCCTGTTTCCAGGAAAAAGATCATGAACATGATGATATAAATCAGAACGCCGTAATCGTTGGCGATCGTAATTAGAAAGCGATCGGCGTTGGTAAACAAATCAATGAATAAAGACCAGTCCATAAACGAGGGAGCCAATCAAAAAAAGGTTATTTTTATTAATTTAACGTTGGAGAGTTTACTCATTTTTAGACCAGTTTTAAAGAGGTTGGAACGTACGAATTTGTTAGTCCGTATGTCAGCTTGAAAGAGCGAATTTCGAACACACAAAACCCGGCATAAAATCCAATGCTACAATCCCGTCATTATGCAAGTACTGAATAACACAGAACATTCCCCAAAAAGAGCGATTAAAGAGCTCTCGGATCAATTGGTCAGTCAAATAGCCGCCGGTGAAGTGATTGAACGCCCGGCCTCCGTTCTCAAGGAGCTTGTCGAAAATGCCATTGACGCGGATGCCACCCGCATTGAGGTAAGACTGGAGTCGGGAGGGATAAAGCGGTTGACGGTGACAGACAATGGTCGGGGAATTGCCAAGGAAGAGTTGCCTTTGGCCCTAAAGCGACATGCAACCAGCAAAATCCGAGATCTAAACGAACTTGAACACGTTTTAAGTTTGGGGTTTCGTGGTGAAGCGTTGGCTTCGATTGCCTCGGTGAGCGCGCTGACGTTAACGTCCAGAACACAGGATCAATCCTGTGCATACAGCATTCATGAAGGTGAGGTGGACGTTGCGGCCGGTACACGAGGCACCAAGGTGGAAGTGGCGGATTTGTTTTTTAAAACACCCGCCCGCCGAAAATTTTTAAAGTCAGAGGCAACGGAGGCGGCGCATTGCAAAATGGCTTTGGAGCGAATCGCTATCGCCCACCCGACGATTGAATTTCGTCTTGTCAATAACGGTAAGCCCGTTTTGGTCTTACCCATTGAAGAAAGCCGATCGCGCGTCAACCGGATTCTGCCCGATGAGTTTGCTCGCGCGCAACGGGAAGTCTATGCGGAAACGGCTTCTGTGCGTGTTTATGGATGGGTAGGATTGCCAACGGCCGGCCGTGCCCGAACCGATGCTCAATATTGCTATGTCAACGGACGTTTTGTTCGTGACAAACTCTTAGCCCACGCAGTCAAAGGTGCCTATGCCGATGTGCTGCACAACCAGTTGCAACCGATGTACTGTTTGTTTGTCGACATTGACCCAGTGAAAGTGGACGTTAATGTTCATCCGACAAAAAGTGAGTTGCGCTTTAGGGACTCTCAGTGGATCCACCAGTTTGTCATGCACGCGGTTCAAAACGCTTTGGCTCCTGCCTTATCGGCGATGGAAACCGGCTCTGACGTTTCTGACCAAGCTCAATCGCACACTCAAGCGGTGCAAAAACCGGTATCGGAGGGGACGGCCCCAACTCACGCTCATGCATTTGAGCTGCGTTCCCAAGCCGCGCCGGCGTATGAGCCGTCGCAGTTGAATCGGTACTTAGACTTTTATCAGACGAAAGCGGAACCATCTCGGGGACGTGTGATTCCGGATACCGTTCAGGCAATCCGCTCGGGCGCAGCGTTTACTCAGGCGCAAGATCAGGCGCAATTGACGTATCCTTTGGGGAGAGCCTTAGGTCAGGTGGGGGGTGTCTTCATTGTGGCCGAAAATGATCGCGGCATGGTGCTTGTCGATATGCACGCAGCGCATGAACGAATTGTCTATGAAAAATTAAAAGCGCAGATGGACGCTCAGACGCTTGCCATTCAGCAGCTTTTAATTCCGCTTGTCTTTCAGGCAGATGCTGACGAAATGGCAACCTTTGAAGACAATCAGTCGTTGCTTTTAAATCTTGGTATAGAGTTGGAAATTGCCTCTCCGACACATCTGCGATTGCGCGCTGTTCCCGCTGTTTTGGCTGCCGATATTGAAAAAACCGGAGAGGCGCTGATCACGGAGTTGTTGGCCGACATTAAAAAGTTTGGGTCCAGCAATTTGGTGGAAGAAAAACGCAACGAAATTTTGGCCACTATGGCTTGTCACGGTGCAGTGCGGGCACATCGATATTTAAGCATCGATGAAATGAATGCGCTTTTGCGTCAAATGGAGCAAACCGAGCGCATTGATCAATGCAATCACGGCAGACCGACTTGGGTGCAAATGTCCATGTCTGACTTAGATAAGCTTTTTATGCGGGGCAAATAATGGCCAAGGCTGTTTTATTGTTGGGACCGACAGCAAGTGGGAAAACAGCTTTAGGTGTAAAGCTCGCCCATACGTTTAATGCCGAGATCATTTCCATAGACTCGGCCTTAGTGTATCGGGGTATGGATATCGGAACAGCCAAACCCACCGAAGAGGAAAAAGAAGGCGTTGCTCACCACTTAATTGATATTCGAGATCCCTTTGACAGTTACAGTGCGGCCGACTTTTTTAAAGATTGTGAAAGATTGATTGCTGAGATTTCAGCTCGAGGCCGCCTGCCTTTAATAGTCGGCGGTACGATGCTTTACGCTAAAGCGCTCAAAGAGGGCTTAAATCAAATGCCTTCCAGTGATCTGAATGTGCGTGAAGAGATCGAACGACAAGCGCGGCAATTCGGCTGGCCGGCCATGCATGAGAAACTGTCTGAAGTGGATCCCCAGACCGCACACAGACTTCATACGACGGATGCGCAACGTATCAGTCGAGCTCTTGAAGTGTACCGACAAACAGGTAAGCCGATTTCTTTTTATCAAAGCCAGCAAAATAAAGGATCAGATCACACTTTCCTGACGCTGGGGCTCTTACCTAAGAATCGGAAACTTTTGCACGAGCGCATTGAAAAGCGCTTTTTAATGATGATCCAAGCGGGCTTTCTTGATGAAGTCAAGCGTCTAATGGCCGATGAGCGTTTCGATCGGCAAAGTCCCTCCATGCGAGCTGTCGGCTATCGTCAGGCTATCGACTATCTGCTCGGAGAGATTGATTACGATCGATTCGTTTTGGCTGGAATCGCAGCCACTCGCCAATTAGCCAAGCGCCAGATGACATGGATGCGTTCGATGCCGCAACTGGTGACAATTGATCCGTTTGAAGAAGACGCTAATGGTTTGGCAACCGAACGCATCAATGAATTCTTGAGTCCAAACTAAAAGTTTGCCGCCCGGTCAGGCGGCAAGCTTTAAAAATCAATCCTTCAGATAATATTCGACGGTGGTAACCACCCGAACGCGTTTAATGTAGGGCGTGTTGCTGTCTCGGTCATAAATTGAGAATTGTCCCTGAGACGCTCGCCTGATTTTCCCTAATTCACTATCGCTGTCTTCGGCAAATTTTTGAGCGGTGGATCGGGCGTTTTTAGTGGCTTCTTCAACCATTTCCGGTTTAATGGAGTTCAGACCGTTAAAGGAAAATTGCGTACGGTAGTTCTGCGTAAAGAGAACCCCCTTTTGAATCAATTCGCTCTGGTTACCCATGGCTTTCAAAACCGTGTCAACATCGGTGGTTGCCACAGAAACGGCCATTTCCATACGATACCGTTCGGGCGGCAGGTTATTGCCGTAAAAGTCGGCGTGCAAATCCTGCACAGAAGGTGTGCCTTGAGAGATATCTTGAGTTTTTATGCCCTGGCTGATTAAAAAGTTTCGGATTTCTTCGCTTTGTGTTTGTGCTTTTTCATAGAGCGCGCTCAAATCATTGCCGGTGACGCGGAAAGTGACAGGCCAGATGACGTAGTCGGCTTGAACATTTCTTTCGGCCAGTCCCTTGACGGTGACGACGCGATCACGATCGACAAAATGGTCAATACCGGCCTTCAGAGAAACGCCGACAGAGGCAATACCGATGGCCACACAGACACCTGCGATTAAATTTTGTTGAACACTCATCTGCATCTCCTTAAGTCATCGCTCTTTAAACCATGATAGGGAAAGAAGAAGGTTCGTGGAAGAAAATTTTCAAATTGTTTTGAATTTAACAAAAGTATGGATATTTTGCCTTTTTGACGAATAGTCTAAAAATCAGGGAATTTTTCTTTTAATATTCAAAGGAGAGGCAAAGTCTTTTGAGCGTCTGTCTCTCCTTTTTGATTAAGAAGCCATTTCAGCGGCTTTCTTGGCAACCGCTTCTTCTTCCTTAGTACGGGTTCGGGCAACATAAAGCGCAGTTACGGCAAGTGCAACACCGGCCAAGAAGAGCCCAAGGGCTGTCATGCCCCAGAAACCGTATGCGGCAAGCGGTATGCTGAATGGTTCGCCAATAAAGGCCATGTAGTAGCCGCCGAAAAGTCCTACGCCCCAAAGCAATACGCCATAAATGACCATCGGCCAGAATGTGACCCGATAACCTCTTAATGCAAAGGAGCTCACGCATTGCATGGCATCAAAGACGTGATAAAGGATGCCAAAGAGAATAAGCGAAAAACCGATGCGAATAACGGTTTCGTCGCTTGTGTAAAGTGAGAGCAAAAAGCTTCTGCCAAAAAAGAGAGACAAAGCGACAATGGAGGCGACCGATACGGCAATAGTCAGACATTTTTTTGTTGCCTTTTCAGCGACGCTGGGCCAGCCGGCCCCCAAGCACTGGGAGACCAAGACCGTGCAGGAAATCCCGATTGCAAGCGCAAGCATATAGCACAGACTTGTGATGTTGGCGACAATCTGGTGCGCTGAAACCGTGACGGCTCCAAAGCGAGAAATGAAAATGGCCATCAACGTAAACGAGCTCACTTCAAAGAAGGTCGACAGTCCAATCGGAATACCGATTTTCAGTTGCGCCCACATGGCACAAGGGTCTGGACCGTAGAAGCGTTTGCAGCGCATGAGCTGGTAGAAAGAATCTTTCTTCCAAACGTAGATATAAACGAAGAACGAAAGCCAGGTCAGAATCGTAGAAGAGACGGCAGCGCCGGCGCCGCCCAATGCGTCAAATCCCAGCCAGCCATACATGAATACCGCATTTAAAGGCGCTTTGAGAACAAGCATTGCCAAAGAAACGTACATCGTCACTTTGGGTCGGGAGACAGCGGCATTTAATGCGATAAAAGCGCGTCCGCCCATAGCCGCGGGCAACCCCAGCATGCTGATCAAAAGATACTGAGAGGCCATGGTCTTTACCGGGCCTTGGGCTTGAGCCAGATTGGTCCAAATGTCCGTGCAGCCTAAAAGCGGCATGCCGATAAAGCAAAGGAAAAAAGCAAGCCAGAGACACTGAGACAGTTCAAAACCGATTTTCTCGAATTTCCGTGCGCCGAAATGGTGTCCGGCCAACGGGCTCATGCCTTGAAGAATGCCGACCAACCCCATGAAAACCATGATCATGGAAGCCAGACCCAAAGCGATGGCGGCCAGGTGGTCTGCGCCTAAATGGCCGGCCATAATTGTGTCGATGGTGCCGCCGCCCACAATAGCGATATTGGCAACAAAAATGGGGCCGGCCAATTTAGCAATGGCACGACCGGAAATATCAGGTGGGGTCAGACGTTGCGGAAGCGGATGACTCATTATTCACCTTTTTTATATAACACAAAGCGTTCACGGTCTCGCGGACGACTGTAGCGGCCGAGAACAGAAGATTCTTCTTGAGAACTGTCTTTAAATGCCTTGTCAGTCGTGAAAACGAAACGACAAGTGTTGTCATCTTTAAATGTCAGTCCGTAGTAGTTAAAGAGGATCTCTTTGACAGGATCAACTTCCTGAATGCTCAGACAGTCTCGTTTTTTAGCGTGAGCTGATAAGTCTGTTGTCACTTCATGGACAATCGGTTCATAGCTGCGAGCGCGGTCGATGACCGGCTCAAATAAATAAACCGTGGTGATGCTAAGAGCCGTGATGCCGGCGGCGGCAAGCCAAGGGCCCTTCCAAGCCACCACTTGTGAGTGGTTCATACGCCACAAAACCAGGGTAAGCCATCCTAAAAGCGTGACAAAGCAGAGTACAAAAAGCAATCCGTGAAGCGAGGGGACAAGTCCAGGTGCCAAATTCATAATAGACTTAGACATCTTCGGCGGCCAACCGGTTTGCCAGGCAAAGAAGTAAAGCCATATGGTGATCAGGGCTAATGTGAAGACGGTTGCAGAGAACCAGTCGAGGATATTTTCTCGTGATCGTTTGGCTGACAAGAGACCAAATGCGGACAAGATGCAGAGCGGAACGGTCAAAAGCATCAGGAAGCGCTCACCGGGCAGGTGACCGGCGGCGGAAAATACCAAAAGTCCGATGAAAATCCAAAGCGGTATTTTGATGTGTGTGCGGTCCAGCTGTTTTCTGAAAGCATAAAGACCCAAAAGGGCGAAAGGCCACAACGGCCAGAGAAACCAAATAAAGTTTTCCAGCATCCAGTAAACATCGGAGCTTGCGATAAGACCGAAAAAGCCTAATTGCGTTTGCCACCAGATATCAAACCAGGCGTCAACCGTCTCAATGGCCACGGCAACGGCCAAAATGGGCCAGACGAAAAAGGTAGCGCAGGCAGCCACAATAATGAGTGTGGCTCGGTTTATAAAGGGTGTTTCGTAGGCATGCACTCTTGCGTGAATGAAAAGCGCAATGATTAAAAGAGAAATACCTGCAAAAAGATTAGAGGCAAGAACAGCAGCGCCGACCGTCACTCCAGTTAAAAGAGGGGCTAAAACATCCCTTCTCAAGGTCCATGCCAAGGAAAAGAAAAAGGCGGCAACGATTGCTAAAAGCGCCGTTTCAACATACAGCTGCCGAATCGGAACAAAAAGGCCGAAAGTCGCGACGAACATAAGCAATGCCGCATCGGCGACAACCCGGCCGTAATCAATAGGCGAGGCTTCTCCACCGAAGGCCAGAACAACGGGTTGAGCTTCTGAACGACGGGCAAGATACCAAGTTCCATACCAAATGCTTGAAGTTGCAATAGCGAACCAAACCAGAACGCTTAAGCGGCTTGCGCTAGCTTCAGAAAAAAGCGGCCCAAAGATTTTGGCAAAAAGAGCCGACACCCATAAAGACAGAGGGCCGTTGGTCACATAAGCGTTCTCTCCCAATTGCGGCAAAAGCCAGCCGGCCGCGTCGCTTTGCAGCATTGAGTGCACAAGCGCAAAACCGGTCAGCTCATAAGAACTCCAAAAGTCGCGTGACAGCAAGCCCGGAATTATGAATACAACTAAAAGGGCCAGAAGCGCCATACGAGGCAACTTCCGAGCCGAAGCAGCCGAGGCAACAATCGGGGAGGGACGTTCTTCAAACATGAGAATAGGCTAATGAATTTGACTTAGCTATTTTAACGAAAAGAGGCAGTCCATATATGACAGACTGCCTCTGTTTGCGAGAAACTTTCAAAGAGAAAATTACTTCGCAGCCTTCTTGCCGAGGTTGGCGTACTTGGCGCGGAATTTTTCCACGCGGCCGGCTTCAACGATGCGCGTTTGAGCACCCGTGTAGAAGGGGTGGCTTTCAGAAGACGTATCGAGCTTGACGAGCGGATAGGTCACGCCGTCGATTTCAACCGTTTCTTTGGTTTGAGCGGTTGACTTGATGATGAACGTCTTGTTGATGGACAAATCGCAGAAGGCCACTTCGCGATATTCGGGGTGAATACCTTGTTTCATTTGTAAAGTTTTCCTAAAAAATCATCGGCCGCCCTGAGAGCCTTGCGCACGAGCCCGGTTAACCAAGGTCTTACCGCGGGCATGCGTCTCCACGTTCCGACAGAGAAGCGGAATTATCCAATAAATTCCTATAAATATCAAATTTTTGCAAAACTGTTAAGGTGCCTAAACAAAGAAATCTCAAAATAGTCGCAATACTCTCTGCAAGGGATTCTGATGTTCTTTTCATCATCTCAAAACGCTGAGAACCAGTTAGTCAAACAAGTCCCCTGCGTTCGTCACCGTCGACTAATTCTTTGATTTGCTAATGTAAGTTCCGGAGAGCGCTGAATCTTATCGATTAATATAGGTACGGGATATTGTTGGAAAAAGATCTCGCGCATCATTGTTGCCGCCTCTAAGGCCCTACGATTGTCAAGTGTTACGTAAGAGCGATCGGCGATATGTTTTAAGAACATTAGTATTAAAAAATAAAAGTCAACCTTTATGTCTATTTTTTCTTTGAGCATCTTTCTATAATCTGCGCCTGTATTAAATTCAAAGAAAGGAAAGCGCCGTGGCTCAACAAAAAGAGGCGGGTGCTCTCAAACTCTGGGCTCCGGTAGCAGGCCTTACCTTATCGTTAACACGTCTGAATTCATTCCAATTGGTCTTTTAAGCGACATTGCCCGTGATTTTCAAATCACAGAATCTCAGGCCGGTATGATCATCACAGTCTACGCTTGGATTGTGACGGTTTTATCTCTACCTTTGATGCTTTTAGCCTCAAAAGTTGAATTTAAAAAATTGCTTTTGGGCATTCTCGGCTTATTCGTCGTAAGTCATTTTTTGTCAGCGGTTGCGCCAAGTTTTATTACGCTGATGCTTTCAAGAGCGGGCGTTGCCTTCTCGCACTCTATTTTCTGGTCTATCGCTTCTCCATTGGCTGTGCGCATCGCCCCTCAGGGCAAACGTGCCACCGCGTTAAGTCTCGTTGTAACGGGGACAGCTGTTGCCATGATTGCCGGTCTTCCTTTGGGGCGTATGGTTGGTCTTTACATGGGGTGGCGGGCCACCTTTTTCTCAATCGGTTTAGTGGCTTTGGCAGTGGCCATATTTTTGTTATTTATATTTCCGCGCGTGCCCGCCAATACCCAGGGTTCTTCAGTGGCAAAGTTACCGGGTATTTTGAAAAATCCGGCTTTAATCGGAGTATACGTCCTGACAGCGTTGATCTTTACGGCTAACTTTACCGGGTACAGTTATATTGAACCATTCATGGCGCAGGTCGCGCATATGCCTGAGAGCGAAATCACCTTCTCGTTGACTTTGTTTGGAGTGGCAGGGATTATTGCCAGTATTTTCTTTTCTCGTTGCTATGAGCAACATCCCAAATTCTTTTTTGCAACCGGCACGTTTGGTGTCGGCATTTTTCTGGCGTTAATGCAGTTGTCTTCGGCACACATCTGGTCTGCCATGCTTTTGTGTGTTTTTTGGGGGATTGCCTTCACAATTTTTGGTTTGGTCTTTCAGTCTGTTGTGATTCGGTTAGAACCGCAATCCACACCTATCGCCATGTCAATTTATTCAGGCATTGCCAATGTCGGGATCGGTAGCGGTGCGCTGGTGGGCGGCTGGGTCTGCGCAGTCCCGGCTATTGAATGGATCGGTTATGCGGGCGCGGCCTTTGCTTTTTTGGGCGGAATCATTTGCTTTGCAATGATTAGGCGTTTTCTGGGTCGAGGTTAAAAAAACAGCTCTCCGGTTGATAGGGAGAGCCGTTTTCACTTGTTTTATTAAGTTTAGCCGCCACGACGCATTAAGTCGAAGAAGTCGGCATTGCTCTTGGTTGCTTTTAAGCGTTCGAGCAAGAATTCCATCGCTTCGACTTCGTCCATGTCGCTCAAAAGTTTTCTTAAGATCCAGACCTTTTGTAAAACATCCGGCTTCAAAAGCAGTTCTTCGCGGCGGGTGCCGGAGCGCAGAACATTGATAGCCGGGTAAATGCGTTTTTCGGCCAAACGACGTTCCAAATGCACTTCCATGTTGCCGGTGCCTTTGAATTCTTCATAAATCACATCGTCCATGCGGCTACCGGTATCGACCAAGGCGGTGGCGATAATGGTCAGAGAGCCGCCTTCCTCAAGATTGCGGGCGGCACCGAAAACGCGCTTGGGGCGATGCAGGGCGTTAGCGTCCACGCCGCCGGATAGTACGCGGCCGGAGGTGGGCATCACGTTGTTATAAGCACGTGCCAAGCGAGTGATGGAGTCGAGCAAAATCACCACATCTTTCTTGCTTTCGGCCAAACGTTTAGCTTTTTCAATAACCATTTCGGTTACTTGCACGTGGCGAGAAGCCGGTTCATCAAAGGTACTGGCGACCACTTCTCCCTTAACCGTGCGCTGCATTTCAGTGACTTCTTCAGGGCGCTCGTCAATGAGTAGCACAAAAAGCACGCAGTCGGGATGGTTTGCTGTGATGGCGTGGGCGATGTGTTGCATCAGGACGGTTTTACCGCTCTTGGGCGAAGCGACAATCAAAGCACGCTGACCTTTACCGATCGGGGCGATCATGTCAATGACGCGGCCGGTTAAATTCTCATCTCCTCTGATATCACGCTCAAGCACCAGGTGTTCATTCGGAAAGAGCGGAGTGAGGTTTTCAAAAAGCATGCGATGCTTTAAGTTTTCCGGCGGTTGACCGTTTACCTTTTCAACTTTGACAAGGGCGAAATAACGTTCGCCTTCTTTCGGAGTGCGCACTTCACCTTCAATGGAGTCACCAGTGTGCAGGTTAAAACGTCTGATTTGTGAAGGAGAAATGTAAATATCGTCGGTGCTGGCAAGGTAAGAGGTTTCCGGGCTACGGAGAAAACCAAAGCCGTCGGGCAGAATTTCCAACGTCCCATCACCGAAAATTTGTTCACCGTCCTTGGCGCGTTTTTTCAAAATGGAGAACATGAGTTCTTGCTTACGCATGCGGTTGGCATTTTCGACACCAAGGTCAATAGCCCAGTCCAAGAGCTTGGAGACATGCAACGATTTGAGTTCGGAAAGATGCATTTGAATTTTTGAAATTGTGTATTGAAAAGGCAGGGGAAGGCAGACAAGCTTTCACCGCTGTTCTGATCGTTAGGTATAAAAAGGATTTAATCAAAAGATTCCGTTCCGGACAATGAGCACCGGAACGGATTCGGAGGGCATTTTAAACAAATTGATTTAAAAAATCTTCCAACTGGGATTGACCCATGGAGCCAACGTGCTGTTGGATGGGTTTGCCGTCTTCGTAGACGATTAAAGTCGGAATGGAGCGGATGCCGAGTTTGGCAGCATATTCATTGGCTTCGTCAACGTTATATTTGGCAATGCGAAGCTTGCCGTCAAACTTTTGAGCAGCGGCTTCCAAATGCGGAGCAAGCGCACGGCAGGGGCCACACCAGGGAGCCCAGAAATCCACAACAACAACGCCTTGTGCCGTTTCGGTTTCGTAGTTGGAGTCATTTAAGTGAACGATATCGCTCATGATTTCACCTTTATTCAATAAAAAATAGAAACTGTCCTGACAGTGATGTCACTTTGTCTGATGAGACGAGCATAACGGATTTTTCAGCGATTGGGAATTTGAAATTGTCTATTTTGGTAATAGTTTTCAAGGAACTTTTTCATATACAAAAAAAGTCGCCCGAAATTTCAGGCGACTTCGAACGAAAGATTCGTGATTAAGCTTCTTCTTGAGCCTGGACTTGACCGGCCATGGCTTGGAAACCTGCGTCCACGTAAAGCGTTTCAGCCGTAATACCCAAAGCATAGTCAGACAGCAAGAATGCAGTCGAACGACCCACATCTTCAATGGTTACGGTCTGACGCAACGGTGAGATATCGCGAGCGTGGGCAAGCATCTTTTGGAAATCCTTAATGCCGCTTGCCGCCAGGGTACGGATCGGACCGCTCGATAAGGCGTTAACACGGATACCCTTGGGACCGAGATCGGCGGCCATATAACGGGTGACCGCTTCAAGGGCGGCTTTGGCAACACCCATCGTGTTGTAATTGGGAACAACTTTTTCTGCGCCCAAGAAAGAAAGCGTCACAAGAGAAGCTTTTCTTCCTTCAAGCTGCGGCAAGAAGGCTTTAGCCAAGGCGGCAAAAGAATAGGCAGAAATATTGATCGCCGCCATGAACCCTTCACGCGAAAGGCCTTCTAAGAATGAACCTTCAATGGCTTCACGCGGAGCCCAGGCAATGGAATGCACAAAACCGTCAAAACCTTCCGGCCACACTTCTTTGACACGGGCAGCCGCGGCTTCAATGCTTTCATCGCTTGCAACGTTTAATTGAATAACAGCGGCGGCGCCGAAATCGTTTGCAAAACGTTCAAGACGATCGCGGAAACGTTCATTGTTATAAGTCAGAATCAGTTCGGCTCCTTCTTCCTTACATGCTTTTGCGATACCGTAGGCGATGGAGCGATTGGAAGAGATGCCGGTAATCAGCAGCTTCTTGCCCGTTAATAAAGCCATTTTTAAGTTCCTGAAAGTTTAAATTCAATTTAATTTACTGAAAATAAGTGGCTTGTCAAGGGAGATTACCTTAGGGGAATGTCCTAATTTTTTTGTTACGGTTTTTACAAACTGGACTGCCATACTTTTCGGATAGTAATTTTTATCCACGAGGATAGTCTCTGATGAACGCTTTAAGTGATGTCTGTCTGAAGGACCTGCGAATTCGTCTGAAAGATAAAGAGTATGTTCCGCTCATGGTCGGCGGCATGGGGGTGAACATTTCCACAGCTGAAATGGTTCTCGCCGTGGAAAAATTGGGTGGTATTGCTCATATTTCCGATGCCATGCAAATGGATTTGTCCGACCGTCTTTATGGCACTGATTTCACGGCTAAGAAAGTTAAGCGCTATTACGGATGCCAAAAAAATCCGGACAAGTCTGACAATCATTTTGATTTAAATGATGTGCGTGAAGCCACGTTGCGTTATGTGGGCGATGTGATGAGCCGTGCCACGGGTAAAGGCCTGGTATTTCTCAATTGCATGGAAAAGCTGACCTATAACGCCCCTCATGAATCGTTAGGCGTTCGACTCAACGCCGCGTTGGATGCGGGCATTGACGGTATTACGCTTTCGGCCGGCCTGCATTTGTCAAGCTTTAAGCTCATGAGTGAAAACAAACGCTTTAACGACGCTTTACTTGGCATTGTTGTTTCGTCTGTCCGCGCTTTGAATCTTTTCTTAAATCGCAACCGTCGCCTTAATCGTTTGCCCGATTATATTGTGGTGGAAGGCCCGCTGGCTGGTGGCCATTTGGGCTTTGGTGAAGATTGGAGAGAATTTTCTCTTGAAGAGATTGTCAGAGAAGTAAAGACGTACCTGGCAGACAATCATCTTAATATTCCGGTGTTTGCCGCCGGCGGTATTTTTACCGGTGGCGAAGCCGTCAGGATGATTAAAGAGGTTGGCGCCGATGGCGTGCAGGTGGCCACGCGCTTTACAATCAGTAAAGAATGCGGCTTGCCCGATGCGGTCAAGACCGCTTACCTCAACGCCAAGGAAGATGACATCGAGGTCAATCACCTCTCGGCGACAGGTTATTTGATGCGTATGCTGAAGTCGTCTCCGGCCATTAAGATGCGTGTTCCGCCCAACTGTGAACCGTACGGCTATATGCTCAAAGATGGTAAGTGTCCATATTTGACCCAGTGGTGGGACATGATGACAAAGAAGGCTATGCCTAAACCTGAAGAGATGAAGTGCTGTTTATGTACACACATGAAGCTCTATAACGTCTGGACGTGCGGCGCGAAGACATTCCGACTTAAGGAAACGACTGTGAAGCTTCCGAATGGTCAGTGGTACTTCCCGAGTGCTGAAGAAATCTATAACGACTACATCACAAGTACCGGTGATCAAATTCAGTTGCCCAACCCGCTCTAAGTCATTAAAACTTTAAAAGAAGGCGGCCTGCGAGTGTTTTTCGTAGGCCGTTTTTCTATAAAAAATCCTGAAATTTAAAGGGAAATTTGATAAACTGCGCTCCCGGCGGGTCCCCTCGCATGCATTCGTCGTGAACCTGGTCAGGCCGGGAACGGAGCAGCCACAGCGAAGTGAATGTAGTGCCGAGGATAAGGCTCGCCATTTCTTTTTGTTTCCGTTACGAAAAACCTGGTCGATGTTGATCAGATATAGTCAAAATACCTGCTCAA